>DASQHM010000036.1:0-28817 GCA_035632095.1 Candidatus Cybelea sp. | reverse complement strand
GGCATGCAGGTATTCGATTTTCATGCGGGCCATGTCGACGCCGGTCGGGCACTCGCGCTTGCAGCCTTTGCAACTGATGCAGAGGTCCATGGTTTCGCGCATGGCTTCGGAGGTGAACGCGTCCGGGCCCAGTTGGCCGGTCACGGCGAGGCGCAGCGTGTTGGCGCGGCCGCGCGTCAGGTGCCGCTCGTCGGCGGTGGCGCGGAACGACGGGCACATGACGCCGGGGTCGGACTTCCGGCATTCGCCGTTGTTGTTGCACATCTCGATGGCGCGATCGAAGCCGCCCCAGGCGGACCAGTCGAGAACCGTATCGAGCGCCAGCGGCGCGTAACCCGGCTTGAAGCGGAACAGGTCGCGGTCGTCCATCTTCGACGGACCGACGATCTTGCCCGGATTGAACACGCCCTCGGGGTCGAACGCCCGCTTGACCGTGGCGAACGCGTTGACGATGCGAGGGCCGAACATGGCCTCGTGGAATTCCGAGCGAACCAGGCCATCGCCGTGCTCGCCCGAGTGCGACCCCTTGTACTCGCGCACCATGGCGAAGGCCTCCTCGGCGATGGCGCGCATTTTCTTCGCGCCCTCCGGGTCCTTCATGTTGAGGATCGGCCGCACGTGCAGGCAGCCGACGGATGCGTGGGCGTACCAGGTGCCGGTCGTGCCGTGCTTGGCGAAGACTTGCGTGAGGCGGTCGGTGTATTCGGCGAGATCGTCGAGCCCGACCGCGCAATCCTCGATGAAGGAGACCGGCTTCCCGTCGCCCTTCATCGACATCATGATGTTGAGACCCTGCTTGCGCACCTCCCAAACGGCGCTTTGGAACGCCGGCTCGGCCGCCTCGACCACGGCGCCCGGAAGGCCTTCATCGCCCATGAGCTCGACCAGCTGGCGAAGTTTGCGATGCTGCAGGTCGCGGTCCTCGCCGGCGAATTCCACCAGCAACAACGCGTCCGGCGTGCCTTGCACGAAGCGGTCGACGATGCCGCGAAATTGAGGACTGTCGCGCGCCAGGTCGATCATGGTGCGGTCGACCAGCTCGACCGCCGTCGGACCGAGTTTGACGATCGCCTTCGTCGTCGCCATGGCTTTGTAGAAACTCGGGAAGTGGCAGATGCCAAGCACCTTGTGCGGCGGGATCGGATGCAACTGCAATTCGATTTCGCGGAAGAACCCGAGCGTGCCCTCGGAGCCCACCATCAGGTGGGCCATGTTATGGCCCTGCGGATTGATCGAATCGATGTTGTAGCCGCCGACGCGCCGCAGCAGTTTCGGAAAGCGCCCGGCGATTTCATTCGCTTCGCTTGCGTAAAGATCGCGCATGGCGTGGATCAAATCGCGGTAGCGCCGCGGCCCGACGCTTTCATCCACGCGGGCCGGCGTGTCGCCCAGGCGAAACGAACTGCCGTCGGCCAGGATCGCGTCGATGGCGCGCACGTTGTGCACCATGTTGCCGTAGGCGATAGAGCGCGCGCCGCAGCTGTTGTTGCCGGTCATGCCGCCGATGGTGGCGCGATTTCCCGTGGATACGTCGACCGGAAACCAGAGGCCGTGCGGCTTCAGCGCCTTGTTCAGGCGGTCAAGCACCATGCCCGGCTGCACCCGGACGCTTCGGCCCGCCGTGTCGAGGGCGACGACCTTGTCGAGATGGCGGCTGCAATCGACCACCAGCGCTTCGCCGACCGTTTGCCCGCATTGCGAGGTGCCGCCGCCCCGCGGCAGAACCGGTATGCCTTCTTCGACGGCGATTTGCACGGCGCGGGCGATGTCCTCGCTTTCCCGCGGCACCACCACCCCGATGGGTTCGATCTGATAAATCGAAGCGTCCGTGCTGTAGCGCCCGCGGCTGAAGGCGTCGAAAAGCACCTCGCCCTTGAGTTCCCGCCGCAGCCGCGCCGCGAGGCGGCTATCGCCGACGGGCGCGCGTTTTTTTGCGGTTGCGGCGGGGGCGGTCATGGTTGACTGATACTTCACATCGACGGCACGATTCGTAGACACACTAGCATTTTGCGGGCACACTCGAACACCTCACGCGAACTTCGGGCGGGAGCAGCATCGATGGCGTATCGAAGCGGCCGACATTTCCTGCAGATACCGGGACCGACCAATGTGCCGGACCGGATCCTGCGGGCTATCGACCGTCCGACCATCGATCATCGCGGCCCGGAATTTCAAAAGCTCGGCCGCGAGGTGCTGGACGGCTTGAAGGCCGTGTTCCAAACCCGGGGCGACGTGATCGTGTTTCCATCGTCGGGCACCGGCGCTTGGGAAGCGGCCATCGTCAACACGCTGTCACCCGGCGACAAGGTGCTGATGTTTGAGACCGGGCAGTTTGCAACCTTGTGGCGGAACATCGCCGAGCGGTTCGGCCTAGTGGTGGATTTCGTGCCCGGCGATTGGCGCCGCGGGGTCGACGCGGCCCTGGTCGAAGCCAAACTCGCCGAAGACAAGGCGCATGCCATCAAGGCCGTCATGGTGGTGCACAACGAAACCTCCACCGGCGTGACCAGCCGTATTCCGCTGGTGCGGCGCGCCATCGACGCAGGGCACCATCCGGCGCTCTTAATGGTGGACACGATTTCTTCGCTCGCGTCGATCGACTATCGCCACGACGAATGGGGTGTGGACGTCACGGTCGGCGGATCGCAAAAGGGGTTGATGCTGCCGCCCGGCCTCGGCTTCAACGCCATATCGGACAGGGCGCTCGACGCTTCCAAGCACAACCGGCTGCCGCGTTCCTACTGGGACTGGCAGGAGATGCTGAAGCCCAACCGGACCGGCTTCTTCCCCTATACGCCTGCGACAAACATGCTGTTCGGTCTGCGCGAAGCCATCGCCATGCTGATGGAAGAGGGGCTTGCCAACGTCTTCGCCCGTCACGTGCGGCACGGCGAAGCGACGCGCGCTGCGGCAAAGGCATGGGGCCTCGATCTGCTCTGCGTCGAACCGGCGGAATATTCCAACAGCTTGACGGCGATCCTCATGCCCGAGGGCCATGACGCGGACAAATTCCGCCGAGTGGTTCTCGAACGCTTCGATATGTCGCTCGGCGCCGGTCTCGGCCGCGTCGCCGGCAAGGTGTTCCGCATCGGCCACTTGGGTGACTTCAACGACCTGACCTTGGTCGGCACGCTCGGCGGCGTGGAAATGGGATTGCAGCTTGCCGCCGTCCCGCATCGCAAGGGCGGCGTCGCCGCAGCCATGGCGTTCCTGGGCGGGGCCGGGGCCGCGTTGCCAAGCGCGACAGTTACGGCTTCGGCGAGGGCATAAGCTGACACCGATGTCCGATCAGGACACAGGCGTTCTGAAGTATCAGCACCCGGGCCGTGGACGCGGCCGCGCCAAATCTGCGCCGAAGGGACGCCAGGCCGACCCCGCGGCCATTCGCGAAATTGCCGGACTGCTCGGCGACCGCCCGCGCCGCCGCGATCTGCTGATCGAATTCCTGCATCTCGTTCAAGACGCGTTCGGACATCTCAGCGCCATGCATCTGGCGGCGTTGGCCGACGAATTGGCGTTGTCGCTGACCGAGGTCTACGAGGTCGCCACGTTCTACGCCCATTTCGACGTGGCGAAGGAAGACGACGTGGCGCCGCCGCAACTGACGGTTCGGGTCTGCGACAGCCTGAGCTGCGCGCTCGCCGGCGGCGCGGAGCTGCTGTCACAATTGCAATCCAGGCTCTCGCCGGCGGTTCGCGTGGTGCGGGCGCCTTGCGTCGGGCGCTGCGACACAGCGCCTGTCGCCGATGTCGGGCATCACGGCATCGCCCGCGCCGACGTGGCGAAAGTGGCGGAGGCTTGCGCCAAGCTGCGCGTGCATCCCGAGCCGCCCCGGCACAAAGACTTGAAGGCGTATCGCGCCGACGGCGGCTATTCGCTGCTTGCGTCCTGCCGTGATCTCCGCCGCCCTGTCGAGAACCTGATGACGGAACTCGAACGAGCCGAATTGCGCGGTCTCGGCGGCGCCGGATTTCCGGCGGGACGCAAGTGGCGGGCGGTTCGCGCCGAAGCGGGGCCGCGTCTGGTGGCGGTCAACGCCGACGAGGGCGAGCCCGGCACGTTCAAGGACCGCTATTTCCTGGAGACCGATCCGCATCGCGTGTTGGAAGGCATGCTGATCGCCGCCTGGGCCGTCGAAGCGCAGGAAATCTACTTCTACCTGCGTGACGAATATCCGGCGTTGCGGCACATGCTGCTGCACGAGATCGCCGGATTGGAAAAGGCCGGATTGACCGGCGGCGTCGCGGTTCACCTGCGGCGCGGCGCGGGCGCCTATATCTGCGGCGAAGAATCGGCCATGCTGGAAAGCATCGAAGGCAAGCGCGGCCTGCCGCGGCATAAACCGCCCTATCCGGCGCAAGTAGGCCTTTTCGGCCGGCCGACCCTGATCCACAACGTGGAGACGCTCTACTGGGTGCGCGACATCGCGGAGAAGGGTGCCGCCTGGTGGCTCGGCCACGGGCGCAACGGCCGCACGGGATTGCGCAGCTTCTCGGTCTCGGGCCGCGTCGCGTCGCCAGGCGTGAAGATCGCACCGGCCGGGATCACCATGCGTGAACTCCTCGACGAATACTGCGGCGGCATGTTGCCGGGCCATCGCTTCAAGGCCTACCTGCCCGGCGGCGCTTCGGGCGGAATCTTGCCGGCCAGCATGGCCGACATTCCGCTCGACTTCGGCACGCTGGAGAAATACGGCTGCTTCATCGGCTCCGCCGCCATCGTGGTGATGTCCGACCGCGACAACATGCGGGAAGCGGCGCTCAATCTCATGCGCTTCTTCGAGGACGAAAGCTGCGGGCAATGCACGCCCTGCCGCGTCGGCACCGAGAAGGCCGTGGCGCTCATGCAGGAGCGGGTCTGGAACGAGGCGCTCCTCGATGAGTTGTCCGCCGCCATGCGCGACGCATCGATTTGCGGCTTGGGCCAGGCCGCGCCCAATCCGCTCGCCAGCGTGCTGAAATATTTTCGTGGGGACATTGCCGGATGAGCGGGGCGATCGTCTTCACGGTCGACGGTCAAACCGCCGAAGCCGGACCCGACGAAACCATTTGGCAGGTGGCGAATCGGCTCGGCACGGAAATTCCGCACCTATGCTACGCGCCGGAGCCCGGGTACCGCGCCGACGGCAATTGCCGCGCCTGCATGGTCGAGATCGAGGGCGAGCGGGTGTTGGCCGCATCCTGCATTCGCAAGCCGGCGGCCGGCATGAAGGTGGCAACTGCATCGAACCGGGCGAAGGCGGCGCGCAAGATGGTGATGGAGCTGCTGGTCGCCGATCAGCCGGAACGGGTCCGCGCCCACGATCCCGACAGCCGGTTCTGGCACTGGGCGGATCGGCAGGAGGTCGCAAGCAGCCGGTTTCCGCGCCACGATGCGATGCCGCCGGATTCGAGCCATCCCGCCATGGCGGTCAATCTCGACGCCTGCATCCAGTGCAATCTCTGCGTCCGCGCTTGCCGCGACGTACAGGTCAACGACGTGATCGGCATGGCCTATCGCGGCAGGCACGCCAAGGTCGTGTTCGACTTGGACGATCCCATGGGCGAGAGCACCTGCGTCGCCTGCGGCGAATGCGTTCAGGCCTGCCCGACCGGCGCGCTGATGCCGGCAAATCTGCTGCGGAAGGACGGCACCCTGGCGGCGAGGGCGGATCGCAAGGTGGACAGCGTCTGCCCCTATTGCGGCGTGGGCTGCCAGCTCACCTTCAACATCAAGGACGACAAGTTGCTGTTCGTGGAAGGGCGCGACGGCCCGGCCAACCGCAATCGGCTCTGCGTGAAGGGCCGCTTCGGCTTCGACTACATCCACCATCCGCATCGGCTGACCGAACCGCTGATCCGCAAAGACGGCATTCGGAAAGACGGCGACGATCAGGTCGATCCGGCCAACCCGTTCACGCATTTCCGTATTGCCACCTGGGAGGAGGCGCTGGATCGCGCCGCTGCCGGCTTCCGCGACATCAAATCGCGCCGCGGTCCTTCGGGTCTCGCCGGTTTCGGTTCGGCGAAGGGCTCCAACGAGGAAGCGTATCTGTTCCAAAAGCTGGTGCGAACCGGATTCGGGACCAACAACGTGGATCACTGCACCCGTCTGTGCCATGCCTCCTCGGTCGCCGCGCTGCTCGAAGGCATCGGCTCGGGCGCGGTGACGGCGCCGTTCGCCGCCGCGCTCGATGCGGAGGTCATTGTCGTCATCGGCGCCAACCCGGCGGTCAATCATCCGGTCGCCGCCACCTTCATCAAGAACGCCGTCAAGCGCGGGGCCAAGCTCATCGTCATGGATCCGCGCGGCCAGGCGCTGTCGCGGCACGCGACCCATATGCTCCGTTTCAAGGCCGGCACCGACGTGGCGCTGCTCAACGCCATGCTCCACGTGATCGTCGAGGAACGCCTGTATGACGCGCAATACGTTGCGGGCTTCACCGAAGGCTTCGAGGAACTGAAGGTCAAGGTGAAGGACTTTTCGCCCGAGGCCATGGCCCCGGTCTGCGGCGTCGACGCGGGCACGATCCGCACCGTGGCGCGCCTCTATGCCACGTCGAAAGCGTCGATCATTTTCTGGGGAATGGGCATTTCCCAGCATGTGCATGGCACCGACAACGCGCGCTGCCTGATCGCGCTGGCGCTGACGACGGGGCAAGTCGGCAGGCCTGGCACCGGGCTGCATCCGTTACGCGGCCAGAACAACGTGCAGGGCGCATCGGACGCTGGCCTCATTCCGATGTTCTTCCCGGACTATCAGTCGGTCGAAAATGAGCCGGTGCGCAACAGCTTCGAAGCGTTGTGGGGCACGAAACTCGACGCCAAGCGCGGCTTGACTGTGGTCGAGATCATGAAGGCCGTTCATGCCGGTCAGATCGAAGGCATGTATATCCTTGGCGAAAACCCGGCCATGTCGGATCCCGACGTGCGCCACGCGCGGCAAGCCTTGGCCAAGTTGAAGCACCTCGTGGTGCAGGACTTGTTCCTGACCGAAACCGCGTTCCATGCGGATGTGGTGCTCCCGGCTTCCGCCGCGCCGGAGAAGACCGGCACGTTCACCAGCACGGATCGCCGCGTGCAGCTCGGGAGGCAAGCGCTGAACCCGCCCGGAAACGCCCGCCAGGATTGGTGGATCACGCAGGAGATTGCCCGGCGCATCGGCCTGGACTGGAACTATCCCGACGTTGCGTCCGTCTACCGCGAGATGGCGCAGACCATGCCGTCGCTCGACAACATCAGTTGGGAGCGGCTGCTGCGCGAGGGCGCGGTCACTTATCCGACCGACGGCGCGGACAAGCCCGGCAACGATATCATCTTCACGCAAGGTTTTCCGACCAAGAGCGGCCGTGGCCGGATTGTGCCGGTCGATCTGCTGCCCCCCGATGAGGTGCCGGACAGCGACTATCCCATGATCTTGAGCACCGGCCGGCTGCTGGAGCACTGGCACACCGGCGCCATGACGCGCCGCGCCAGCATACTCGACGACATCGAGCCGGAGGCCGTGGCCTGCATGGCTCCGCGCGAGCTCGGCCGTCTCGGCGTCCAGCCGGGCGGCATGCTTCGCGTCACTACCAGGCGCGGCGCCATCGATATCAAGGTCCGCGCCGACCGGGACGTGCCGGCCGGCATGGTGTTCATTCCGTTCTGCTACGCGGAAGCGGCGGCCAACCTGCTAACCAATCCGATGCTGGATCCGTTCGGCAAGATTCCGGAATTCAAGTTCTGCGCGGCGAAGGTCGAAGCGGTCGCGCGCACGGACGCCGCAGAATAGCTGCAGGCGGCGAGGCCTGCGGCGTCGCCGTCAATCGCTTCGTTCGATGCTTCCGGTCGGGAAGCCCGTTGCGTCGGTGTCCGAAAGGCTCTTGACCAGTTCGAACAGGCGCCGGCGCACCGAGGCGTCGTTGATGCGGTAGTAGGCGCGTACCAGCTCCAGCGTCTCGCGCTTGGTCAACGGGTCGCGCGCTCCGGGCGGCGCGGCCGGCAGCGGCACCACCTGAGCGCCGGCCGGCAGCATGCCGCTTTCGATCAGTTCCTCTGGCATGCTGTCGAAGAAATACGACGGTGGCACTTCGAGGATCCTGGCGAACTGGTAGAGCCGGCTCGCGCCGATGCGATTGGCGCCCTTCTCGTATTTTTGAATCTGCTGGAAGGTCAGGCCGACGGATTCGGCCAGTTTTTCCTGGCTGAAACCCATCAGCGTGCGGCGGAGCCGGAGCCTGCCGCCGATGTGGGCGTCGATCGGCCGGCTCCGCGGCGTATGGGGTTTGCGTTCGCTTATTGCGGGCATGTGAATCACCTCAGGCGGTTGTCCGGTTCGCGTTTGCCGACCGACCGTGACGCGAGAATTCCCGGTCATCGGCACCCCATGCCTGCGACGGTTCCGTCAGCACCCCTACGTGCTTCGGAACTCAACTATTCAGAGAAAGATGGTCCGATCTTTGCCATATGTCGAGCAATTGGGTGGGCTAGGACCTTTCGTACAACCAGCGAACTATATATTTCAGTATAAATCATCGGTTGAAGTGAGAATTTCTCCTTCCATTACAGAGCGTTGTGGCCGGCGAACGGCGCAGCGCCGCAACGGGCTATGGACATTGTTTGAGACCGGCAAAGGCGGCCTCGCCAGGCCCTGGCAAGTGGTTCAGCGCCGAGCCGCCGTGCGGCCGAAATCCCTATCGTTTTCCAGCACGTAATAGCTGCTGTCGATAAGCGCCACCACGGATACGACTTTGATGTCGGACGGGTCGCCCTCGCGGATCAAACGGACGTGCGGGATCGGGTCGTGCGCGGCGCCGATGGCGACCACTTCCCAAACTTGCGCGGTTCTGTCCCGCTTGCGAAACCTTTGACCGATCTTTACGTCCTGCGTCTTCATGACAACGTCCGTTCGCGCCAAACGCGGATAGGCTCTGACGTCCACCAGCGATACACCGATCATTCACGGCGGTGTCCAGAGTCACCTGCGGTGCAGTGTAGTGCGCCGCGCCCGCGCAAGCCAAGTCGCGCATGCGGTGTGCGACACGAAATCTCGTTGTTTGCGTCTTGCCTGCTATGCTGGCCGCCCCCGCATAGGATTGGAGGCATCATGAGCATCAAGCGGCATCAGGCCGGACCGCGCATGTCGCAAGCGGTCGAATATGGCAACACCGTCTACCTTGCCGGACAAGTGGCGGCCGACCCGAAACAGGGCGTAGCCGGCCAGACCGAGCAGATTTTGCAGCAAATCGAAAAGCTCCTGGCCGCCGCCGGCAGCGACAAGTCCAAGATTCTATCGGCGACCATCTACCTCGCCGACATCGGAACGTTCGCCGAAATGAATTCGGTGTGGGATCGCTGGGTCGACAAGCAGAACCCGCCGGCGCGCGCCACCGTCGAGGCGAAGCTTGCAGCGCCCGCCTATCGCGTGGAGATCATGGTGATTGCCGGCAAATAGATGGGCGGCGATCGCCCACCGCCGCCGGTCAAGGCCGCCGCGGCAAACTGACGCCGATCATGCTGTCGCGGCTGACGAGGGCCGCCAACGCCGCTTCGTCCATGCCATCCGTGCCCGCGGGGCGCATTGGCAGCACGAGGTAACGCATGTCGGCGGTCGAGTCATGAACCCGCACGGTCACGTTGTCGGCGAGGTGCGTGCCGAATTCCGAAAGCACGACCCTGGGCTCGCGCACCGCGCGCGAGCGATAGGCGCGGCTCTTGTACCAAAGCGGCGGCAAACCCAGCAGAAAACGCGGATAACACGAGCAAAGCGTGCAAACGACCATGTTGTGCACTTCTGGGGTATTTTCGACGACCACCAGGCGCGTCGGGCCCATGTCGATGCCCATCGACCGGCACGCCGCAGTGCCATCGGCCAAGAGATGCGTTTTAAAGGCGGGATCGGTCCAAGCTCGCGCTACGACCTTGGCGCCGGTCGCGGGGCTGCGGGCGTCCATGGCTTCGATCGCGGCGCGCACTTCGTCGGCCGTGATATGGCCTTTTTCGATCAGCAGCTCGCGGACCGCGATTTCCATGACCTTGTAGTAGGTGAGCCGGTCGTCGTGGTCGGCCTGCGGCGGATGCCGGTGCCCGTGCTCATGCCCGTGGTCGTGAGCGTGGCCGTGTTCGTGATCGCCGGGCGCATTGCTCATGGAAGCCTCGTTCAAGCCGGTTCGAGCCAATGGGCGAAGATTTCCACATCGATGGTGTCGGCCGGCGCGCCGGAATAGTCGGGCCACACGTCCTGTTGCCGGAAACGAACCCGATAGAGCGGCCGATGCGGTTCGCCGCTGCGCGCGTATGCCAATTCCTCCGGGTTGCGGAAGCTGCCGCACATCCGCTCGATCGACCCAGATTTGCCGCGAATATAGAACGGCGTGCGCACATGCCCAGGCGGGTACGCCAGGCGGACGCGAACCTTGTCGCCGGGTGCGAAACGTACGGTCATGGGCGTTTGTTCTCGCGTGCTTCGACTTCGGCCATCTTCCGTCCCAGCTCGTCAATGGTGAGCGTGCCGCGATGAATGAGGCTGTCGGCGATCGACGCGATCCAACGCTCGTAGTAGCTCATGCGCTCATATGCGTCGGCGCCGAGCGATTCGATGCCGCGCCTGAGTTCATCGACCGTGAATTTGTGTTTGCCGGACAGCAGCGTCATCAGCGCATCGACGCGCTTTTCCCAATGCTCGACCTCGTGCTCGACGGGCTCGACGGTTCCAGCCGGCAAGCCGCCCATATCGTGATGACCGCGCATGGTCTTAGCCCTTCTGGTCCAACGGCTCGACGCAGGCCACGGCCGCCTTGGCGCAAAGCTGGACGCGCTTGCTCGCGGCGTCGCGGAACGGGAAGAACGGGCCTGCGGCGTTCAGCATGTCGAGAACCCGCTCGTTCGCCGAGATGAAGACGAAGCCGCGCGACTTGGTGCCGTCGACACGGGTCAGTTCCACCTCGACGGCGATTTTGGGGATGCGTTTTCCGTTGCTCATGGGCCGTTGCTCGATGCTTCGGGAAGTCTAGCCGGTCGCGCCGCCGTTGTCTCGGCGCCCGAGGCGAAACACCAAGGGCGCCACCAACAGGACCATGGCGATGCGCGCGATGTGCATGCTCGAGACGAAGGCCACGTCGATGCCGAGCGCGAGTGCAACCAGCGACATTTCGGTCAAGCCGCCCGGCGATAGCGCCAGCATCAGGGCCGACGATTGGATCGGGATGCGGCCTTCGAAGGCGTGCGACACGGCAAAGGCCATCAGCAGCAGAAGCACGGTCGAGCCGACCGCGAGCGCGATGGTATGCGAGATGCGGCGCCAGGTGAGGCCGGCGAACCGGCTGCCGACGGCGGCGCCGATGACGATCTGGGACATGGCGACGAGCTCCGGCGGTGGCCGGGACGCCGTGGCGCCGAGCAAATGGGCGGCGGCCGACAGGACTAGCGGACCCACGAGTTGCGCCGCCGGCAGCTTGGCGAGCCGGGCCCCGAACCAGCCGACGGCCCCGCAGGCGACCAGGGTCGCGATATCGGCAAGCGGCAGCGGTGCCGCCGCCGCCGTCGCCGCGGCGCGGCCGGCGAATATGCCGGCCATATAGCGGTAATAGAACGGCACCACGGAAACGACGATGAGCACGCGAGTGGCATGCACGAGCGCGATGCGAACCATGTCGCCGCCCATGGCCTCGCCGATGATGGTCATGTCGTTCAGGCCGCCAGGCATGGACGAGAAATACGCGGTGGTGGCGTCCATGCCGGCGACGCGGCGGAAATAGACGAAAAGCACGGCACTCGATGCGGGCAGAAATACCGCCAGCAACCCGAAACCGATGGTCCAATCCCCGGCATGCGCCAGCACGGCCGGCGTGAAGGCGCTGCCAAGCAGGACGCCGAGCACCGTGACGAAAAGCGCCCGCAAACGCCGGTCGATGGTGAAATGCACGCCCGCCAGAGCCGCGGCGGTGGTGGCGGTCATGGAGCCCAGCATCCAGGGCAGCGGCAGGCGCAGGTAGTAGAAGACCACGCCGCCTGCGGCGCCGATCGCCAAGGCCAGAAGGGTAAAGGCGACGCTGACGCGGCGCCGGCCGCTTCCGGCGCCGTCCGCCGAACCATCGCCCATCGCCGCCGTCAGTCCGCGAATCGGCCGAGCCGGACGGCGGTCTGCCCGCGCTGCAGACGCCGTGTCGGCATGATGAGGACGCAATCGTCGTAGGGCGTCGCGACCGGCGTATCGCCATCGGTGCCGATGACCGTGCCGGCCGAGGCAATGACCTCCATGCCGACGTAAGGCGCCGCGAAGGCGAACCGGTCGGACTTGATCGTTACAGCCTCGGTCACCTCGACCACCCGCTGCGCCAATTCGGATACTGGCGGCATATGTTGTTTCGCGGTCTCCCGGGAAATCGTCCGCACCGCGGCAAGAAAGCGCAGCATGGTCGCGACAGCCACATCGCGGGTTCCGGATTGCCAGTGCTGGCCGCATTCCACCAGCAGCGCGGTGCGCGGGCGCGAATCGTCGGCGAAATCGCTGTAATCGCGCATGCGCCGGCCGGCCGCGTGTCCGGTATCGGCCACGATGAACGCCGGATAGCCGATGCTTCGCGCCAGCGCGCGTCCCTTGGATTGAACGCCGCAAAGCATGAGCGCCGGCGACGCCGATTGCATGGAATGGATGTCGAGCAGGAAATCGGCCGCGTCCACCAGAGGCCTGATCTCGCGCGCGCGCGCCAACTCGCGGCTGGTGCGCGGGCCGTCAAGCACGGTCATGTCCCAGACGCGATTGAAATCCTCGTCGAGAAAGCGCGATGCGGCCGGTTTCGCTGGGTCGAAGGTCGCGTAGGCCGCCACGTTGTTGAAGACAAGGGTCAGCCGGCCTCGTTCCGGCACGATGCCCCGCTCGAACAGGAACTTGAGCGCGTGCGCGCCGCAGACTTCGTTGCCGTGCGTGAGCGCGGCGACCAGAACGTGCGAGCCGGGACGTCCGGAGTCCAAGGTGGTGGCATACGGTATGCCGGTGTTCCCGGCCGCCCAGGCGGCGATGTCCACCGGCAGAAGCTCGACCGGAACCGGGGACTCCATCGCATCCTCGCTTGGCGGCATTGCCGGCTGCTGTTTATCACCGCTCGATGCGGCGGTCCATGTGGGGGATTTCGGTCACGGCACGAACTGCTCGTTTAGAATTCGCTCCTCGAGGTTGTGCTCCGGGTCGAACAGGAGCCGAAGATTGATGTCGCGCGCTTCCTCGATGTTCACTTCGACCACGTCGCGGACTTCCGCCTGGTCGGCCACGGCGCTGACCGGGCGCTTGTAGTGGTCGAGGATGGTGAACTTCACTTTGGCGCTGCGCGGCAGGAGCGCGCCGCGCCAGCGGCGCGGCCGGAACGCGCTGATGGGGGTAAGCGCCAAGACATTGGCCGTGAGCGGCAGGATCGGCCCGTGCGCGGAAAGGTTATAGGCAGTGCTGCCTGCCGGCGTCGCCACAAGGATGCCGTCGCAACTCAACTCCTCCAGGCGGACACGGTCGTCGATGCTGATGCGGATCTTGGCGGCCTGGCGCGTCTGACGCAGAAGGCTCACCTCGTTTATGGCGAGGGCAGTCATTTCCGATCCGGAATCGCCGACCGCGCGCATCCTGAGCGGACTTAAGGTCGCGATCTCGGCCCGCCCCAACCGCTCGGCCAGATTTTCGGGGTTGTACTTGTTGAGCAGAAATCCGACGGTGCCCCGGTTCATTCCGTAAAACGGCGCGCCGAGGTGCATGTAGCGATGCATCGTCCGCAGCATGAAGCCATCGCCGCCGAGGACGACGATGACGTCGGCGTTCTCGGGCGGAACGGCGCCATATTCCGAAAGGAGCTCTTTTTCGCCGGCGGCTGCGCCTTCGTTGTGGTCGGCGACTACGGCGATCCGTTCCAATGTCATCTGATTCACGCCTCGGGGGATGGCGGGGCGGAGTATAGCGCAGGCGGTTTCATGCGCCAGCGCGCAGCAGTCTTGCCCTATGTGGATGCCGCAGCCATGATAAGTCTCGATTGGGGTTGCCAAAGAGGTCGCAAAATGCGGGGCTTGGGTGGGGCGTCGATGGCCACGATGGCGGCGGCTGTCGTCGTGGCCTCGGGGCTGGGATTTGCCCTCGTTACCGGCATTGCCCGCGCCGCTGGCACGGCCGATGTCATCAATTCGGAACAAAACCAGGAGACCTACTACTATCCCGAATTGACCAGTCGCGAGGTCTATACGGCCCGGGCGACCGTGTTGCCAGATGCGACGCGAGCCAGCCGGTTGGCGTTCGTCACCGGCCTCACCCAGCAGCAATTGTCCAAGCCCTACCCGCCGACCTTCGCCATATTCGCCAAGGGCAGCGAGGCGGAAAAGCTCATTATCGTGTCGCTCGGCGACTTCGGGTTCCGCACGCTCTACCAGGCCAGGGGCGTGCTGGCGCAGCTCAGCGCCGTGGCGCGCACCAGCACCATGTTTCGCCAAATGAAGGTCGAGGACATCTTCACCTTCCTCGATCTGGCCCGGCTGCTCGGATTCACCGAAGTCACGATTTCGGACGGCGAGACCTTCGCGCACCAGATCAAACTGGAGTAGAGGCGAAGAGGCGGCTCAGCCGCCGGTCACGCTCATATGACGTGCAACGGCCGGGCGCTTGTGGCGCCGGTCGATAACGAAGTCGTGACCCTTGGGCTTGCGTTCGATGGCGCGATCGATGGCGTCGTCCAGCAACCCATCGTCCGGGGCGGCGCGAAGCGGGGCACGCAAGTCGGCGGCATCGTTCTGGCCAAGGCACATGTAAAGCGTGCCGGTGCAGGTCACGCGCACGCGATTGCAGCTTTCGCAGAAATTGTGGGTGAGCGGCGTGATGAAACCAAGCCGCCCGCCGGTCTCCTTCACGCGCACGTAGCGCGCCGGGCCGCCGGTCTGATAATCGGTGTCTTCGAGCGTCCAGCGCCGCATCAGTTCGGCGCGCACGACGGAAAGCGGCAGATATTGCTCCGTGCGATCGCCGTCGATGTCGCCCATGGGCATGGTTTCGATCAGCGTCAAATCGTGGCCGTGTTCGCCGCACCAGGCGATGAGGGAATCGAATTCGTCGTCGTTGACGCCTTTCAGCGCCACGGCGTTGATCTTGATGGCGAGGCCGGCGGATTTGGCGGCCGCGATGCCTTCGAGCACCTGCGGCAGCCTGCCCCAGCGCGTGATCCTGGCGAATTTCTCCGCGTCCAGCGTATCGACGGAGACGTTGATGCGACGCACGCCGGCGGCGACCAGTTCCTCGGCGTAGCGCGCGAGCTGGCTGCCGTTCGTGGTCAGCGTGAGTTCGTGGAGGGCGCCGGTGCCCAGGTGACGGCCGAGATTGCGCACCAGGCTCATGACGTTGCGGCGGACCAGCGGCTCCCCGCCGGTCAGCCTGAGCTTGCGCACGCCCTTGCGTACGAAGGCGCTGCATAGCCGGTCGAGCTCTTCGAGGCTGAGCACCTCGGCCTTCGGCAGGAACGTCATGTCTTCCGCCATGCAGTAGATGCAGCGGAAATCACAACGGTCCGTCACCGAGACGCGCAAGTAGCTGATATGACGGCCAAAGGGGTCGATCATGGCAATCGATGCTGAGATAGGTCGCACTTGAGCAAAGCGCAAGCCCACTGTCCCGGCAAGCGAAATCGCCCGGCGGGGCGGCCGGCTCAGGTCGCCCGAGGCGGAAGGAAAATCAGCGATTTATGCCGATCTGCTTCAGGGCATAGAGGTAATCGGGATTGCGCTGCCACTTGCGCAGCACCAGGCTCGCCCCGGCGCGGTTGAGGCCGTCGAAGTAGTTCTTGAGTTCGATCATTTCCTCGTCCGGCACGTCCGCCTCGGAGCCGCGCGCCTGGCGCGTCAGCTTGTAGACCGTTTGGAAGACCGCCCGGTCGAGGCCGATAGCGCGGCAGGCGACGGCGAGGCCTTCGCCGCCCGGTTCGTAGATGATGCGGCGCATCAGCAGCGGCCGCAGCCCGCAGAGTTTGGCGAGGCCGAGTTCGAACAGCATGATCTCGCCCTGGCGCAGCGCCTTGACCAGGAAGCCCGATGTCAGCTCCCGCGCTTCGTGCAGCTTGTCGATCAGCCGCTGTGCGCCGCGCTCCGGATCGGCCGGTTCGTTCTGCTGCGTCGCCGCGTCCAACGCCTCGGCGACCGTATCGTCGATGTCGTCGACGTTCACTTCATAGTTGTCGACGATGTATTTGCGCAGCGCCGCGGAAACCCAGGCGTACATGCGCTGCGCCACGTCGGGCGGCAGATCCGGGCGGCGCAACAGGGCCCCCTGGTAGGTCAGGGCGTGCTGCGATTGCTCGGCCAGCTCCTTGATCACCTCGGTCGAGATCTTGGCCGTGTGATTGTTGAGCAGGGCGGATATGACGTCGGGATTTCCGGTGTCGCAAAGCACCTGGGATACCTGCTCGCCGATGTTGCGGCGCATGGCGACGGCAAGCTGATGGCGGAATGTCTGGTGGCGCACGACTTCGATCAGATCGAGATCCTGCAGCACGCGGCTGTCCATCAGGATTGGGTAGGCAACCTCGATCGTGTCGTTGGCCAGCATGTGGACCAGTTCGCTCGGCGCATTCGGATTTCGCGCCAGATTTTCGGCGAGCTTGGTTCGGATCGACATTTCGACGTCGCGGCTCAAGCGGCGCAGAATATCGCGCATGAGTTCCCGCTCGCGGGCGCTGAGCGAGCCGCCGCGGTTCTCGAACAAATCCCAAATGTTCTTGTAAAGTGTTTCGCGTCCGGCCTGGGACTTGCGGCGCGCAAGCTCGAACAGGCGTTCGGCGTCGTCCGCACTCTCGATCCGCATTCTCCGCGACCTTGTCAGCAGTTTTGCCACGTCCCCTCAGGTACAATGCCTAAGCGGAGTTAACATTCCCTGAAATGACGGTCGCGGCGCCTTTAGAAAGCCCTGAAAATCCGGCGAATTACAGCTTTGGTTGCAAAGCCAGCGGGAATGTCGCGGTAAAGCGGCTGCCCTGGCCGTCGCTGTGATCGAGCGTAAGGTCGCCCCCCATGAGACGCGCCAACTGGCGCGACAACGTAAGGCCGAGCCCGATGCCGGCTTCGCGGCGGGACAGGATGGTCTCGTGCACCTGCTGGAATTTCTCGAAGATGACCTCGCGCTTGTCCGGCGGAATGCCGGGGCCGTTGTCCCAGACGGTGACGGTCGCAAATCTGGCGTCGCGACTGCCCACGTCGATGCCGACGCGTCCCCCGCTTTGCGTGAACTTCACCGCATTGCCGAGCAGGTTGATGATGACCTGCAGCGCGCGCGTCTTGTCGGCGTCGATCACCAGATCGCCGTCATAGCCGACCGCGGCGATGTCGATGTGCTTGTCCGCGGCGCGCGTTTCCATGATCGCGCGCGCATCGGCGATCAATTGCGACAGCGGCACGGATTCGATTTCGATCCGCATCGCTTCGCCTTCGATCCGGGCCACGTCGAGTATGTCGTTGATCAGCGCCAGCAGATGCCTGCCCGCGGTCAGCATGTCGTTGACGTAGCCCTGGTACGGCCGCGGCAGCGGACCCAGAGTGCCGAGCTGCATCATTTCGGAAAAGCCGATGATGGCGTTGAGCGGCGTGCGCAGCTCGTGGCTCATGGTGGCGAGGAATTCCCGCTTGGCGTTTGTCGCCGCGGTCGCGCGGCGCAGCGCCACGTCGAGCTGCAGGTTCTTTGCCGTCAGTTCCTCGAGCACGCCCTCCAGCTCGCGCCGCGACTGCCGGGCGCGGTCCTCCGCCGCATGCCGTTCGGTCACGTCCGTTGCGGTGCCGCGGAAGCCGAAGTAGCGGCCGGCGTCGTCGTAGACCGGCACGCCGCTCAAGTGGAAGCGCCGCGAGCCGCCGCGCCGGTCTTCGATCTCGAACGGCACGTCGCGGAACGGACGGAACAGCTGCAGGACGTTTGCGCTCGTGCCCGGGCGCGCGCCGGTGGGAAGGAACTGGCCCACGTCGGCGAGGAAGCGGCCGTGCAGGAGTTGCGGCGGAATGCCGAGCGCCTCGGTGATGCGTTCGGATACGAAGGCGATGCGGCCGCGGTCGTCGGTTTCCCATACCCAATCCGAGGTCGAGCGGATGACGTCGTTCAGGCGCTGGCGCTCCAGCCGGGCGCTGGCGCGGGCTTCGGATTCTCCCGTCGCGTCGTTGAAACTGGCGCCCACGGCGGCCACCCGGCCATCCGGCCCGAAAATCGGAAAATGCCGGCTGGTGTAGATGCGCGCCTTGTCGTCTCGCCCGAGCGTCTCGTGCAGCATGAAAGGTTCGCGCCGGTCGAGCGCGCGCTGGACGGCGCGCCGGTGCGAGGGCAGGAGCGTCTGCCCTGATTCCGCCGCCAGCCGCTGATACGCGGCGTTCGCATACAACACTTCGCCGGAAATGCCGGCGAGATAACTCGGCGCCAGATTGCCGAACATGGCGTCGAGCAGCGTTGCGCCGACCAGCGACATCAATTCCGCAACGTTCCCCGGCGTACCGGCGCCGGCCTCCGGCGACGGCGCGGCGTCATTGGCCGGCCGCAGCGACGCCATGATGGTATCCATGCCCTCGCTCATCCCCCCTCCATCGCGATGCGCCGGACGCTCGGCGCACTCGCGATCGCGTCGATCGCGGCGTTGTATGCCGGATCGCGCGTCCACAGGCGCAACATGGCGCGCGCCTGCTTGACCTCGATCTTGTCGAACAATTTCATCATCGTCTCGACCCGCCCCGGTTCGATCACCTGCGAGCGGTCGTGGGCTTCGCGGGTCAACAGATAGATTGCGGCAAAGCCCGATCGCGAGATGCCGATCGACTTGGCGCAAGCCGCCAGCGCTTCACCGCCCGGATCGAAGACGATGCGCCGGGTCGCCGCGAGATCAAGACCGGCCAGGCGCGCCAATCCGGCGACCGCCGCGAGCACGTGGCCGGCGCGCAAATTCTGCAGCACGAAGCGTTCCGATATACCGTCGCGCTCGGCGAGGCTCATGGCCAGCCGCTCGGCTTCGGTGACGGGCGGGGACACCGTGGCGGCGGCGACGGCGGCTTCCTCTAGCAACTCGTCGAGCAGCGCTTCTTCGATCCGGAACCGCGTCAGAATGACCTGCCGCAGGCTCGCCGAGACCCACCAGAACATGCGATGGGCCAGATCGACCGGAAGGTCGCTGCGCGCCAGCAGCGGCTCCTGGAACCGGTCGATACGGCGCGACTCCTCGACTAGGTATTCGACGGCGTGCCGCGACAGGATCGCGTCTGGATTGGCGATCAGGGCCTCGATGGTTTGGTCGTCGCCGTAGTCGATCAGCGCCTGAGTGACGGCTTCGCCGATGCCCTGGCGCGCCGCAACGGCAAGCCGATGCTCCTGGCTCCTCAGCTTGACGATTTCGACCAAGTCGGCGTCGCGCAGCAGCCGGCTCTGGTCGAGGAGCGGGCGTGCGATTTCGATCTGGTCGTTGGCGAGGAGCACGATCAGCTCGTGCGGCGCGGCATCGGCGCGGGCGAGGCGAATCGCCAGGTCGCGACGCACCTCCATCTCCATCTCGTGGACGAGCTTGACGAGGATGTCTTCCATCAACGTCCGCTCGCGCTCGCTCAGTCTGGTATCCGTCGCCAGAAACATGTCGGTCATGTTTTCGAGCAATTGGCGACGGCTGTCGGCGGCCCGGTTGCGGGCCAGCGCCATCAAATCGTCGGGTTGATTCAACGGGTATTGCGGCATGGCACGCGGCCGCAAGGAAGCGCAACTGGCGGTCGTACCAGGTCGGTTCCTGCCTCTTGCACCGGACCCCCCAATGTCGCGGCTAACCCTGAAGCTCAATGATGAATCTTAAACCATAGTTAGATTTACACAATATTAAAATTGTGACACCGGAGTATTGGGACCGCAATCTCTGATTGAGAGAAAAGGACTATTAAAGGCAACCAATAGCGACGTCTCAAAGTCGGAGCCGAGGCAGACGATTTATCCGCATGGCTTTATGCATCTCACGAGCTGCCAAGCATGAATATTGCCTAAGGACGAGATTCGCTGTGCCAAATCTGGAATGGTCGAAAAATCTCACGGCTTAGCTTTACAGTTTCGTAAATTTTTCCATGCATGATGCGCGGCAAGTCGTGCGGGCGGGGATCACGCCCGCGATCGCAGTGCAATGGGCCGCAGCCAAACGCTTCGGCTCCGCGGAGGTCACGTGGAACAAGCCTATTACGAGCTGACGCATTTGATCGAGCGCCTGCACCGGCGTTACCTCGACGTTTTGCGCACCGATCTCGAGCGGCTCGCGATCGGAGACATCAACGCCGTACAAGCGCTGTTGTTGCGCAACATCGGCGCCGAAGAGATCAATGTGCGGGCACTTATGGACCGCGGCTACTACCTCGGTTCAAATGCGTCGTACAACCTCAAGCGGCTGGTGGAATGCGGCTACCTCGAGCAACAGCGTTCCCAGCACGACCGGCGCTCGACGATCATCCGCGCCTCGAAGAAAGGCCGCGATCTCTGCGAACGCATCGCCGAAGCCGCCGACCGCCAGGCGGCGGCTCTGTTCGAAGGCAACGGCAACACCGAGATCGAGGCCGCCTGCGCGACCATGCGCCGTCTCGAGACCGTGTGGGACAGTCACGTGTCCAAGCGCGTCTAGCGGCGCGGCCCAGTTTCCCGAAAAAGCAAGACCCTGGTCCGCGCTAGGCGACGACCGGCTGGATCAGCGATGACACATCGAGGGTGCTCGACAGGCCGGTGGAGCTCGTGCCGCCTGCGGTAAGCCGCGTCAGCGCGTCCTGGTACGACGAAATCTGCTTGGCCAGTTCCGGAGAGGGTGGTGCCGCGGCCGGCGCAGGCGGCGGCGGCGGGCCTTGGGTGAGGAATTGGTATGCCAGCTTCACCTGCACCATGGCGTTGGCGATGATCAGCGACGCATTGTTCGCGTCTTTCTGATTGTTCAGATCCAGCCCGTTGATGAAGCCGAGCTGGAACACCGACGGATCCGCCGGCGCCGGCGTCGTCGGCAGCGGGTTCGCCGGGTCGAGCTGCACCGGCGTGGTCGAAGGCGTGCCGTAGAGGGTTTCAGCCTGCAGGCCGAGCGAGCCCAACAGATCGAACCCAGCGAGGCCGTGGCCGATCGCGATCTTCGAGCCGTTGGTGGCGTTGATTTGCAGCGTTTGATTGAAACCGTCGTTGACCACCCGGGCGTTGCCGTTCACGCCGAGGATCTGGTTGATGTTGGTGGCGAGCGTTAGCAACGAGTCATTAAGGCCGAGCGTGACTGTCTGCTTCGGCTGAAGGTTGACCGTGATAGTGAGCGATTGATCCTGGCGTGCGGCGGTTTCGGCGGTCGCGCTGGTGGCGTTCAGCACCAGAATGCCATTGGGATCTACCAATCCTGGCGCCGAGCCGTTGGGCAGGCCCAAGCGCGACAGCACCGAAGTTCCAGTCGGGTCCACGACAATGCCGTTGCCGGTATGACCGAAGCTGCCCCCGAACTGGCTTGCCTGGGTCAGGGCGCCAGTGGCGCCGTTCAATGTCGCGACAAAACCATCTTGCGCTCCGACCTGCGTGGCGCCCGGAAGGGCAGCGGTCGTGCTGCCGGTCACATAGACGTTGCCGGCATTGACCGCGACCGCATTGGCCTGCGTGGCGCCGCTGCCGCCGAGGTACGACACGTAGTTTACGGCGCCGGTCTGGGCGTTGACCTGCTGCACGAAACCGTCCTGGGTTCCCGCAAAGCCGTTCTTCGCGGATCCGTTCAATGTCGCGCCGTCGCTATAGCCGGTGACGTAGACGTTGCCCTGGCCGTCGAGGGCGAGGCCGGTGGCGGCGCCCGACCCGACCGAACCGAGCGTCACGTCGTAGATCGGCGAGCCGCCGGCGGCATCGGCATATTCGCTCAGCTTGGCTTGACCGTTGTCGTTGTAGAGCACGAAGACATGGCCGGCGTTGTCCACCTGGACGGCCGCCGCCGACTGTTGCGCCGAATTGCCGAATTGTTGCGAATACTGGACGTTGCCGTTGGGGTCGAGCTTGCTGAAATAGGCGTCGGCGCCGCCACCCGCCGTCGCGCTGCCGCTGATCGTGCCCGTGACCTGGCCGGCGACGAAAATATTGCCTTTGGCGTCGGTGGTTACCGACACGCCGCTGTTGCTGGCGACCGTCGGCGATTCATAGGTGAATACCTCCTGGCCGCTCTGATCGTACTTCGTGACGAAGGTGTTGGTCGCGCCGTCGATTGACGTCATCGCGTTCTGAGTGAGCGGAACAGTCGTCTGCCCGGCGACGATCACGTTGTTGTTGCTATCGACCGTGACGGCGAAACCTTCCGCGTTGCCGCTGGCGCCGAGGTCGCGCGTCCATACCAGTTTGCCGCTCGGATCGTATTTCTGCAGGAAAACATCGTCGCTGCCGCCGGTTATCCTGGCGCCGACGCCGCCGTCCGTAGTGCCGACCACGTAGACGTTGCCGTTGCTGTCCTTGGCGATGCCGCTGGTCTTCACGCCGGCGCTCTGCGTCGGCGGACCGGACGACGGCGCGGCGGTGGCCGTCGGCAGACCCGTGGTCGGGTCGATGCTGGTGACGATGTTGCCGACGGTAGGGGTTGAGGTCGAGCTGGTGCCCGCGGTCGAGGCGGGCTGGGTCGCGGAGATGTACTGCTGGAACGCCTGCGTCGGCGTTGCATTGCTCAAGTCCTGGAACTTGCGGACGAAGCCTTCCGCAAAATCGCCGCCGCCCGAGGTGCCGGCGACATAGACCGCGGGCTGTTGGTTGGCGGGATCGGCCTGGAAGGAAATCGTCTCGCCGGCGGCGGTGAAGAATTGCAGGCTGTAGCTGCCGATGCCGTTCTGCGATACCGCGACACTCGAAGCGATGTTTCCGTTGGCGCCGATCTGCTGGTTGATATAGTCCGCGATATCGTTGATGGTGCGGGTGCTGGCAACCTGGCTGAGATCGATTGGAACGCTTTGCGTCGTCCCGTCTTCCTTCGTCACGGTTATGGTGAACTTCTCGGTGTAGGTCAGTCCCGGAACCGGCTGGTCGTTGTTCGACGTGACGAAACCGCCGATATAGCTCGACGGCGGGTCGGGGACCTTCACGGTCGACGTGTCGGTCGATTGCTTCAAGCCGGCGACCAACGTCACGTTCTGCATGCTCGTGCCGTTGATGTAGCTGTAATACTGGTTCAGATAGGTCTGGAACTGATTGTTGAGCAGCGAAGTCATGCTCGAGGCGGTCGGGTCGTTGGCCGCGAAGTCGGCCAGGTTCTTCATCTGGCTCAGGCCCTGATACAGCGCGAACAGGTTCTTGAAATCCGACGTCACGTCGGGGCGATTCAGGCTCGGGTCGCTCGGATTGAAAAGCGGCTGGCTCGAGTTCTGGAACACCGACTGCGCCGTCGGGGTCGGAGGCGAAAGCGCCTGCGGCTGGAGCCAAGGCGGCACGACGTCGGTCGGCGCCTTCTCGCTGCCGCCCGTGGCCCCGTTTGTGCCGGCGTTCGCTGTGCCGGTCGGTCCACCGTTGATCTGGGCGCGGAACACGGCCGTGAGTACCGACGGATCGAGCGAGGCGCCGGAGCCGTAGTAGCTGCTGAGCGTGCTCAGATCGAACGGCGTGTAGTTGGTCGGATCAATGGCCACGGTTCGCCCCGGTAAGCAAGTTGCCTTGCGTCGCCGCGATCCCTAATCCGCGACTGGACTCACATTGCATCAAGCTGCGATTAACATTCGATGAAATGGCGCGGTTAAGGAGGGCTAACCATCGGGCCGAATTCCACAAATTTTACCGAATGTTAAGCGTCACCCGGGACAATCGCCGCACATGCATGCAGAGCGGCGTCCGGTTCCATGAGTGTTCTGCCCATTCGTCAGCCCGAAGCGGGTGAGGCGTCCGAACCTGCGATGCCGTCTGCGGTCCCATCCGCGGCACAGCCGCCGGTGGCGCCCGCCAAAGCCCGGGACAAGATCAAGACCGTCGATGAATTGGCGGAGATTGCCAAGACCTGGCGGCGTCAGGGACGCAAGATCGCCCTGGCGCACGGCTGCTTCGATCTCATGCACATGGGCCACGTGCGGCATCTGGAAGCCGCGCGCGCCGAAGGCCAGGCGCTTTTCGTCACCATCACCACCGACCGCTTCGTCAACAAGGGTCCCGGGCGTCCGGTGTTTCCCGATCTGTTCCGCGCCGAGATGATCGCCGCGCTGGAATGCGTGGATTACGTCGCCATCAGCCAATGGCCGACCGGCGAGGGCGTGCTGCATCTCGTCCGTCCCGACGTCTACGTCAAAGGCTCGGACTACAAGAACGAGGACGAGGACATCACCGGCAAGATCTCCAAGGAAAAGGAGATCATCGAGGGCTACGGCGGGCGGATCGTCTTCACGGACGACATCACGTTTTCGTCGTCGAATTTGATCAACCGGCACTTGGCCGTGTTCGACCCGGCGGTCAACGCCTACCTCAGCGAGCACCGGCCGACCGACATGCTGAAGCGTGTCTTGACCGCCATCGAAAGCGTGCAAAACAAGCGCGTGCTGCTGATCGGCGACACCATCGTCGACGAATATCAATACGCCGTGCCCATGGGCAAGACGCCCAAGGAAAACATGATCGCCGCGCGCTTCGAGAATCGCGAGCTTTTCGCCGGCGGCGTCATCGCCGCGGCCAATCACGTCGCCGATTTCTGCGGCGAGGTCGAGGTCCTGAGCGTCCTCGGCGAGAAGGAAAGCCATGAAGGGCTGATCCGCAAAAGCCTGAAATCCAACGTCAGCTGCGACTTCCTGTTCCGCGCCGACGTGCCGACGACGCGCAAATGCCGCTTTGTCGATCCCGGCCATATGCGCAAGCTCTTCGAGGTCTATCACTTCGACGAAACGCCGATCGAGGGCCGCATCGAGCGGCAGCTCGGCGAGCTGATCGTGCGCAAGGCGCGCGATGCGGACGTGGTGATCGTCACCGACTTCGGCCATGGCATGGTCACGGCCAAGACCATCGAAACCGTGACCGAGCACGCGCCGTTCCTCGCGGTCAACGCGCAATCGAACTCCGCCAATCACGGCTACAATCTGATCACCAAATACGCCAAGGCCGATTACGTCTGCATCGACGCGCCGGAGGCTCGCCTGGCGTTGCACGACCGCTTCACCGATCTCGGCGAGCTGATCGAAAACCGTTTGGCGCCGTCTCTCGGCTGCGATCGCCTGATCGTGACCCACGGCAAGAACGGCTGCGTCACCTACGACAAAGCCGTGGGCTTGAGCCGGATTCCGGCGTTCACCCAGCAGGTTATCGACACGGTCGGCGCGGGCGACGCGTTCCTCGCCATTACCTCGCCGATCGTCGCCGCCGGCGCGCCGATGGAGGTCGCGGGCTTTATCGGCAACGCGGTCGGCGCGCTTAAAGTCGGCATCGTCGGCCATCGCCAGTCGGTCGAAAAAGTTCCGCTGACGAAATTCGTCACCACTCTGTTGAAATAACCATGCAAGAACGCATCGCGCTCTATTTCGAAACACTCGCCCGGTTGCCGTTGGCCGCCGAGGTCACAGACGCGCGGGGACGCACCGTGCCGCTTCATGCGTTCTTCACCGTGGCAATCGCACGGATGCGCGCGACTCACGCCGCCGGCAACAAGATCATGTTTGTCGGCAACGGCGGATCGGCGGCCATCGCCAGCCACTTCGCCAACGACTTTTCCAAGAACGGGGGCATGCGGGCCTGCTGTTTCACCGACGGTTCGGCGCTGACGTGCCTTGGCAACGACTACGGCTATGAGTTCGTGTACGCCAAGCAGATCGAGATGCACGCGCGCGCCGGCGACCTTTTGATCGCCATTTCCTCGTCCGGAAACTCCAAGAACATCTTGAACGCCGTCGACGCGGCGAGAAACGCCAAGTGCGGCGTGGTCACGTTCAGCGGCTTTCGACCCGACAACAAGCTTCGCGCGCTCGGCGACCACAATGTTTACGTCGGGGCGGAGGAATACGGCTTCGTCGAAGTGACGCACGAAGCCTTGATTCATGCCGTGCTCGACATCGCCTGCGGCTGGGGCCGCGAGACCAGCGACAACAATGTCGGCGACTACAACAAAAGGCTCAGCGCATGACCGCACGCCGCGCATGGAACGTCCTCGTCACCGGGGGCGCCGGTTACGTCGGCAGTACTTTGGTACCGAAGCTTCTCGCCGCCGGACATAAGGTCACGGTGCTCGATCTGTATCTCTACGGCGATGTCTTCGCCGGTATCGCGGGCAATCCGAACCTCAAGCAGGTGAAGGGCGATTTGCGCAACATCGCCACGGTCCGCGACGCGCTGAAAGGCTGCGATGCGGTCATCCATTTGGCCTGCATCTCCAACGATCCGAGCTTCGAGCTCGATCCTAATCTCGGCAAGTCGATCAATTACGACTGCTTCCGCCCGCTTGTCCGCGCCTCCAAGGACGCAGGCGTCAAGCGCTTCATCTACGCCTCCTCGTCGAGCGTGTACGGCGTGAAGGAGGACGCGGAAGTCACCGAAGAGTTGCCGCTTGAGCCGCTGACCGACTATTCCAAGTTCAAGGCCATGTGCGAGGACGTGCTGGCCGAGGAGCACGAACCCGGCTTCGTCACCTTGACCTTGCGGCCGGCGACGGTGTGCGGCTATGCGCCGCGCCTTCGCCTCGATTTGACCGTCAACATCCTGACCAACCACGCCGTGAACAACGGCAAGATCACCGTGTTCGGCGGCGGGCAGAAACGGCCCAACATCCACGTCGAAGACATGGCCGACCTGTACGTGCGCTGCCTGCAATATGCCGACGCGGAGATCGACCGCAAAGTCTTCAATGCGGGCTACGAGAACCACACGGTGATGCAGATTGCCGAGATGGTGCGCCATGTGGTCGGCGAGGGCATCGGCAAGCGCATCGAGATCCTCACCACGCCCACCAATGACAACCGCAGCTATCACGTTTCGTCGGACAAGATCCGGCGCGAGCTCGGCTTCGTGCCCGCCCGCACCATCGGCGACGCCGTCGGCGGCCTGGTGTCGGCGTTTCGCGCCGGCCGGGTGCCGAATTCGATGACCGACAAGGTCTACTACAACATCAAGACCATGCAGGCTGTCCACTTGAGCTGACCGCCGCCCAAGCCGCTCAAAACGCTGGAAAAAGCCGAGCGTAAGCGCTTTTTTAACGCTGGCGGCCTAGGGTCGACCGTCAGGTTTCTCGGTCAAGCCCGCCCGCATGCTCATCGGCATCGACTTCGACAACACCATCGCCGGCTATGACCGCCTGTTCGCCCGGCTCGCGGTCGATCTCGGCCTGCTTCCCAATGCACCCGAGGGCGGCAAGAAGGCCGTGCGCGACGCCGTGCGCAGCCGGCATCCCGAAGGCGATCTCGCCTGGCAACGCCTGCAAGCCATCGCCTATGGCGAGCGGATGCAGGAGGCGGAGCTGATCGCGGGCGTCGGCGCATTTTTGACCGCATGCCGCGAGCGCCGCATCCCCGTGCGCATCGTCAGCCACAAGACACGGCACGCGGCCTGCGATCCCTGGCGCGTCGATCTGCGGAGCGCGGCGCTAGCATGGATGCGCCAGCAGGGCTTCTTCGACCGTTTCGGCCTCGCGCCCGAGCACGTCTTCTTCGAAAGCTCGCGCCACGACAAGGTCGCGCGCATTCGCAACCTTCGCTGCACGCATTTCATCGACGATCTGGAAGAGGTGTTTGCCGAACCCGGCTTTCCGGCCGAGGTCGAGGCGATCCTTTTCGATCCGGCGAAATCCGCCACCTCGTCGCGCGCGGCGACGCTTGCCCATTGGCACGACATCGAGGAGCACGTCCTTGGTTCCCGCCATTGACGCCGAATTGAATACGCTTTCGAGCGCCGCGGCGAAGCTCGCCGGCGACGACGTGCTGCGGGTCGTGCCGGTGCGGGGCGGCGGCAACAATCGTCTCTATCGCATCGATGGCGCGAGCGGCAGCGCATACGCATTGAAGACCTACCTCGTGGATCGGCACGATTGCCGCGACCGCCTCGGCGCGGAATACCAGGGCCTGAGCTTCGTCTGGAGCCGCGGCGTGCGCGACGTGCCGCGCGCCGTCGCCGCCGACCCGGAACATGCGCGGGCGCTGTACGACTGGATCGACGGCGCGCCGGTCGACCGCGCCACGGTCGCAGACATCGATTCCGCCGTCCGCTTCCTTGCCGAACTCAAGCGCCTGTCGCGCGATCCCATGGCGGCATCGCTGCCGCTCGCCTCGGAAGCTTGCCTCTCGGGCGCCGAAATCGTCGCGCAAATCGAAACCCGCGTGCAACGCCTGACCGAAGCCGCGAAGGGCAAGGCGGACCTGGTGCGATTTCTCTCCGGCGTGTTCGAGCCAACGGTGCAGTTGCTGGTCTCGGCCGCGCGCGAAGGCTTCCACGCGTCAGGCGTGCCGTTCGCGCGACAGGTCGGCTTCGGCGAGATGACGCTCTCGCCGTCGGACTTCGGCTTTCACAACGCACTTCGCCGGCCCGACGGCAGCCTGGTGTTTCTCGACTTCGAATATTTCGGCTGGGACGATCCGGTAAAGCTCGTGGCCGACTTTCTGCTGCATCCCGGCATGCGGCTCGACGAGAAACTGTGCCGGCGTTTCTTCGGCGGCGTGACGCAGGTTTTCGGCGGTGATCCGCTGTTCGAGCTGCGCGTGCGGCTGCTGTATCCGCTCTTCGGTCTGCGCTGGGTGGCAATCCTGCTAAACGAGTTTCTGCCCGAGCGCTGGCAACGCCGCGTGTACGCCGGAGCCAAAGAGCGCGAAAGGGCGGAAGCGCGCCAACTCGAGAAGGCCAAGCTATTGGTTCGCCGGCTGATCGCCGGCCAGAAAGGATTTCCGCATGCTGCCTAACACCAAGTTTTTCGACGATGCGCTGGCGCG
>DASQHM010000035.1:0-6018 GCA_035632095.1 Candidatus Cybelea sp. | reverse complement strand
TCCTGGATCCAGAACGCCATGTCGTCGGTCTCTTCGACGTTCAGGCCGGACGACGGCTCGTCCAGAAGCAGCAGTTTGGGTTCGATGCAGAGCGCGCGGGCGAGTTCCACCACCTTGCGCACGCCATAAGGCAGATTGAGGATCAGGCTATCGCGATATTGCTGCAGATCGAGAAAGTCGATCACCTCTTCGACCCGCTCGCGATGCTCCAATTCCAGGCGGCGCACCTTGGGAAGGAACAAGACCTCTTCCCAGAGCCTGGATTCCCGGTGCGCGTGGCGGCCGAGCAACAGGTTGTGCAGCACGGTCGCGTATTGGAATAGCTCGATGTTCTGGAACGTGCGTGCGATGCCGCGCTTGGCGATCTGATGGGCCGGCACGTTGGTGATGTCCTGATCCAGGTAGATCAGCTTGCCGTCGGACGGTTCGTAAATGCGGCTCACCAGATTGAAGATTGTCGTCTTGCCGGCGCCGTTCGGGCCGATGATCGTATAGACCTCGCCCTGCTTCACCTCGAAGCTGACGTCGTCGACGGCTTTGATGCCGCCGAAGTTGATGGCAAGCCGATCCGCCTGGAAGAACGTCACCTGAGTCGATCCGATCTCATATAGGCCTTCTGACGCTTGAAGGTCGCCTTTTTGTACATGGGAAACAGCGAGAAGTAGAGCTTCACCTTCATCCATCGGCCATAGATGCCGAGCGGCTCGAACAGGATGACCAACGCCAGGATCAAGCCGAACAGGCCGGGCTCGAGGCCGGGCTGGCGCGCGATGCTCTCCGGCAGCCAATCGCGCGCGATCGAGATCGCAACCGGCAGGATGGCGACGAAGATGGCGCCGTAGAAGGCGCCGTGTAGTGATCCGAGCCCGCCGACCACCACGGCCAGCAACAGCTGGATGGACAGCAGGATGGTGAAGATGTCGGGCGCCAGGTAGCCGACCTTGTGGGCGAACAGCGCGCCGGCGATGCCGGTGAGGAACGCGCTGATGGCGAACGCCGTGGTCTTGTAGACCGCGAGATTGACGCCCATGCTTTGCGCCGCGATCTCACTGTCGCGAATCGCGACCCAGGCCCGGCCCGTGGGCGAGCGCAGCAGATTGATGGCGACCAGGGTCACCATCACCAGCACCACGAGGCATAGTCCGTAGAAGCTTTCTTCCGTTTCGAATACGAAGCCGAAAATCTCCGGCTTGCCGACCGGCTGGCCGCGGAAGCCGTTGGTGACGCTCTCCCAGCGGATGAACACCTGCTGAATGATCTCGGAGAACGCCAGCGTCGCGATGGAGAGATAGATGCCGGTCATGCGCAGCGCCGGAAGTCCGACCGCAAAGCCCACGGCGCCGGTGATCAATCCGGCAAGCGGCACGGACACCAGGAACGGCACGCCCTGCTTCAGGAAGTAGGCATGAGCGTAAGCACCGATGCCGAGGAACGCCGCATGACCGAGGGAAACCTGACCCGTAAAGCCGACGAGCAGCATCAACGCGACGCCGGCCAGCGCGTAGATGAACACGAAGCTCATCTCGCCGATGTAGAACTCGTCGAGCACGAAGGGCGCCACGATCAACGCCAGCAACAGCAACCCATACCAGAACACATCGCCGCTGTGCCGGTAGAGGCGAAGGTCCTGGTTGTAGTCGGTTTTGAACAGAAATCGCATCGGCGTCAGACCTTCTTGCGCGCGACCGTGCCGAACAGGCCCTGGGGCCGGATCACCAGCACCGCCAGCAGCACCACATAGGCCGCCACGTCCTTGAAGCCTTCCTCCAGGCCGACGCCGGCGAACAGCTCGATCACGCCCACGATCAATCCGCCGACGATGGCGCCCGGAATCGAGCCGAAGCCGCCCAGCACCGCCGCAGCGAACGCCTTCAGGCCGATGAAGCCCATGTTCACGTCGATCAGGTTCACCGGCGCCAGCAGCACGCCCGCGACCACGGCGACGGCGGCGGAAATCGCCCAAATGAGCGAGAAGATCAGCTTCACCGGAATGCCCATGTAATACGCGGCGAGCTGGTTCTGCGAGGCCGCCTGCATGGCGACGCCGACGCGCGTGTAGCGGAAGAAGGCATAGAGGACCGCGCACAACAGGATCGTGCCGACGATGATGGAAATGTATTCCTCGCTCACCACCACGGCGCCGACGTTGATCACCTTGGCCGAGAACGGCGTCTCGATGGTGTAGGTCTGCGATCCCCAGGTCATGGAGGCGAACGCACGGAACATGAAGCCGAGCCCGAGCGTGAGCATGACCATGGCGAATTGCGGCTGGCCGATGATGCGCCGGAGGATGAGCATGTCGAGCAAGGCGCCGAACACGGCCATGATCACCACGGCCGCGATCAATCCGACCCAATAACTGGTGCCAAGCAGGGTGATGAACGTGTATGCCGTGAACGCGCCCAGCATGAGCAGGTCGCCCTGGGCGAAGTTCACCACCTCGGTCGCCTTGTAGATCAGGACGAAGCCGAGCGCGACCAGGCCGTAGATGCAGCCTACGGCTAGGCCATTGATCAAAAGCTGGAAGAATTCAGCCAGACGCAACCTCCCCGAAGGCCCGGACCGCGGCGCTCTTGCGTCGCCTGCGGCTCGGCGCCCCGCCGAGGACGCCGCGCGAAATCGGTTATATATTGACGTTTACGTTAACGTCAAATCTGCCGTGCAAAACGGAAATTTCCGGCCGCGGCGGGAACAAAGGACGGCATTCATGGCGGTGCAGATACCGTTTCGGCGCGATCTGGTGTTCGAATACGGGGTCGCCGACACCCTCTCGCCCGGCATCCGACGGGTCATCGCCAAGAACCCGAGCCACTTCACGTTTCACGGCACCGGCACCTATATCGTCGGCAAGGGCAAGGTCGCGGTCATCGACCCCGGGCCGGATTTGCCGGCGCATGTGGATGCGCTTCTGGCGGCGCTCCGCGGCGAGACCGTGACGCACATCCTGATCACGCATACGCACATCGACCACTCGCCGGGCGCGGCGGCGTTCAAGACCGCCACCGGCGCCAAGACCTACGGCTTCGGCCCGCATCCGCGCCACAAGCCCGGCATGGTGGCGGAGGAAGGCGGCGACATGGGCTTTGTGCCCGATGTCGTGGTGCAGGACGGCGACGTGATCGAGGGCCAGGGCTGGACCATGGATGCCCTGCACACGCCCGGCCATATTTCCAACCATCTATGTTTTGCATTGCGCGAAGAACAGGTGCTGTTCTCCGGCGATCACGTGATGGGCTGGTCTACCTCGGTGATTTCGCCGCCGGACGGCGACATGGGCAGCTATTTCGCGTCCCTGAAAAAGCTGCTGCCGCGCCAAGACCGGCTCTATTTTCCGACCCACGGCTCGCCGATCCCCGATCCGCAAGCCTATGTGCGCCTCTTCATCTCCCATCGCGAGGACCGCGAGGCGCAAATCCTGAAATGCATCAGCGACGGCGTCGGCACCATTCCGGCCATGGTCGAAATCATGTACCGCGACGTGCCGCAGCAACTGCACCGCGCTGCCGCCCGCTCGGTGCTGGCGCACCTGATCCACATGCAGCGTACGGGCCGCGTCGTCGCCGAAGGCGCAACCGGCGAGACGGCGGTCTATCGGTTGCCGTGACGTAGCTGTCGGCCATCGGCGAACGAGCGGCCCTCATGGTAAGCCTGTCGAACCATTGGGCCCTCAGCGGTCAGCAAAAAAACGATCCAACCGCAGAGGCCGAGGAGGTACGCGGAGAGGCGCAGAGAATAATAATATTCTCTGCGGCCCTCTGCGTCTCTTAGCGTTCTCTGCGGTAAATTTTTTCCGCTACCCGCTCGCTATTCCGCGGCGCTGGCCGCCGGCAGCTTGTGGTTCTTGAACTGCTCGCGCAGCTTGACCTTGAGCAACTTGCCGGTGGCGCCGTGGGGCAACTCGTCGACAAAGACGACGTCGTCGGGCATCCACCACTTGGCGATGCGCGGCGTCAGGAACGTCAACATTTCTTCCTTTGTCAATTGGGCGCCTTTCTTTCGCACCACGATCAACAGCGGCCGCTCCTGCCACTTCGGGTGCGCGACGCCGATCACCGCAGCCTCCTGCACCGACGGGTGGCCCATCGCCTCGTTTTCCAGGTCGATGGAGCTGATCCACTCGCCGCCCGACTTGATCACGTCCTTGGAACGGTCGGTGATCTGCATGTAGCCGTCGGGGTCGAGCGTCGCCACGTCGCCTGTGTCGAACCAGTTGTCCTTGTCGAGAATGTTTCCGCCTTCGCCCTTGAAGTAGCCCTTGGTGATCCAGGGACCCCGCACCAGCAGGCGGCCGAAGGCTTTGCCGTCGCGCGGCAGCTCTTTCCCCTCATCGTCCACGATCTTGAGGTCTACGCCGTAGCAGGCGCGGCCCTGCTTGATCTGCGCGTCGATCTGCTTCTCGGGCGGCAGGTCCTTGTGCTTCGCCAGCAGGTTGCCGGTGGTGCCGAGCGGGCTCATCTCGGTCATGCCCCAGGCATGGATGACGAAGGCGCCGAATTGCTTGCGGAAGCGCTCGATCATCGTGCGCGGCGCGGCCGAGCCGCCGATCACGACGCGTTTCATGTGGGTGAGCTTCACGTCCGGATTCTGATCCAGGTATTGGAACAGCATCAGCCATACCGTCGGCACGCCGGCCGAGAGCGTCACCTTCTCCGTCGAAAGCAGCTCGCAAACGCTCTTGCCGTCGAGCGCCATGCCGGGAAACACCAGCTTCGCGCCGCACATGGCCGCCGCGTAAGGGATGCCCCAGGCATTCGCGTGGAACAGCGGCACGATCACCAGAATGCTTTCGTGGCTGTTGATGCCGAGCACGTCGCCCATGCAGGCCGCGAAGGAATGCAGCACCGTCGAGCGGTGCGAATAGAGCACGCCCTTCGGATTGCCCGTGGTGCCCGAGGTGTAGCAAAGCGAAGATGCCGTGTCCTCTTCGAACGTCGGCCAGGTCAGCTGATCCGATTGGGCCGCCAGCAGCGTTTCGTAGCAGATCACGTTGCGGAGCTTGGTCTTCGGCATATGCGCTTCGTCGGTCATGATGACGAAGCCCTTCACCGTCTTCAGCTTGTCCTGCAGCGCCTCCATGATCGGCACGAAAGTCAGGTCGAGGAAGATGTACTGGTCCTCGGCATGATTGACGATGTAGTCGATGTGGTCGTGCGCGAGACGCGGATTGATGGTGTGCAGGACGGCGCCGATGCCGGAGACCGCATAATAGATCTCCAAATGCCGGTAGCCGTTCCATGCCAGCGTCGCGACCCGGTCGCCCATCTGCACGCCCTTGGCCATCAGCGCGTTGGCGAGCCGCTTGGCCCGGCGGTCGATTTCGCGATAGTTGGTGCGGTGGATCGGCCCTTCCAGCGTCCGCGACACGATTTCCGTATCGCCGTGGTATTGGGCGGCATAGTCGATCAACGACGAGATCAGCAGCGGCGTGTTCTGAATCAATCCGCGCATGGTTCCTCCCAGGGGAAGCGGGATAGCGTTCTCGGCGCAGAATAGGCAGTGGCAGCGCCCAGGTAAAGTCTGGGGCGATGCTGTGCTCGCGCGGCAAACTGGCTTTCGGCCTCTACAAATTCCGCTTATGGATCAATTCGTTGCGTTGCTGCGCGCCATCGCATGCCACTCCCGGTAGCGGCGGCGGATATGCCGCGGCGCGCGGTCGAGCTGCTTGCGGATTTCGCCGAACACGGCCGCGGCGCCGCCGGCGTCGCCCATCTTGTGCAAAAGGAGCGCATAGCGGCAGCGCGCTTCCGGGCCGGGATAATATTCGACGAGGGCTTCGTATTCTTCGCGCGCCTGAGAGAGTTCCCCCGCGGCCTCCAGAGCGCGCGCATAGAGCAGATGGCCCTCCGGCGAACGGTAGTCGGGGTTCGCGGCGCGCAAGCGATCGAGCGTCGCCACGGCATCCGCTGCGTCACCCTTGCCGAATTGCGCCTCGGCCAGGCCGAGCAGTATTTTCGGATCGTTGGCATGCATGCCCTGAAGGCAATGCTCGAACAATCCGATGGCTTCGTCATATCGGGC
>DASQHM010000034.1:0-60612 GCA_035632095.1 Candidatus Cybelea sp. | reverse complement strand
TAGGCATTTATCAAAGCAGCAGGCGAAAACAAAAAGTTTACAGGCGATGTTGTCCGTATCACCTCCCGTTCTGCCCGTTTCAGCCTGTTACTCTTCTTCTGCCTAAAATACTGACCGCCGACCCTATACTTGCCACCCGGGTCGCGCCATTGCGTCAAGAATGGACGCTTAAAGATATCGGAAAGCTCGAAGCGGCTTAGTATCAAGTCCTCAGGACGTTTTCCGACCGTGAATGTTACTTCCAAAGCTCCTGGAGGATACGACCCTATCCCTTCGATTTTGCCCTTATAGTCGTGCGGCTCATGAACATGATATCGGAATCCTAAATAGAGTGACCTGGACGTATCATGCTTATGAATGAAATCTTTGAATATTCCAACGTCGATGAGTGGGCCGCGAGTAACGAGTGGCGTTATCGAATCTCGTGACGACATAGTTTGACTCATTAGAAGCAACGGCGCGAGTATGCTGCTCTTTCCAGAGTTATTCGGCCCGATAAGAATTGTTAGAGGACGAATCACAATCCAACCGGTATCCTCGAAGGCTCGAAAGTTTTTCCAACGTATTTCGTAGTCAATATGCAAGGCCATGTTATTGTCTCCATGTTCGTGGAGGTCGCGCCGATAGTGATAGCTTTCGCCCTATGACGCATAGACGTTCCGTGCGATTCTCTGCCACCTATGATGTGTCGTCATTTGACGCAAGTTGGAGTACCACTATGCGCTGGGTGCAGCGCAAGTAGACCGTCTCCCCGAAAGCAAATCGGTAGGGCTTTGTAAAGCGCACTTTCCCGTTTGCCGCACATTTTGTTCGCAAGAGAGCAACATCGAAGTATCTGTCGCACTATAAGTGTAGACGGCGCACTTGGACGGATACTCAATAGCCGAGATTGGAAAGACAATCAGCTAATCGGCGGTTCTTTACTATGCGATGTTGAGATGCCAGTCTCCGAAAAAGATATCAGCGTTCCCAATTCTGCTAGCGCCGGCCGCGGCGCAGCAGGTCGCGCAACTCCTCGAGTTCGGCCAGCAGCTTCTGCATCGCTTGCCGGTCCGTAGCTGCGCCGGCCGGTTTCGCCGCGCCGAGCGTGCCGCTCGTTGCCGAAGCCGACGGCACGGCGGCGGCGGCAGGCTGCGGCGCCGCTGCCGCCGGCGGCGCCAGGTCGCGCTCGATCCGCGCCGCGTCGGCCGCATTGCGCGAGCCGTTTTCGCGCAGCACCTTCTGCACGCCCTTGATGGTGTAGCCCTCGGTATAGAGCAGGCGGCGAATGCGCCGCAGCAGCTCCACGTCTTCGGGCCGGTAGTAGCGGCGGCCGCCGCCTCGCTTCAGCGGCCGGATCTGGTTGAACTTGCTCTCCCAGAAGCGCAGCACGTGTTGCGGCAGGTTCAATTCGTCGGCGACTTCGCTGATGGTGCGAAAGGCGGTCGCCGATTTCGCCGCACGGCGTTGCGCCGCGCCGGGATCGCCGTTTTCGGAACCGTTGTCGCCCACGCTCATCGCTCAATCCTCGTCAAGCCGGTTGACGGGACCGCACTCACGCATGCGGCTTGGAGAGCGAGGTGTTGATCTTTTCCTTCAGCACATGGGACGCGCGGAAGACGAGAACGCGGCGCGGTTGAATGGGGACTTCCTCTCCGGTCTTCGGATTGCGTCCGATGCGGCCGCCCTTCGAGCGCACCTGAAACGTGCCGAAGGATGAGATCTTGACGGTCTCGCCTTGCGCCAAGCGGTCGGCGATCTCGCTCAAAACCGTCTCCACCAGGTCGGCGGATTCGTTTCGCGACAGCCCCACTTCCTGGTAGACGGCTTCGCTCAATTGCGCGCGCGTTACGGTATTCCCGGCCATGCTCCCGCTCCCTGTCACACGTTCTTTAACCAATACGTTAGACGGCGACAGGAAAGGCGTCAATATCAATGCGCTATGCGGGAATATTCATGCCCGGATTCGACACAGCGCGGCAGGTAGCTCATTACCAACGCGCCAGGCACGAACCCCAGGTGAAGCCGCCGCCCATGGCTTCCATGAGAACCACATGGCCGCGCTGGATGCGGCCGTCCGCCACGGCCTCGTCGAGGGCGAGCGGCACCGAAGCCGCCGAGGTATTGCCGTGACGTTCGAGCGTGACGACGACCTGATCGGGCCGCAGGCCGAGCCGCTTGGCGGTGGCATCGAGAATGCGCTTGTTCGCTTGATGCGGCACAAGCCAGTCCACGTCGCTGGCCCGCATGCCCGCCGTCGCCAGCGCCTCTTCCACCACGTTGGCGAGATTCACCACCGCGTGGCGGAACACCTCCTTGCCCGCCATGCGGAGGTAGCCGGTGGTCTGGGTGGTGGACGGTCCGCCGTCCACGTAGAGCAGGTCGTATTGACGGCCGTCGGAATGGAGGTGCGTCGCCAGGATGCCGCGATCGGCGGAGGTGCCGGCGCCCTCGCCCGCCTGCAGCACCACGGCGCCCGCGCCGTCGCCGAACAGCACGCAGGTGGTGCGGTCGGTCCAATCGAGAATGCGGGAGAACGTCTCGGCGCCGATCACCAGCACGCAATCGGCCTGGCCGGCCTTGATGAAATTGTCCGCGGTGGCGAGCGCGAAGATGAAACCCGAGCACACGGCTTGCACGTCGAACGCGGCGCCGCGGGTGATGCCGAGACCGCACTGCACCTTCGTCGCGGTGGCCGGGAACGTCAGATCCGGCGTCGATGTCGCCAGCACGATCAGGTCGACTTCGGACGGCGCCACCTTCGCGCTGGTGAGCGCGCGCGCCGCCGCGCGCAATGCGAGATCGGAGGTGTATTCGCCCTCGGCCGCGATGCGCCGTTCGCGTATGCCGGAGCGCGAGACGATCCATTCGTCGCTGGTGTCGATTCGCTTCGCCAACTCGTCGTTGGTCATCACCCGTTCCGGCAAGTAGGCGCCGGTGCCTACGATGAGGGAGCGTCGCATGATCAGGTCGCGGCCGTTTTGAGGTCGGGCGTCATGCCGGCGTTGAAGCGCGCGAAGTCGGCGACGATCTGCTCGATCATCCGCTCGGCGCACATATCGATGGCCAGACTGATCGCGGCGGCGAAGCCGGTCGCGTCGGTGCCGCCGTGGCTCTTCACGGCGATGCCGTTGAGGCCGAGAAAGACGCCGCCGTTATACTGCCGCGGGTCGAGACCCTGGCGAAGCGCGTTCAGCGCCGGGCGAGCCAGCAAATAGCCGAGCCGCGAAAACAGCGAACGCCGGAACGCGCCGTTCAGGAATGTAGTGATGAGGCGCGCCGTGCCTTCCATGGTCTTCAACGCGATGTTCCCCGTGAAGCCGTCGGTCACCACCACGTCAACCGTTCCCTTGCCGATGTCGTCGCCTTCGATGAAGCCGTGGAATTCGAAGGCCAGGCCGCTGGCGTCGCGCAGCATATCCGCCGCCGTGCGAACGGCGTCGTTGCCCTTCAACTCTTCGCTGCCGACGTTGAGCAATCCGACCGTCGGCTTGATGCGGCCGAGCACCGTGTGCGCGAAATTGGCGCCCATCACGGCGAACTGCACCAGATTGTTCGCGTCGCATTCCACATTGGCGCCGAGATCGAGCATGACCGTCTCGCCGCGCACCGTCGGAAAGGTGGAGCAGATGGCCGGCCGTTCGATGCCGGGCAAGGTCCGCAGCACGAACTTCGACATGGCCATGAGCGCGCCGGTGTTGCCGGCGGAAACGATGCCCGCCGCCTCGTTCGCGGCGACGGCGTCGATGGCGAGGCGCATGCTGGAATTACGGCCCTTGCGCAACGCCTGGCTCGGCTTGTCTTCGCCGGCGATGGCTTCGTCCGTATGGCGCACCTGGGAGACGCCGACCAGCCGCGATTGCGCGGCGACCAGCGGCTCGACGCGCGACTTGTCGCCGAAGAACAGGAAGCGCGCGTGGGGGTATCGCGCGGCGGCGTCCGCGGCGCCGGCGACAACCATATCCGGGGCGCGGTCCCCGCCCATCGCGTCCAACGCGATCGTCGGCCCCGCACTCACGTTTTCGGTCCCCCGCTGTCGCCCATCGCGCCGGACCCCAGCCCGTTAGACGGTGCCCGAAACCTCGACCACTTCGCGGCCATCGTAATGGCCGCAAGCGCCACAGACGTGGTGCGGCCTTTTCAACTCGCCGCAATTCTTGCACTCGACGCGGGTCTGGCTCTTCAAGGCCAGATGCGATCGGCGCATGTCGCGCCGCGAGCGGGAGGTGCGTTTCTTCGGTACAGCCATGACGTTGCTCTCTCCGGTGATCCGACTCTTAGTCGCGGCAGCGCGTCAGCGCCGCCCCGATGATGGCGGGAACTTCGATTTCAATGCGGCCAGCTTTGCGAACGGGCTTTCCCTGCGGCGCTCCTCCGCATCCGGCAGATATTGCGCCGGAACTTCGGCCCCGGGGCTCCGAGGATAGGGATCGAGCGCCAGCGCCAAGTGCTCGACGATGGCGGCGCCCACGTCGATCTGGCCATTGACCAAGGGTTCGGCCGGTTCGTCGTCCTCGATGTCGATCACAGTCTCCCGGTGCGCTGCATGGCCCGCGTTGTGCTTTCCCGTCCCCGGCGGCGCATAAAGTACGGAAAACGAATCTTCCAGGTGGGTCGCGACGGGTTCCAGCGTCACCACGCAGGATTGCACCACATCAGCCTGCCACTCAACCGACATGAGAGAGCCGGTGCCGGTTCTTGCCGGTTCCAGGGTCACTTCGGCTTGAAGGTTGCCGATCGAGACCAGGTCCAGCGCCGAGGCAACGCCGCGGCGCTCGGAGTCGCTGGCGACCACGCTGAAGCGCAGGCCCTGGGCACGCGCGGCCTCGGCATCAACCGTGCGGCTGAATTCGCAACCGGGTTGCTGCGTTGCCATGCGGACCTCGGACAATTCGGGGGCGGCGCGGCTGTAAGCCGCCATTTCGACGGCCGGAACATAGTGGTAAGCCCCCTGCCGGTCAACGGCCTTGGCTCGCGGCGGCGGCCTGCTCTTAGCCCATGCGCGTAGCCGGTGCGGGCGTAAACCCGACCTTGCCGGCTGCCAGGCTATCGCGCGGCTGTGACGCCAAATGCCGAACCTGATCACGCACATAGGCCGTCATGCGATCCAAGTCGATGTCGGCCGGCGATACCGTGCCATAGAGGTTGCGACGGAGTGCTTCGGACAGCACGGCAGTATCGTCCTGCCTCAAAGCCGCGTCGTAAGCCGCTGTCCGGCCATAGAATCCGGTCGCCATCGCCTTGATTCGGCGCCCGACGCCGAGATCCGCAGCGCCCATTTCCCGCAAGTTCTGGTCCATATCTGACCACATCGTATCGAACAGGGCCTGGCCCAGGGTCTGCCCCGGTTCGCCCTCGCTCTTAAGCCGATGCAGGATCAGAAAAACGTGCAGCGCGATCAGTTCGAAGCGCCCGTCCAGCGTGTCGGGGACGCCCACCGCGGCATAGAACTCGGGCCGGCGCGCCTGCCCCACGACTGCGGCATAGAGATCGTGCGCCGCATCCACCTTTTGGCGAACCGCGCGCCTAGTCCGGAACAGGCCGAATAGCTTCATGACGCCCCACCCTACTACGACTTTCGGTCAGGCCCATGATTGACACTCCCGGGGCGTCCGATGCATGGTCTGCCCTGACAGCCCGATGCCATGGACGCAGAAGCGACGACGGTCAACCCGCGGCGCCGTGCGAGGACCGGGGGCAAGAATAGGGGTCAACGTCGGACGATGATCGAGACAAAGCACACTCTGCGCCGCGCGGCGCTGTTGCTTGCCTCTCTGGCGGCGGCACTTTCGCTGGCGGCCTGCGACCCGCGACAGGATTATCGCGGCTACGCTTTCGACGATTCGAAGTTCAACCAGATAAAACCCGGGGTGCAGACGCGGAATCAGGTTGTGCAGCTGCTCGGCACGCCGTCGAGCGTCGCCACGTTCAAGGATCACAACGACACCTGGTACTACATCGCGAAGGAAACCGAGACGCTGGCCTTCCTGCCGCCGGACGTTAAGTCCCAGAAGATCATTGCGATCGATTTCGACAATGAGGGCAAAGTCCGTGACGTTCGCAATTACGCTTTGAAGGACGGTCGCGATGTTTCGCCCGATCCGAACGAGACGCCGACCAGCGGCCGCGAGTTCGGTTTCTTCGAACAGCTCTTCGGCAATATCGGCAGGTTCAATGGCGCCGGCGGCGGACCGGGCGGCGCCGGCGGGCCCGGGCAATAATCGCCGCGGCTTATCGCCGGCTAAAATCGAAAGCCCCGCCGGATCGCACCGGCGGGGCTTTTCATTAATGCGGGGCTCAGTGCGCGAGAATCGCCAGCAGCAGCAACGCCACGATGTTGGTGATCTTGATCATGGGATTGACCGCGGGCCCGGCGGTGTCCTTGTAGGGATCGCCGACCGTGTCGCCGGTGACCGCCGCCTTGTGGGCGTCGGACCCCTTGCCGCCGTGATGGCCGTCCTCGATGTACTTCTTGGCATTGTCCCAGGCGCCGCCTCCGGCCGTCATGGAGATCGCGACGAACAGACCGGTCACGATCACGCCGAGCAGCATGGCGCCCACGGCCGCGAACGCGTTAGCCTGGCCGGCTATGGCGCGAATGACGAAATACAGCACGATCGGCGACAGCACGGGAAGCAGCGACGGGATCATCATTTCCTTGATCGCCGCCTTGGTCAGCATGTCGACGGCGCGGCTGTAGTCGGGCTTCGCCGTGCCCGCCATGATGCCGGGGATCTCCTTGAACTGGCGCCGCACTTCGATCACCACGCTGCCCGCCGCCCGGCCCACGGCGGTCATGCCGAGCGCGCCGAACAGGTAAGGCAGCAATCCGCCGAGCAGCAACCCGACCACCACGTAGGGATTTGACAAGGCGAAGTCCGGCGTCACGGTGATCTTGCCGGCAGCACTGAAGTACTTGAGGTCCTCGGTGTAGGCCGCAAACAGGACCAGCGCGCCGAGGCCGGCCGAACCGATGGCGTAACCCTTGGTGACGGCCTTGGTCGTGTTCCCCACGGCGTCCAGCGCATCGGTGGTCTTGCGCACGTCCTTCGGCAGATCGGACATCTCGGCGATGCCGCCGGCGTTGTCGGTGACCGGGCCGTAAGCGTCAAGCGCCACCACCATGCCGGCTAACGCCAGCATGGACGTGACCGCAATGGCGATGCCGAAGAGTCCCGCGAGCTTGTACGCCACGATGATGCCGGCGACGATGACCAGCGCGGGCAGCGCGGTCGCTTCCATGGAGATCGCCAGACCTTGAATCACGTTGGTGCCGTGGCCGGTGGTGGAGGCTTGCGCGATGCTCCGCACCGGACGATATGGGGTGCCCGTGTAGTACTCGGTCACCCAGATCAGCAATCCGGTCACGACCAATCCGGTCAAGCCGCAGAAGTAGAGATGCCACCCGGTGAAGCTGAGCTGGCCGATGGTGAAGGTGCTGCTCAGGCCGAGCTCCTTCTCCGTGACGCCGATGAGCGCCAGCGCCGATAGCACCGCCGTGGCGATGAAGCCCTTGTAGAGTGCGCCCATGATGTTGTTGCTGGCGCCGAGACGGACGAAAAACGTGCCGATGATCGAGGTGATGATGCACGCGCCGCCGATCATCAGCGGAAAGCGCATCATGCGCACCATGGTCGCGCTGCCGTCGGCAAAGAAGATCGAGGCGAGAACCATGGTGGCGACCAACGTGACCGCATAGGTCTCGAACAGGTCCGCCGCCATGCCGGCGCAATCGCCGACATTGTCGCCCACGTTGTCGGCGATCACCGCCGGGTTGCGTGGATCGTCCTCGGGGATGCCGGCTTCGACCTTGCCGACCAGATCGGCGCCGACGTCGGCGCCCTTGGTGAAGATACCGCCGCCCAAGCGGGCGAAGATCGAAATCAAGCTGGCGCCGAAGCCGAGCGCCACCAGCGGGTCGACCAGATCGCGGCCCGATGCGTTCAGCACAAGCACCAATACGGCGTAGTAGCCGGCGACCGCCAGCAGCGCCAGACCGACTACGAGCATGCCGGTCACTGCACCGGCGCGGAACGCGATGCCGAGCGCGTGGGCCAGGCCCTGGCGTGCGCCTTCGGCGGTGCGGACGTTGGCGCGGACCGAAACGTTCATGCCGATATAGCCCGCGGCGCCCGAGAGGATGGCGCCGATGAGGAAGCCGGCGCCGACACGCACGCCGAGCAGCGCGGTCAAGATCGCGAAGATCACGATGCCCACCATGCCGATGGTGCGGTATTGCCGGTTCAGATAGGCGCCGGCGCCCACCTGAATGGCCGCGGCGATCTCCTGCATGCGGGCGTTGCCGGCGCTGGCGCCCAGAACCGAGCGGGCCGCCCAGACGCCGTACAACAATGCGAGCACGCCGCATGCAAGCGAGAACCAAATTGCCAAGTTCATAGTCAAGCCCCTCGTGGCTGGAAAACGTGCCCCCAAACCGGCCAAGGATTGCGCCGATGGCCGACCGCAAAAATCCGCGCGTATATGCCAGAGAAGGGCAGCAGACGCAACTAATCTATACCCGATTTCGAGGCCGCGAGTACGGATCACATGTCGCTTTGCTTTGCGATATTGGCCGGGCTGCCCGGGCAGCCCCGAGGATCAACCGACCGCGCGAATGGCACGCGTGACGAGTACGTCGTCGACAATGCCGGGACCGAGGACGCGCTGCGTAAGATTGAGGAAGCGGGACTTCAATCCGTCGAAGTCCAGACCGTCGGGAGCATCCTTGCGCATGGCGGAACGCATGTACACGTCCCGCAGAAAGGCGTCGCGGATCAGCGGCAAGCGCTCCATGACCTTGGCCCGCTTGGCCTCATCGGCCACCTGCAGGCTGACGGCCACGAAGTAGTATGCGGTCACCCGGTCATCTTGCAGTACGGGCACGCTGATCTGGTCCAGGGCGATGAATACCGGCGCGGGCGCCTGGGGCGCCGGTTCGGCCTTGGCTTCGGCGTGCTTTTCCTGGCCGAAGTAGAAATAGGCGCCGGCGCCGCCGCCCAATAGGACGACGGCCGCACCCGCAACGATCAGGATTTTGGTGTTCACGCCGCACTCTCCGCACCGCAACTGCGGCGCGAAAAGCATCACACGAACGCGTTATCAATCGGTTAGCGGCTCGGAGATATGCAAAACCTGGTACCGCAGCACGCAATCGGACGTGCTTGGCGGCATCGCGCCCTCGTCCCGCCACACGCTATAGCGCGCCAATTCCCAACGGTCCGTGTCGATGGCAATCGCATGGGCGAACAATCCTGGCCGGCCGAGCATGGTTCGATGGGTTCCGGCCTCGCGCGAGACCACGTCCCTCAAGCCTTCGGCGGAGTTCACCTTGTCGAATTCGCAGCGCGCCAGCTTCGGCTTGGATTTGAACTCGCCATGGTCGAAATTCAGCACGATCCAGCGGCGGACGCGCGGCCGCCCGAAGGTCGAGATCACGCTATCGAACAGTCCCTCGAGGAAGAAGCGGCGCGCCGCTGCCGCGTCCCGCCAAACATAGAACGGCGCATAGACGCGTTCGGCGGGATTGTAGAGGAAGGCCTTATGTTCGAGACCGCCGAGGTCGTCGAACAGCGCACTGCGCTCGGCAACGCGAACCTTGATCTTGGCGGCGTCGTAATCATCCGGCAGGCGGATAGAATACTGCATGGCCATCATGTTGTGGCCCGCTCCCGTATCGCACTCCAGAACCCCACCACCGACCGGACCCTATTCACCTGATCGCTCCATCCGCAAACGCGAAAGCTGCATAAATGCCATGCAGGCGGCCTACGGATTAAAAGTGCGTGAAGCCTTGCCGCTCCAAATGGATCGGCCGCCCGCCCAAATCCAGCACTTGCACATGGCCCGGCCCCTGCCCGATCACCTCACCGATCCGCTGAACCGGCACGCCCGCGGCATTTGCCGCCGCCGTGACCAAAACGGCATCGTGCGCAGGCGCCGTGAAGCATAGTTCGTAGTCATCGCCGCCGGCCACCGCCGAGAGCGTATCTTCGGTCACGGCAAGCACCGATGCGGCGGCCGGAGAACGCGGCACATCGGCCAATCGGATCACCGCATCGACGCCCGACGCGGCGCATATGTGCCCGAGATCGGCGACGAGCCCGTCGGAGACGTCGATCGCCGCGCTCGCGATCCCGACCAATTTCCGGCCAAGCGACACGCGCGGCTCGGGAAGCTGGTGCCGGTCAAGCAGATACCGGACGATTCCGGGGGCCAAGCCGACGATCTCGCCCATCCTGCACCGCAATCCGAGTTCGGCGTCCCCGATCGATCCCGAGACGAAGACGGAATCGCCCACCCTGGCCCCGTTGCGCCGCAATGCCTTGCCGTCGGCGATGTATCCGAACGCCGTCACGGTGAACGTGAGCGGTCCGTCGGTCAGAACCGTATCGCCGCCGATCAGCGAAACGCCGTAAGTGGCCTGGTCGCGCTTCAGGCCGTCGGCGAACGCAGCGATCCAGGCCTCGGTCGTGTCGTCGCGCCAAGCGCTTGCCAGCATGTATCCGATCGGCGTCGCCCCCATGGCGGCCAAGTCCGACAGATTGACGCGAAGCAGCTTCTGCGCAATCCGTTGCGGCGGGTCGTCGGCGAAAAAATGATGCCCGGCGATCATGCAGTCGGTGGTCACGACAATCTCGTGGCCGGGCGGCGGGCGGATCAGCGCCGCGTCGTCGCTGAGCCCGAAGGCGAGCGGATAGTCCTTGGCCAGCGGCGCGAAGTACCGCGCGATGACTTCAAATTCACCGGCGCGGGCCATTGTGACCGTGACTGGCGTTTTCGAATTCTGTGGCTCGCAGGTCGTGCGCCACACCGTCGAGCACGCCGTTCACGAAGCCGGGCTCCGGCCCGCCGAAGAAGGCGTGCGCAATATCGAGATACTCGTTGATCGCCGTCCGTGCCGGCACGTCGGGACGAGCCAGCAATTCGTAGGTTGCGGCGCGAAGAAGCGCGCGCAAGATGGCCTCGAGGCGTTCCAGTCTGCGGTCCTTCGACAGGCGCGCGTTGATCAATCCATCGATCTCATCGCGCCGCGTGACGCATCCGGCGACAATCTCGGCAAACAGCTTGACATCGGCAGGGCCGTAGCTCACGCCGTCTATTTCGCGGCCCAAACGGTGCTTGAGAAATTCGGCGACCACCATGTCGTAGGGGGCGGCGGACAATTCGATCTGATAGAGCGCCTGCACCGCCGCCAAGCGTGCAGCGCTGCGGCCACCCATCGGCGTTACGGCGGGCACGGCGCTCACCGCGGCGCGCCGCCGAAACGGCGTTTGAGGCTGATCATCGCCAGGGCCGCGCGCGCTGCGCCGCCGCCCTTGTCCTGATCGGATACGCGCGCGCGCGCCATTGCCTGATCCCAATTCTCGACAGTCAGGATGCCGTTGCCGATAGCCGCGCCGTTCAGTACGGAAAGATCCATCAATCCGCGGGCGCTTTCGCCGGAGACGATCTCATAGTGCGTCGTTTCGCCGCGAATGACGCAGCCGAGCGCAATGAAACCATCGAAACTGGCCGTGCCGACCGCGTTCCGGGCATCCATGGCGATGCGGATGGCGCCCGGAATCTCCAAGGCGCCCGGCACCGAAACGCGCTCATACGTGGCGCCGGCGGCTTCAAGCGCCGCAACGGCCCCGCGCGCAAGCTCGTCCGACAGCTCTTCGTAGAACCGCGCCTCGACGATCAGAACGTGCGTCTTGTCAGACATGGGTCACGCGTCATTGTCGACGGAAATGGAACGCTGCTCGATCACGGTAAGGCCATAGCCTTCCAGCCCGACGATGGTGCGGCGCGTATTCGACAAGAGGATCATCTTCTCGATGCCCAGGTCGAGGAGAATCTGCGCGCCGATGCCGTAGTCGCGCAACTCGCCCGGCCGCGAGACGGGCTCGCCGAGTTTGCGGCGGACACGATCGGACAGCGCCGTCGCGCGCGGTTCGCGGATCAGCACGACGACGCCGCGCCCGGCGCTGGCGATGGTCCGCATGGCGCCTTCGAGAATGCCGCCGCGGCCATGGCGGTCGCCCAGAACGTCCTCGAGCACGTTGAGCGCATGCATGCGCACCATGACGGGGTCCGGGCCGCTCAAATCGCCCTTCACCAGCGCGATGTGCTCGGCGTATTCGACCTTGTTGCGGTAGACGATCATGCGGAACGTCCCGCCGTAACGGCTATCCAGATCGGTTTCGATGGTGCGTTCGACCAATTTGTCGTGGCGCCGGCGATACGCGATCAGGTCGGAGATCGTGCCGACCTTGAGGCCGTGGAACTGCGCGAACTGCACCAGGTCCGGCAGGCGCGCCATGGTTCCGTCGTCGTTCATGATCTCGCAGATCACGCCCGCCGGATTAAGTCCGGCAAGCCGCGCGATGTCCACCGCCGCCTCGGTATGGCCGGCGCGCACCAGCACGCCGCCGTCGCGCGCGACCAGCGGAAAAACATGGCCCGGCGTTGCGATGTCGGCCGGGCCCTTGGTCGGATCGATTGCGACGTTGATAGTGTGCGCGCGATCGTGCGCCGATATGCCGGTCGTCACGCCTTCGCGCGCCTCGATGGATACCGTAAACGCGGTCTGGTGACGCGAAAGGTTGTCCTTGGCCATGAGCGGCAGGCCGAGCTCCTTGACGCGCTGATAGGTCAGCGACAGGCAAATCAGGCCGCGGCCGTACTTGGCCATGAAGTTGATCACGTCGGGCGTGGCCATCTGCGCCGGTATCACCAGATCGCCTTCGTTCTCCCGGTCTTCCTCGTCGACCAGAATGAACATCTTCCCGTTGCGCGCGTCTTCGAGGATGTCCTCTATATTCGAGAGGTACGACTTGTACATCAGCCGCCCTCGGCCTGATGCAGCCGCGCCACGTATCGCGCCAGCACGTCGATTTCGAGATTCACCGATTGACCTGGCTGCAAGGCGGCGAACGTGGTGACGCGTTGGGTATGCGGTATCAAGTTCACGCCGAAGCGATTCCCGTCGACCTGGTTCACCGTCAACGACACGCCGTCGATCGCGACGGCGCCCTTCGGCGCGATGAAGCGTGCGAGCGCCGCAGGCGCTTCGAATACGACGCGGATCGAATCTCCTTCCGCCGTTCGCGAGATGACCTTGGCGACACCGTCGATATGCCCGGTCACGATGTGCCCGCCGAGTTCGTCGCCGACCTTCAGGGACCGTTCCAGGTTCACGCGCGTGTCGCGCTGCCAACCGCCGATCGTGGTGCAAGCCAAAGTTTCGGCCGAAGCATCCACGGCGAACCAATCGTCGCCTTTGGCAACGACGGTCAGGCACGGACCCGAGCACGCGATGGACGCGCCGAGTTCGATGGTCGACGTGTCGAACGCGGTGGCGATGCGGATGCGCGTGTCGCCCCGCTTGGCAATGTCGACCACCCGGCCGACGTCGGTCACAATTCCGGTGAACATGGCCTATTTCTTAGCCGCGTCGGCTGAAGGTTTCCAGCACATCCTCGCCGATGCGCTCAAGGTTAACGCTGCGGAAGCGCGGCTGGCCCGATAAATCGCGCAATCCCAAGGCATCTACGGCAGGTATTCCTTCGGCGCCGATCAGTGTTGCCGCCCTGAACCAGGCGATGCGGTCGATCAGGTCGGCCCTGGCGAGCGCCGCGAAGATCCGCCCGCCCCCTTCGACCAGCAGGCGCGTCAGGCCCCGTCCGCCGAGCGCGCGCAGGGCCTCGCCGATGTCGGGCCGGCCCGCCGCATCGGTCGGGACGGACAGGAGTTCGACGCCGAGATCGAGGAGTGCCTGGCGCTGCGCATCGCTTGCACCGGCGCCGGTGACGACCCAGGTTCGCGTTTGCCGCGCGCTCTGCGCGAGCCGGCTCTTGATCGGCAATCGAAGTGTGCCGTCCATGACGACGCGTACCGGTGCACGATGGCCGAGACCGGGCAGCCGGCAGGTCAAATCCGGATCGTCCGCGAGCTCAGTGCCGATGCCGACCATGACCGCGTCGTGCGTCGCCCGCAACAGATGGCCCCGCGCCCGCGCCGTCTCGCCGGTGATCCACTTGCTGACGCCGCCGGCCGTCGCGATCTTTCCGTCGAGGGTCGAGGCGATCTTCACCGTGACCATGGGGCGGCCTTGGGTGACGCGGCGGACAAATCCCTCGTTGATGTCGGCGGCCTCCGCGGCGCCGGTTCCCAGCGCGACGGCAATGCCGGCGGCTCGAAGCATGGCAAGGCCGCGACCTTGCACGCGCGGATCCGGGTCTTCCGTGGGGACGACCACGCGGGCCACCCCGGCGGCGATCAGCGCTTCGGCGCACGGCGGCGTCTGGCCGTGATGGGAGCAAGGCTCGAGCGTCACATAGGCCGTGGCGCCGCGCGCCGCCGCACCGGCTCGCCGCAACGCCTCGGTCTCGGCATGGGGCCGCCCGCCGGGCTGGGTCCAGCCCCGTCCGACGACGGCGCCATCCTTGACGATCAGACAGCCGACCGCGGGATTGGGCGAAACTTGGCCCAGCCCCCGGCGAGCCAAGCCGAGCGCGGCGGCGATGTGAGCCTGATCCTGCGCGTCAGTCGTTATCGCGACCGCCACTGAGTTTGCCCACGAAATCCTCGAAGTCCTTGGCCTCGCGGAAGTTGCGGTACACCGAGGCGAAGCGCACATAGGCCACCTGGTCGAGATTGGCCAATGCGTCCATCACCATCTCGCCGACCTCTTCCGACTTCACCTCGTTCTCGCCCGAGCTTTCCAGCCGGCGCACGATGCCGTTGATCATGCGCTCGACCCGCTCGGGATCAACCGGCCGCTTGCGCGTCGCGATGAAGATCGATCGGGCCAGCTTGTCGCGGTCGAACGGCACGCGCTGGCCGTTCTTCTTCACGATCGTGAGTTCGCGGAGCTGGATGCGTTCGAATGTGGTGAAACGCGCGCCGCAGCCGGGACAATAGCGCCGCCGGCGAATGGCCGTGTTGTCCTCGGTCGGACGGGAATCCTTTACTTGCGTATCATCGTTGCCGCAAAACGGACAGCGCATTCCTCCCCCCTTGCGATGCGTTGTCTCATAGACGGATCATCCCAAGCCGGGATAGATCGGAAAGCGCTGCAACAGATTGATCACCTTGCCGCGCACCGCCGTTTCGACCGCGTCGCTATTAGCTTTTGCCGCCATTCCATCCAGCACTTCCGCGATCAACTCGCCGATCAGCCGGAATTCCGCCTGACCGAAACCGCGCGTGGTCCCGGCCGGCGAGCCGAGACGGATGCCCGACGTAATGGTCGGGTTTTCCGTGTCGAAGGGAATGCCGTTCTTGTTGCAGGTGATCAGCGCCCTCTCCAGCGCCTTTTCCGCGGCATTGCCCTTTAGACCCTTCGGACGCAGATCGACCAGCATGACATGCGTGTCCGTTCCGCCGGATACGATGTCCAATCCGCGCTCCTTCAATGTCGCCGCGAGCACCTTGGCGTTCTCGACCACGCGGCGCGCATAGTCGCGGAACTCGGGGCGCAGCGCTTCGCCAAACGCCACCGCCTTGGCGGCGATCACATGCATCAGCGGTCCGCCCTGCAAGCCAGGGAAGACCGCGGAGTTGATCTTCTTGCCGATGGCGTCGTCGTTGCTCAGGATCATGCCGCCGCGCGGGCCGCGCAGCGTCTTGTGCGTCGTCGTCGTCACCACATGGGCGTGCGGCAGCGGGCTCGGATGCACGCCGCCCGCGACCAATCCGGCGAAATGCGCCATGTCGACCATCAGATACGCGCCGAGGGAATCCGCGATCTGTCGGAAGCGCGCGAAATCGATGATGCGCGGATAGGCCGAACCGCCGGCGATGATCAGTTTCGGCTTGTGCTCGCGCGCCAGGCGCTCCACGTCGTCGAAATCGATCTGTTGATTGTCGCGGCGCACCTTGTAGCCGACCGCGTGAAACCATTTGCCGGATTGATTGGCAGGCGAGCCGTGCGTGAGATGCCCGCCGGCGGCCAGGTCGAGACCCAGGTAGGTATCGCCCGGGCGCATGAGGGCAAAAAACACCGCCTGGTTCGCCTGGGCGCCGGAATGCGGCTGCACGTTGGCGAAGCTGCAATTGAACAGCTTCTTGGCGCGATCGATCGCCAGCGTCTCGGCAATGTCGACTTTCTCGCAACCTCCGTAATAGCGCTTGCCGGGATAGCCCTCGGCGTATTTGTTGGTGAGCACCGAGCCCTGCGCCTCCAGCACGGCGGGGCTCACGATGTTCTCAGAGGCGATAAGTTCGATCTGATCGCGCTGGCGTTCCAGTTCCTCGGCGATGGCCGCGAATACTTCCGGATCGTCGCGCTGCAAGTCGGCGGCAAAAATATCCGGAGCCGAATTCCGGGTGGAAAACGAAGACGTGCTCATTGTTGGTCTCACCAATGCTCAGGCCCGCCGATACTGACCACGAATGAAGTTGGATGCGCCAATCCTTGGGTTGCCCTTCCGGGCTATTTGCGAGGTCGGGCCGCCGGGCAAACGACGGGCGCGACCGCTGCGGTATTGGCTGGTCCGGGATATCGCAGTCGGCAACGGTTGTCGGGCACGATGGAAGCTTTTTAAATACCATATCTCGCTAGCGCGCGCCAGCGCCGCACTAAGGGTTGCCGTCGCGCCGATGGCCGTTTTCGTGCGTGCCCGGCTATGCCCGGAAGAATTCATTCCGATATAATGATACGTCGGAAATTAACCATGATAGTCGACGTGATGAATTTCCGGTCATCATGCAAACGTGCATATTGAAGAGCGCTGCGCCAATTGACTCCGAGCCTGCCTCATGCGAGTAAATATCCGAGTTAGCATTGAAACGACCAAGTAGAAACAGGGAGCCGGCAGCATGGCAGACGGCACGGAATCTGGCGCCCCAAAGGGCGACCTATTGCGGATGACTGCCGAGATTGTCTCCGCCTATGTGAGCCACAACGAAGTCGCGACGCCGCAGATTACGGACATCATCAAGGCCGTACACGGATCTCTTGATTCGCTGCATAAACCGATGCAGCGCGGCGCGGACGCGCCCACGAAACCGGCAATTCCCGTGCGGCGTTCGATCACCCCCGACTACATCGTCTGCTTGGAAGACGGCAAGAAGCTGAAGATGCTGAAGCGCTATCTGCGCTCCACCTACAGCCTGACGCCCGAGGAATACCGTTCCAAGTGGGGTCTGCCGGCCGACTATCCGATGGTTGCGCCGAACTACGCCAAGCAGCGCTCGGCATTCGCGAAGAAGATCGGCTTGGGCCGCAAAGGCCGCGCCGCCAAAATCCGCTAGAAACATACGTCCAGGAAAACACAGCGGCCCGGCGATCGCTCGCCGGGCCGTTCTGCTTTAGGCGATGTGGCGGCGCTTACATTTGTTCGTACTTGCCAGCCTTCCACAGGTACCAGACATACGTCGGCTCTTTTACGTCACCCTTCTTGTCCCAGCTCAAGGATCCAAGCACGGTCTGCGCCGACATGCCGCGCAGCGTCTCGGCGACCTTCTTGGGCTCGATCGATCCGGCCTTGGTCGCCGCCTGCGCCCAAGCCTGCACGGCCGCGTAGCTGTACAGGGTGTAACCCTCGGGGTTGTATCCGCGCTTCTCGAAGCCCGCCACGACCTCGGCGGCGTCCTTCTTCTTGCGCGGATCCGGTCCGAAGGTCATCAGCGTGCCCTCGCCCGCCGCGCCGGAGATCTGCCAGAACTCGTCCGTAACCAGCGCGTCGCCCGAGATGAGCTGGGTGTTCAAGCCCTGCTCGCGCATCTGACGAACGATGAGTGCCGCTTCTGGATGATAACCGCCATAATACAGCACGTCGATTTTGTTGGCCTTCAGCTTGGTCACGAAGGCGGAGTAGTCCTTCTCGTCCTTCGTGATCGTGTCGTAGAGCGCCTCTTTCACGCCGCGCTTGTTCAGCTCGGACTTGGTCGCGTCGGCCAGGCCTTGCGAATACGTCTGCTTGTCGTGGGCGATGGCGATGTTCTTGCCCTTGAAGTGATCGGCGATGTAGTCGCCGGCGATGGTGCCCTGCTGGTCGTCACGGCCGCAGACGCGGAACACGTTCCAGCCGCCCTCGTCGGTCAGCTTCGGATTGGTCGAAGCCGGCGTAATCTGCAGAATCCCCTCCTCGGTATAGACCTTGGATGCGGGGATCGAAGAGCCCGAACAGAAGTGACCGGCGACGAAGACGGCCTTCTTCTGCGCCATCTGGTTGGCGACGGCGACCGCCTGCTTCGGATCGCAAGCGTCGTCGCCGATCTCGAGCTTGATCTTGCGGCCGAGGACGCCGCCCTTGGCGTTGATATCGGCGACCGCCTGCTCGGCGCCCTTCTGAAGCTGCTCGCCGAATTTGGCGTATTGGCCGGTCATCGGTCCAGCCGCGCCGATCACGATCTCTTGCGCCGAAGCGCTCACCGCGAAGGCCGACAATGCCGCCGCGGCAACAAATCCCGTTATCAATCTGCGCATTTGTGATGTTCTCCCTGCCCGGTTTGAACCTTCTGCGGATTGAACCCGCTGCGGCCCGGCGCGCGAGAATCCGCGCGCCGGCGCCGACTCGCGATTCCGCCGCATTGTAGCCAACACTGTCTCCGCGCGCATTGGCCATTACGCGTCGTTTCGGGCCCGCCAGGCAAACGGCCCCGCGCGCTCGTAGAGCCAGGGGTATTGCCGGACCATCTTCTGCGCCAGCGTCATCCGATAGGACGTGGCGGTGACGGCGAGCGGCACGATGCCGTGGATGAGAAACCCGGAAAGCGACAGAAGCGGCGCCTGGAACAGGGCAAAGACGATAAATCTGTCAGCCAAAGCAAGGAGCAGAGCCGCCGGCAACACGTGCCAAGCCGGCCGCCAGCCCGTCGCGAGCGACTGCCCGGTGAAATGCGCGGCCATGCCGAACAGGACCACGGTCACGCCGACGAATACGCCGATGGAGGAACCGAGGACCGCGTCCATGATCAGCCGTGACCCTCCAGGTAGGCCGCGCGCACCTCCTTGTTCGCAAGCAGGTCGCGGCCGGAGCCGGTCATGGTGATGGCGCCGTTCACGAGCACGTAGCCGCGGTGCGCCAGCTTAAGCGCGTGATAGGCGTTTTGCTCCACGAGTAGGATCGTCACGCCTTGCTGCCTGTTGATTTCGCTCAGCACGCCGAAAATCTGCTTCACGATCAGCGGCGCCAGGCCGAGTGACGGCTCGTCCAGCAGCAACAGGCGCGGCCGGCTCATGAGCGCGCGGGCGATGGCGAGCATTTGCTGTTCGCCGCCGGACAGCGTGCCGCCGCGCTGTGCCTGCCGTTGCTCCAGGATCGGAAACAGCCGAAAGACCGTGGCCAAGTCGTCGGCGAAATGCGCCGGGTCGCCGATCGCGGCCCCCATTTGCAGGTTCTCGAGCACGGTCATGCGCGGAAACACGCGCCGGCCTTCCGGCGCATGGGCGATCCCCAGGCGCATGGTGTTGTAGGTCGGCGATTGCGTGACGTCCCTGTCCTCGAACAGCACCTGCCCCCGCTTCGCGTGCGGATTGCCGCATATTGTCATCAGCAACGTCGATTTGCCGGCGCCGTTGGCGCCGATCAGCGCGACGATCTCGCCTTGCCTGACTTCGAGGTCGACGCCGCGCAGCGCCTGAATGTGGCCGTAGAAGGTTTCGATGCCGGTGAGTTTCAGCATGCGGATGGATCGCCCGCCGCGGCCTTCAGGTCGGCGGCGATCTCCTCCGGCAGCGGCTCTTCCTCGCTCTCCCCGAGATAGGCGCGGATCACGTCCGGGTTGGCGCGGATATGTTCCGGCGCGCCTTCGGCGATCTTGCGTCCGTAATCCAGCACCAGAATGTGGTCGGAAATGCCCATCACCACGCTCATATCGTGCTCGATCAGCAGCAGGCCGATGCGATGGCGCTCGCGAATGGCCATGAGCAGCGCGTTCAGGTCGGCGGATTCGTGCGGATTGAGGCCGGCCGCCGGCTCGTCCAGGCACAGCAGCACCGGAGCAGTGCACATGGCCCGCGCAATTTCGAGCCGCCGCTGGGCGCCATACGGAAGGCTGCCGGCTTCCTCGTCGGCCCGGGCGGTCAATTGAACCTGATCGAGCCAGTAACGAGCCAGCTCGATGGCGGAGCGCTCCGCGCGCGCGTAGCGCGGCAGGCCGATCAGGCCGGCGAACGTGAAACCGGACGCCCGCATCAGCGCCTTGTGCTGCGCGACGATCAGATTTTCGAGCACGGTCATTCGCGGGAACAAACGCACGCCCTGAAACGTCCGGGCGATCCCGGCCTGGCGGGCGATGCGAAAGTCGTCCATGCGTTCGAGCAGAAAGGCATCGCCCCCGGGGCGCCGCAACGTCAACCTGCCGACCGTCGGCCGGTAGAACCCGGTCAGGCAATTGAACACCGTCGTCTTGCCGGCGCCGTTCGGACCGATGATGGCCGTGATCTGCTCGGGCTTGGCGTCGAAGGATAGATCGTCGACCGCGGTCAGGCCGCCGAATCGCATGGTGAGGTGTTCGACCGCGAGGAGCGGAGCGGCGGTCATGGTGTCGACCGCGCCTTGTCGAGCCTGACGCTCGGTTCGCGGCGCGACAACAGGCCTTGCGGGCGCCAGATCATAATCAGGACCATGGCGGCGCCGAAGATCAGCAGGCGAAGTTCGGCAATCTGCTGCACAAACCCGAAATCGCGCAGGACCTCCGGCAGCAGGATCAGGATGAAGGTCGCCACCACGACGCCGATCTGGCTACCCATGCCACCGAGCACGACGATGGCGAGGATGGTCGCCGATTCCAGGAAGTTGAAGCTCTCCGGGCTCACGAATGCTTGGCGGGCGTCGAAGAACGGGCCGGCGAAACCGGCGAGCGAAGCGCCGATGCCGAAAGCGGACAATTTGACGGTCGTCGGATTGATGCCGAGGGTGCGCGACGCGATCTCGTCCTCGCGAAGCGCCTCCCACGCGCGTCCGAGCGGCAACTTGCGCAGGCGCAACGTGAACGCGTTGACGGCGAGCGCGACTGCCAGGACCAGATAGTAGAGGAAGACGTAGCGATAGTGCGAACTGTAGGCCAGACCGAAAAATTCGGCGAAGGTCGTGTGGCCGGGCGTCGCGTCCGCGGTGAATTCCAGACCGAACAATGTCGGCCGGGGGATTTGGCTCAATCCGTTCGGGCCGCCGGTGAAGCTGGTCCAGTTGATGAGCACGATGCGAATCATTTCGCCGAATCCCAGCGTCACGATCGCGAGATAGTCGCCGCGCAGGCGCAGGACGGGAAAGCCGAGCACGACGCCAAATGTCGCTGCCAAGAGCGCCGCGAGCGGCAGGCAGATCCAGAACGTGAATCCCAAATAGGCGGCCAGTAGCGCGTAGGAATAGGCTCCGACCGCATAGAACGCCACGTAGCCCAGATCCAGCAATCCGGCGAGGCCAACCACCACGTTCAGGCCCCAGCCAAGCATCACGTAGATCAACACGAGAATGCCGCGATCGAGGGTTTGGTTCTCGACGCCCGGGATCAACGGCAGCACCAGCGCCAGAAACGCGACGCCGAAGCCGATCCGGCCGCGGCCGAGGCGGACACGCGGAGCGAGGCGCGCGCCGAACGTCCGGAACCACCCCGCGTCCCCCGCCCTGAGCGCGGTCATCGCCAGCCGCCCGCAGAAGACCGCTGCCATGGCCAGGGCCATCGAACCGAAGCGGTAGCGGATGACGACGCCGCCGGATACATCGTCGAGGTGCAGCCCGATCAGCGGCAACGCCAGCGCCGCTGTTACGCCCGCTGCAAATGCCGCGTCCCGCAGGCCGGCAACCGTGCGGGCGGCGATGCGCGCCATGTCAGACTTTCTCGATTTCCGGACGGCCGAGCAGACCGCTCGGCCGGAAGATGAGCACGAGAACGAGGATAGAGAACGCGGCGACGTCCTTGTATTCGGCGGAGAAGTAGCCGGCCCAGAACGCTTCGATCAATCCGATCAGCACGCCGCCGAGCATGGCGCCGGGCAGCGAGCCGATGCCGCCGAGGACCGCCGCCGTAAACGCTTTCAATCCCGCCCCGAACCCGATGTAGTAGTCGATCACGCCGTAGTAGAGCGTCACCATCATGCCGGCGACGGCGGCCAGCACGGCGCCGAGGACGAAGGTGAGCGAGATGGTCCGGTCCACGTTGACCCCAAGAAGCGCGGCCATGACTCTGTCCTGCTCGCAGGCCCTTTGCGCCCGGCCAAGCGATGTGCGGGCGATCATCAGGCTGAACCCGGTCATGAGCGCGATCGTCAAGACGACGATGATGATTTGCACGTAGCTCACGACCACATCGAATCCGTCCGATTGCATCACGGTGAAGTTCCCGGGAATCTGCGGCGGCAGGGATTTCGCCTTCGCGCCCTGCACAAGCTGCACGTAGTTCTGCAGCACGATCGACATGCCGATGGCCGAGATCAACGGCGCCAGGCGGAACGAGCGGCGAAGAGGCCGGTAGGCGATGCGCTCCACAGTCCAGCCGTAGACGGCGGTGAACGCCATGGCCGTGAACAGCACGATCAGCAGGATCAGCGGCACGTAGCCGATCCCGAGCTGCTGCAGCAGCACGAACGTGATGATCGTGATGAAGGCGCCGATCATGTAGATCTCGCCGTGCGCGAAATTGATCATGCCGATGATGCCGTAAACCATCGTGTAGCCGATGGCGATCAGGCCGTAGATGGCGCCGAGGGCGAGGCCGTTGATGAGCTGCTGTAGGAAATACGCCATGCGTTGCGCGCACCGGCCGGGCTTAGTTTGAAACGCCGCCTCCCCGCGGCATCTCATATCTGCCTGAAGGTGTATCCGAGGGCCTTCGGGCCAGCAAGCCCCAATGCAGGCATAACCCGCGCGCGCTCCGCTCCACGGCGCCTAGCGCTTCGGAGACTGGCGCCGCTCCATGACGTAGCGCAGCTTGGCGACGGCGACTCGCTTCAGTTCCATTTCGCTGCCGCCCGCCGGGCCGACGATCGACGCCTCGATGCCGCTCACCGGATCGATCGCGGTCACCTTGACCGATCGGCCGATCTGCTTGAATTCGAACAACACCTCCGCCAGTTGTCGAGCCACGGTACCGTCTCCTCGAGCGCTTGGGGCCTTATATCATATGCTCCGGCAGGCTCGGGAACCGCGGTTGCCCGGCGCGGCGATCAGGACTAAGACTGGACGCTGAAAATCGGCTTGGACGGGCCTGCGAAAGCCGCCGGAGCCGTTGCGCACAGGGAGCATTGAATGCAGTTCGTGAACCCGGAGGGCTGGGCTCGGCCGAGCGGCTATTCCAACGGGGTAGTCGCCGAAGGCCGCATGGTCTTCGTCGCCGGGCAGATCGGCTGGAATGCGCAAATGCGCTTCGAGACCGACAACTTCGCGGCGCAGGTTCGCCAGGCTTTGCAGAACACCGTTGCCGTGCTGCGTGCCGCCGGCGCGAAACCGGAACATATCGCGCGCATGACCTGGTACGTGCTGGACAAGCGCGAATACCTCGCCTCGCTCGGCGAAATCGGCGCGGCCTACCGCGAAATCCTCGGCAAGGTCTATCCCGCCATGACCCTGGTGCAGGTCGCCGCTCTCGTCGAGGACCGGGCCCGCGTCGAGATCGAGACCACCGCCGTCATCCCGACGACCCGCTAAGCCGGAGCACATCATGAGCGCGCCTTCCCCCGCCAAGCAGCAAAAGTCCGGATCGCCGGCGAACTTCCAGTGGGAAGATCCGCTTCACCTGGAAGGGCAGTTGACCGACGAAGAGCGCATGGTGCGCGACAGCGCGCGCGACTTTTGCCAAAGCAGGCTGATGCCCCGGGTGCGCGACATGCATCGCTACGAAACCGCGGACCGCGGCATTTTCACCGAGATGGGCGAGCTCGGATTGCTCGGCTCGACGATCCACGGCTACGGGTGCGCGGGCGTGAACTACGTCTGCTATGGACTGATCGCGCGCGAGGTCGAGCGGGTCGACTCCGGCTTCCGCTCGATGATGAGCGTGCAGTCGAGCCTGGTGATGCATCCCATCAACACCTACGGCACGGAAGCGCAGCGGGAGAAGTATCTGCCCAAGCTGGCGCGCGGCGAATGGGTCGGCTGCTTCGGACTGACCGAACCGGACTTCGGCTCCGATCCCGGCGGCATGCGTTCCCGCGCGAAAAAGGTCAAAGGTGGCTATTCCTTGTCCGGCGCCAAAATGTGGATCACCAACTCGCCGCTGGCCGACGTGATGGTGGTTTGGGCCAAGACGGAAGACGACGTGATCCGCGGCTTCATACTCGAGCGCGGCATGAAAGGCCTCACCACGCCGAAGATCGAGGGCAAGTTCTCGCTTCGTGCTTCCGTGACCGGCGAGATCGTCATGGATGACGTGTTCGTGCCGGAGGAAAACCTGCTGCCGAATGTCTCCGGCCTGAAGGGGCCGTTCGGCTGCCTCAACAGCGCGCGCTACGGTATCGCCTGGGGTGCATTGGGTGCCGCCGAATTCTGCTGGACCGCGGCCCGTAACTACACGCTGGAACGTAAACAATTCGGACGGCCGCTCGCCGCCAATCAGATCGTGCAGCTTAAGCTCGCTAACATGCAGACCGAGATCGCCATCGGGCTGCAAGCATGCATTCAGGTCGGCCGGCTCAGGGACCAGGGATTGGACGCCCCGGAAATGATTTCACTCATCAAGCGAAATTCGTGCGGCAAGGCTCTTGAAATTGCCCGCGTTGCCCGCGACATGCATGGCGGCAACGGCATTTCGGACGAGTATCACGTGATTCGCCATGTGATGAATCTGGAGGCAGTGAACACCTACGAGGGCACGCACGACATCCACGCGTTGATTCTCGGGCGCGCGCAGACGGGCATCCAGGCCTTCACCGGCTAGCCGAGGGCTCCGCTATGCGATATATGGCCGGCAGTGTTGCGGCAATACCGGGCACAAGGCACTGGGCCCCAATGTTGCCATTGTTGCCCTGGTCGATGATCGGCGTATTCTCAAACTGGCGCCGGCCGAGTCTGCCGGAGTTGTCGCGTAGCTGATGGGCGGGGAGGCGCAATGCGCATAACACGGACCTACGACGATCCGGGTGACGATCCTGGCACGTCCCCGAGGTTGGAGCTCGACCTGGACACGGTCCGGCAAGCCTATCGCCGGCACGCGCCCTATTACGACGCGGTGTTCGGGCTGCTGCTGCATCCGGGCCGCCGCCGCGCCGTCGATCTCATCAACGCGCAGGCCGAGGGCCGCGTGCTGGAAGTCGGCGTCGGCACCGGCCTGTCGCTTCCGCGTTATCGCTCCGACTTGAAGGTCACAGGAATCGATGTGTCGCGCGACATGCTCCGTCAGGCGCGTGAGCGAGTCGCCGCCAAGCGTCTCGGCAATGTCGAAGCTTTGCTTGAAATGGACGCGGAGAATCTGGAATTCGCCGACGGGAGCTTCGATGTCGTGGTGGCCATGTACGTGGCGTCCGTCGTGCCGCATCCCGATCGTCTTCTGGCCGAGGTGCAGCGCGTCTGCCGTCCCGACGGCCTGGTGATCTTCGTCAATCATTTCGCCGCGGCGCGCGGACTTCGATCCGAGATCGAAAAGCGCCTGGCCGGACTGTCGCCGAAGCTCGGCTGGCGGCCGGATTTTTCCCGCGACCAATTCCTGCAGAGCGGCAGTCTCGACGTGCTCGAATCCGAGCAGACGCCACCGCTCGGCCTGTTCACAATCCTGCGCTGCCGGAACGACACGTTGCGTGCGCGCCATGGCGCACCCGGGAGCGATCATGCGTTCCGCAACTGAACCCCGTTCGGATTTCGACGAGGCGAGCGGCGTCGGCGCCGCCGCTTCCACCTGGTTCAACTTCTGGAGCCGTCCGGCGCGCATCCACGTCGGCGACCGCCACCTGCATGCGCGCTATCGCGTTACAATCGAGGAATTCCTCGCCGCCGTTCCGGAGCCGAAGGGCAAGCGCGTGCTGGATTACGGCTGCGGCGAAGCTCTCGCGGCGCCGCGGTTGGCCGGCGCCGGCATGGACGTTCTCTTGTACGATCGCTCGCCCTATCTGCACCAGCGGGTAAGCGCCCGGTATGCCCGCTCGCCCGGCATCAAGGTGATTGACGACGACGCGCTGTCGGAATTGCCCGACGGCAGCGTCGATTTCATGCTGGTGTGTTCCGTCATCCAATACTTGGACCGGGCGGAGCTCGGCGCGCTGGTGCGCCTGGCCAAGCGCGTCCTCAAATCGGGTGGCGTGCTGGCCTTGGCGGACATCATCCCGAACGATCTCGACACGCTGTCGGATACGATCGACTTTTTGCGCTACAGCGTCCGCTACCGTTTCTTCTTCAGCGCGCTTCGCACCCTGTTCGACATGGCGGCGACCAACTACCGCTCGCATCTGCGCGAGAACGATTTGGCGCGCTACGACATGAAGGCCTTGGCGGAACTCCTGCGCGAGCATGGGTTCCGGACCAGCGTGGCGTCGCGCAATATCGGGATCAGCCGGGCGCGAAAGACGATCCTCGCCGCCGCAGCCGCCTGATCAGCGGCCCTTGAAGCCGGGCGGTCGCTTCTCGAAGAACGACTTCACGCCTTCGGCGTAGTCTTCCGACTGTCGCGTCAGCGCGTTCTGATCGGCATCCATGAAGCTGACCGCATGACCAAGCGGATTGGCGGCGACGTTGATCGCCTGCTTGGTCATGCGCACCGGCACCGGCGGCTGCGCGGCGATCTTCTCGGCCATTTGCAGAGCGCTGGCGAGCGCCTGACCGGCCGGGACCACCTCTTCCACCAGGCCCCAAGAGAGCGCCTGCGAGGCCGGAATTTGCTCGGCCAGAATGACGATCTGCTTGGCTCGCGCCGGTCCCACCAAATTCACGAAGCGCGGCAGGCTCTGCCAAGACATATTCATGCCGCGTCGTAACTCCGGCACGTAAAGAATTGCATTAGCGCCGCAAATCCGAAAATCGCAAGCCACGGACAAGGCCATGCCGCCGCCGATGCAATAGCCCTCGATGGCGACGATGGTGACCGGCGCCAGATCCTCCCAAGCCCGGCAAAGCCGCTGTCCGAGCGAGGAAAACTGCCGCCGCACCGACAAGGCGTGATCCTCGCCGTGGGTCGCCAAAGCCTCCTTTAGGTCGAGGCCGGCGGTGAAAACATCGGCCCGTCCGGTGAGTACGATTGCGCTGGTCTCGACGTCGTCCTCGAACGACCGCGCCGCCTCCATTAGTTCGCGCATGAGTGCGCGGGAAAAGGCGTTCTTGTCGTTGCCGCGGTCGAAGCGGACGATCGCGACCCGGCCGCGCTTTTCGATGCCGACGTGCGCCCAGGCCATCAGCGGCTGTCCTTGCGCACCATGGTGATGACGCCCGAAAAGTCGCGCCCGCCCTGCCCGCTGGCGCTGAACCTTTCGTAGACGGCGGCCGCCTCCGCGCCAAGCACGGTCTTGGCGCCGCCGCTCTTTGCGGCTGCTTGTGCCAGCTTCAGATCCTTCAGCATCATGTCGGCGGTAAAGCCCGCCTGATAGTCGCGGTTGGCGGGCGATGTAGGCACGGGACCGGGCACTGGACAATAGTTGGTCAGCGACCAGCACTGGCCCGAGGACTTGGAACTGATATCGAACAGCTTTTGATGGTCAAGCCCGAGCTTTTCGGCGAGCACGAAGGCCTCGCTGACCGCGATCATAGAGATGCCGAGGATCATGTTGTTGCAGATCTTCGCAGCCTGGCCATTTCCGGAAGCGCCGGCGTGCACGATGGTCTTGCCCATGGCTTCGAGGAACGGCTTGGCGCGCGCGAAGGCCTTGTCCGGTCCGCCGACCATGAAGGTGAGCGTTCCGGCGGCGGCGCCGCCGGTGCCGCCGGAGACCGGCGCGTCGATCATGTCCATGCCGGCTTCGGCCGCGCCTTTTCCGACCGCGCGCGCGCTGTCCACGTCGATCGTCGATGAATCGATGAACAGCGAGCCCTTCTTGGCGGCCGCAAGTATGCCATTCGCGCCCAGGTAGACGCTGCGCACGTGCTCGCCGGCCGGCAGCATGGTGACGATCACCTCGGCGTCGGCCACGACGTCCGCCGTCGCTTTGGCCGCCGCGGCGCCCGCCTTCACGCAACGCGCAACCGCATCCGCCGACAGGTCGAAGACTTTCACCTTGTGCCCCGCCTTGAGCAAGTTCAGAGCCATGGGGCCGCCCATGTTGCCGACGCCGATAAATCCGATGCTCGCCATCTTCTCCTCCCTTAAGCGGTGATCCGGACGCGCTTCAATCCCAATCGTAGCGCAGCTCGTCCTTGCCGAGCGGCGCGAAATAGGCATCCACATCCGCCGCGTGGACACCGTCGAGCGTCGGCGGGCGCCAGGCCGGCTTCTGGTCCTTGTCGACCACCACGGCCCGGGTGCCTTCATAGAAGTCGTGGCCGCGGATGACACGGTTCACCATGCGCCATTCCATGCGCATGCACTCGTCGAAATTGCGCTTGGCGCCTTCGCGGATCTGCCGATGGGTGATCTTCAAGCTCGTCGGCGACTTGGTGCGGATCTGCGCCGCCAAGCCGGCAGCGAACGCGTCCTCCTCCGCGTCGAGGGCTTCCAGGATCGCCTCGACGGATGGTTGCCCGAAGGCGCGATCGATGGTTGCGCGATGTTGCGCGATCGACGGGGCGCCGGGATCCGTGGCATGGCGCCGGATCACCAGCGAAACGGCCTCGCGGTGTCCCGGTTCGGATTTTGCCAGATCGACCTGCAGCGCGTCGAGCGCACTCGATGGCACATGGAACTGCGCCACCCCGGCGCAGATCGCGTCCGCCGCCTTGAGCCGCGTGCCGGTAAGGCCGAGAAACATGCCAAGGGCGCCTGGCAATCGCGACAGAAAATAGCTGCCGCCCACGTCAGGGAATAAGCCGATGCCGGTCTCCGGCATGGCGAAGACCGTATTCTCGGTCGCAATACGATGACTGCCGTGCACCGACACGCCGACGCCGCCGCCCATGACGATACCGTCGAGGAACGATACGTAAGGCTTTGGGAAGCGGTGGATGCGCGCGTTGCAGCGGTATTCGTCGTGGTAGAAGTCGAACGGATACCGGCTGCCCGCGCGGCCTTCGTCGTAGAGCTTCCGGATATCGCCGCCAGCGCAGAAGGCGCGGCTGCCCTGGCCGCGGATCACCAACGCGGCTATGCGCGGGTCGCTTTCCCAGACCTTCAGCTTATTGTCGAGAGCGACGGCCATCTCGTGGGTCAGCGCGTTGAGCGCCTTTGGCCGGTTCAGCAGAACGCAGGCGAGCGGACCTTGCACATCGAACACGATGTCGGCGTCGCTTGTCATATCTCGCCGGTCCCTGAAAGCAAACGCCGCGCGATGATCACGCGCATGATCTCGTTGGTGCCTTCGAGAATTTGATGAACGCGCACGTCGCGCAGAAAGCGCTCCACCGGATAGTCCTTGAGGTAGCCGTAGCCGCCGAGCATCTGCAGCGCGTTGTTGCAGACCTGGAAGCCTGCGTCCGTGGCGAAGCGCTTGGCCATGGCGCAGGCGAGCGTCGCATCGGCGTGGTGCGCATCGAGGCGCGCCGCCGCGTGGTGGATCATCAATCGCGCCGCTTCCAATTCGGTCGCCATATCCGCGAGCTTGAATTGCAACGCCTGAAAGCGGGCCAGCGGCTGGCCGAACTGATTGCGCACGCCGAGATGCCCGCGCGCCACGTCGAGGCAGGCGCGGGCGCCGCCGATCGAACAGGCGCCGATGTTCAGGCGCCCGCCGTCGAGACCCATCATGGCAATCTTGAAGCCGTCGCCTTCGGTCCCGATCCGATTGGCGACGGGCACTCGGCAATCCTCGAAGATCACCATGGCCGTCGGTTGCGAGTTCCAGCCGAGCTTGCGCTCCTGCGCCCCGAAGGAAAGGCCGGGAGTGCCGCTCTCGACCACGATGCAGGAAATGCCCTTTGGCCCCTCCCCGCCCGTCCGCACCATGCACACATAGACATCGGACCGGCCGCCGCCGGAAATGAAGGCCTTGGTGCCGTTCAGCACATAGTGGTCGCCGTCCCGCACCGCGCGCGTGCGCAATGCGGCCGCATCCGATCCCGAATTCGGCTCGGTCAGGCAATAGCTCGCAAAATGCTCCATGCGGCAGAGCTTCGGCAGAAACTTTTGCCGCTGCGCATCGCTGCCGAAGCTGTCGATCATCCACGCCGCCATGTTGTGGATCGAGATATAGGCGGCCGTGGACGTGCATCCCGCCGCAAGTTCTTCGAATATGATCGCTGCATCCAGCCGCTTGAGGCCCGCGCCGCCGACGTCTTCCCGGACATAGATGCCGCCGAAGCCGAGGGCGGCGGCGGCGCGAAGCGTGTCGACGGGGAAAAACTTCTCCTCGTCCCAGCGTGCGGCGTTCGGCGCCATTTCGGCGGTCGCGAAGTCCCTTGCCGCCTGCTGGAAGGCGCGCTGGTCTTCGCTCAACTCGAAGTTCATGCGGCGTCTCCGTCGGGCCGTCAGGTGTTGCGCCAATAGGGCTCGCGCAATTCGCGCTTCAGGATCTTTCCGATGCTGGAGCGCGGCAGGCTGTCGCGGAATTCGACGGCGCTGATCCTCTGGGTCTTGCCGAGCTGCTCGTTGGCCCAAGCGCGCAGCACTTCGGCCTCGACCGCGCTTCCGCCGCGGCGCACCACCAGGGCCAGCGGCGTTTCGCCCCATTGCTCGCTCGGCACGCCGATCACGGCCACATCGCTGACGTCAGGATGCTTCGAGAGGATCGCCTCGATATCGGCCGCATAGACGTTGAAGCCACCCGAGATGATCATGTCCTTCTTGCGGTCCAGCAGGATCAGAAACCCATCCTCGTCGAACCGGCCCATGTCGCCGGTGCGGAAGAACAGTTCGCCTGCCTTGTCGCGCCAGTGGATTTCGCCGGTCTTGCCCGGCTGCTTGTAATAGCCGGTCATCATGTTGGTGGAGCGGCCGACGATTTCGCCGGTCTCGCCCTGCGGCAGTTCGTTGCCGGCCTCGTCGATGATGCGCACGTCCGCGCCCAGGCCGGGTTGGCCGACCGTGTGCAGCTTGTTCGGGTACAAACTCGCATTCAACATGCAGCCGCCGCCGCCCTCGGTCAGGCCGTAGAATTCCACCAACTGGCCCGGCCAGCGGTCGAGGATGGCGCGTTTGACCCCGGCGCGAAGCGGCGCGCTGGTGGAAAGCTTCATGCGGAAGCTGCCGAGGTCGTACTTGTCGAAGTCCGGATGCGCCAGGAGGCGCTGATATTGCACCGGCACCAGCATGGTGTGGGTCACGCGCTCGCGCTCGGCGATTTCGAGATAGCCGGCGGCGTCGAATCTCCGCATCAGGATCGTCGTGCCGCCGTGCGCCAGCGTCGGGAACAAAGCGACCAGGGTTGTGTTCGAATAGAGCGGCGTGGACAAGAGCGTGATCGCTTCGTGCCCGTAACCCAAGAATTCGCCCCGCTCCACATGGCCGAAGCGCATGAGGTGGCTATGCAGGATGCCCTTGGGCACGCCGGTCGTGCCCGAGCTGTAGATGATGTTGAACTGGTCGTCGGGCCCGAGCTCGATCCGCGGCGCCGCATCGCTTGCCGCAGCGACCCAGCCGGCAAAGTCGGACCAGCCGGGGCTCGCGAAATCGAAGGCGATGCGCCCGCCGGGCACCAGGCCAGGAAGCCGGTCCAGGAAGGGCGCCACCAAATTCCGCATGGCCTCGCCCAGCATGAGCACGCGGGAATCCGAATCCCGCACCATCATCTCCAGCGCGTCGGTCGAAGCCATGGTCGAGAGCGGCACCACGCACGCGCCCATGCGCAGCGCGCCGACGAACGCCTCCACGTATTCGATCGACGGCGGCGCCAGGATGGCGACCTTGTCGCCGCGGCCGAGCCCGAGCCCCATCAGGGCATTGGCGACGCGGTTGACGCGGCGATCGAATTCCACCCAGGACACCGTCTTGCCTTCGGCAACCAAGGCTCGCGCCAGTCCCCGCAATTTCGCCTGATCGGCCACCAGATCCGGTATGGCGCGGAACGCCGGCAATGGCTGCGGTTCGGCGGCGGCAACGGTGGCTGAGGCAGCGGTCGACATATTTGCTTCCCGGGCGTTGTTGCTTGCGATCCTTCATAAAGGGCCGCTGCCGATTGCGCAACGCAGGCGGGCGCGTTGCCATCGTTGATGCGCACTTCTACAATCCGCCCACGTTGCCGGTCCGGAGGCCCGCATGGCGGACAAGCCGTTGAGATTTCGTCAGCATGTCGCGAAACCCGCGACCAAACCCGCGCCGTCCGTGGACAAACAGGCCGCGCCGGCGGGTCCCGCCTTTCCGCGCACGCGGTTAAGGCGCAACCGCCGGCATGATTGGTCGCGGCGTCTGAACGCCGAGAACGTGCTGACGGTGGGCGATTTGATCTGGCCGGTTTTCATCCATGAAGGCCGCCACAAGGCGGCGGATATTCCGTCCATGCCGGGAGCGCGGCGGCTCAGCATCGACATGCTGGTGCAACAGGCGGGCGAAGCGGCGGAACTTGGCGTGCCCTGCATCGCCTTGTTTCCGGCAATCGATCCGGCGCTGAAAACGCCCGACGGCGACGAAGCGACAAACCCCGACAATCTCATTTGCCGCGCCGTTCGCGCTGTGAAGGCCCAGGTGCCGAATATCGGCGTGCTTTGCGACGTGGCGCTCGATCCCTTCACCAGCCACGGGCAGGACGGATTGATCCGCGACGACTACGTGGTCAACGACGAGACCATCGAGGTCCTGGTGCGCCAGGCGCTGGTTCAGGCGGAGGCCGGCTGCGACATCATTGCGCCGTCGGACATGATGGACGGGCGGGTTGGCGCCATCCGCGACGCGCTTGAGAGCGCCAACTACACCAACGTTCAGATCATGGCCTATGCGGCCAAGTATGCCTCGGCGTTCTATGGTCCGTTCCGCGACGCGGTCGGGTCGGCGAGCAATCTCGGCAAAAGCGACAAGCGCACCTACCAGATGGATCCGGCCAACGGCGACGAAGCGCTGCGCGAGGTGGCGCTCGACATCGCGGAAGGCGCCGACATGGTGATGGTCAAGCCGGGCATGCCGTATCTCGATCTTTGCTGGCGGGTGAAGGAAGCCTTCGGCATGCCGACCTTCGCCTACCAGGTGTCGGGCGAATACGCCATGTTGCAAGCGGCCGCGAAGAACGGCTGGCTCGACGGCGAGCGCGTGATGATGGAGAGCCTGCTCGCGTTCAAGCGCGCGGGCTGCGACGGCATCCTCACCTATTTCGCGCTCGATGCGGCGCGCCGGCTGAAGGCGGGTTGACGCGCGCCGTGTCTCTCAAAGCATCGTCCGTCCAAGGTCCGCTAAACGGCATTGTCATCGTCGACCTGACGCGCGTCCTTGCCGGCCCCTATTGCACCATGGTGCTTGCCGATCTCGGCGCCCGCGTGATCAAGGTCGAGAACCCGTCTACCGGCGATGATTCCCGCCACATCGGCCCGTTCATCAAGGAAAAGTCCGCCTACTTCATGTCGATCAACCGCGGCAAAGAATCCATTGCCCTCGACCTGAAGGTGCCGGACGACCGCGCCGTCTTCGAAAGGCTGTTGGCGCAAGCCGATGTGCTGGTGGAGAATTATCGCGGCGGCGCCATGGAGAAGCTCGGCTACGGCTGGGAGGCGTTGCACCCGCGCTTCCCGCGCCTGATCTACGCCGCCGCTTCCGGCTTCGGCCACACCGGGCCTTACCGCCAGCGCGCGGCTTACGATATGGTGGTGCAAGGCATGGGCGGCGTGATGAGCCTGACCGGACATCCTGGCGGGCCGCCGACACGCGTAGGCACATCCGTCGGCGACATCACCGCCGGGCTGTTCACCGCCGTGGGCGTCAACGCCGCCCTCTATCATCGCCAGCAGACCGGCGAGGGCATCAAGATCGACGTGGGCATGCTCGATTGCCAGGTGGCGATCCTGGAGAACGGCATTGCGCGCTATACGGCGACGGGGGAGATTCCCGGCCCGCTCGGCGCGCGGCATCCCTCCATCACGCCGTTCGAGGCCTATCAGACCAAAGACGGCTGGGTCATCATCGCCGCCGGAAACGACGTGCTGTTCCGTGCCTTGGCGAAGGCGCTCGGGCGCCCGGAGCTCGCCGAGAACCCCCTATTCGCCAGCAACCCCCTTCGCACCCAGCACCACGCGGCGCTCAAGGACGAGATGGAATTGACGTTGAAGAGCCGTGACACCGCCCATTGGTTGGATGTGCTGGACAAGGCGGGCGTGCCGTCCGGGCCGATCAACAACGTGGCGCAAGTCTTGAGCGACAAGCAGGTCACCACGCGCAACATGGTGGTGCATGCCGACGATGCCGCGGTTGGCCGCGTGACCATGGCCGGCAATCCGATCAAGCTCTCGGCGTTTCCCGATCCGGATACGCGGGTGCCGGCGCCCGATCTCGATCAGCAGCGGGCATCGCTGATGGCCGAGCTGGATCGAGCGGAACGGCGATAGAGTTCGGCAGGCCCTCACCCTGGCTTGCCGCAGCAAGAGCAAATCGCTACGCCGAGCCTGCGAGACGCGCGCCCAATTCCCTGAGCAGCTTCGCGCCGTCGCCGCGCCAGGCCGAGCCATGCATGCAGGCAAGCGTGGCGGGTTTGGCGGCAGCGACCTTCTCGATCATCGGCGCCACGTTCTTGGTATGGGAGAAGTAATCGAACCGGGCGCGGAATGATTCGCTCGGCCCGAGAATATCGCCCTCGGTGACCGGCGGATGGGTCGCGCCCGGCTGCGTGAAGAGATCGCTGCAAAACAGCGTCCGCGTCGTTTCTTCGAACAGAAGCCCGCACTCCCAGGCATGGGGCATGTGCGGCGTGGCGATCCAGCGCACGCGACGCTTGCCGAGCGTAATCGCCTCTCCTTCCTTCGCGACGCGCGGCGCGCGGTCGGCCATGTCGCGAATGTTCACCATTGCCGCAATCTCGCCGCAGAGCGGCGCCGCCTTCGGCGCAACACTTAGAAATTCGTTCAGCGAGCCGCATTCGTCCGCTTCATAGTGCGAAAACGAGATGTGGCGCAGCGTCTCCACCGGTATCAACGCCTGCACGGCTGCGCGGACGACAGAGAACTGATGGCGGAGTCCGGTGTGGAACAACAGCGGCTCGTCATCCACGATCAGATATTGATTGAAGGAGAAGCCGCCGGGAGAGTTCCGCACCGGCGTGCTAATTCGGTAGATGCCGTCGGCGACTTCGTCGACGGTCGTTTCGGAATCGGTGTCGACTCTCATAGTGTCGGCTCCCTCGCCCGCGCCGGAGGGCGTTTGGCTATGCGGATGATTGCCTGAATCTACAATCAATCGCGCTCAACCACGAGCCGAATTGAAGTCATGTTTCCGCTGCGGCAGCGGCAAGGCTAGGGCCGGTACATCCACCAGCCGCTGAGATTGACGGCGTAGATCGGCTGATAGTGATGGATGCTCGCGGCATCGACGACTTGCGCCACCTGGTTGTCGAGCACCCAGGCTTTGTCGCCGCTATTCACTACCAGCACCGCATGGGGGATCTTGAGGTTCAGATCGTTCAACACCACGAGCCGAATGCGGCTGTCGTCATAGCCGAGCAGCAACAGCGACATGTATTTGGCGATGGCATAGTCCTCGCAATCGCCATCGAACTGAAAGAACTCGCCAGGTGATTCCCAGTAATCCTCGACGCCCCAATTGGTCCAATCGAGCACGTACGGGTGGCGGTTCATGTAGCGATTGATCGCGTCAAGCTGCTGCGCCTCGGGCTGGCCCTTCAGGCTGTCGGCCAGCTCATGCCATTCGCGCCAATGGCAATTGCTGTACTTGGTGACGAGGCAGGTATGGGCGTAGCGCAATTTTTCCTGTTCATAGCGCGCCAGCGCACCGACCCATTTGGGAAACGGCCGGATTCCCTCGTGGCGCACCTCGGCTTCACCGAACACGCCATTGGGCGCGGCGGACGCCGGAGGCGCGCCGGCCGCGAGCAGCGTCAGGGCGGTAAGGCCAGCCAGAATCCAGGACGCAATCGGGCGCTTCATGCGGGAGCCTCGACGATGCGGAGGCCGACTCCTTCGCCATTCGGCCGTATCGCATTACGCGCCGTGGCTGATGCCGATCCTCGCGCTCGTTGATAGCTTGAAGTTCGTCAAATTACTCTTAATACGAGTAAAACCCGGCGCCGGTCCATGAGATAAGATCGCGGCATGGTTTGGTCGTGGTTCTCCACGCGCCGCTTGGCGCAACACATTGCCGTTACGCTCGCTCTCCTTGTCGCGGCGTGCTCCGCAGGGTCTTCCGGCCAAAGCACGCCCGAGCAGCCTGTGGACGCCGCCGATCTTCGCGCCATCACGCGCGGCGCCTTCATCTACGGCTTCCCGCTCTATGAGATGTATCGCGTGCGTTGGGGCGCCGTTTACAGCGGCCGGAATCCAGCGCGCGTCGGTTTGAACGCCTTCGTCCATGCGCGCGAGCTCGCCGATCCGACCCGGCGCGGCGTGACCGCGCCGAACAACGACACCATGTACTCGTCCGCCTGGCTCGATCTCGCGGCCGAGCCCATCGTGATGCATGTTCCCGACACAGCGGGCCGCTACTACAGCCTGCAGTTCATGGACTTCTACACCAACACATTCAAGGATATCGGCCGCAGAACCACCGGCACCAAAGCCGGCGATTTTCTTGTCGCAGGACCGGAATGGAAAGGCGCAGCACCCGACGGTCTCGCTGTTATACGCTCGCCCACCAACGCGGTATGGCTGCTCGGGCGGACTTTGGTCGATGGTCCCGACGATGTGTCGAACGTGCGCGCGCTGCAGCAGCAGTTCACGCTCACCTCGCTGTCGGCCTGGCAGCACAAGCCGCCGATGATCGTCCCCGCGTCCGCGCCGCCGCCGCTCGACACGGCCGATCCGTGGGATTTCTTCAAGGTGGTGGACCGGGCGCTGACGGAAAATCCGCCGCCGGAGCGCGATGCCGGATTGATGCGATCGTTCAGGCGGATCGGTGTCGGACCCGGGATTGTCTTCTCGCCCGAGCTGTTGCCGCCGGCGCAGCGCGACATCGTGCTGCGCGCACTCGGCGATGCGCGCGAAGAACTGCGCAATCGCGCGGCGCGGGAAGCCCCGGGGCGCAACGGCTGGGTATATCCCCCGGCCAATCTCGGCAACTACGGCACCGACTTCGAATTGCGGGCCCTGGTGGCGCTGGTCGGCCTCGCCGCGCTCGATCCGGCGGAGGCGATGTATTTCGGAACGCGTCACGACGATGCCGGGCGGCCGCTCAACGGCACCCACCGTTACCTGCTGCATTTTCCCAAGGGCACGCTGCCGGACGTGGGCGCGTTCTGGTCGCTGACCATGTACCAGATCGAAGCCGATCAGCGCGTGTTCCTGGTGGCGAACCCGATCGCGCGCTATTCGATCGGCGACCGCACGCGCGGGGTCCGCTACAAAGCCGACGGCTCGCTCGACATTCTGTTGCAGCACGAGGCGCCCGATGCGGACCAGCGCGCCAATTGGCTGCCCGCACCCGCGGGCGATTTCCGCGTATCGCTGCGCGCGTATCAGCCCGGGCCAGACCTGCTGGCCGGCCGGTACGAGATTCCGGGAATCAAGCGCATAGACTAGCGCCGCGCTACTTCGCCGCCTTGCTCTTCACCGCTTCGAGGCGAGCCATGAGGCTCGACGTGTCCCAGCGCTCGCCGCCCATCTGCTGCACCTCGGCGTAGAACTGGTCCACAAGCGCGGTCAGCGGCAGGGTCGCGCCAGCGCGGCGCGCTTCCGCCAGGCAAATGCCGAGGTCTTTACGCATCCAGTTGACCGCGAAACCGTAGTCGAACTTGCCTTGCAGCATGGTGGCGCCGCGATTGTCCATTTGCCACGACTGGGCCGCACCCTTGGAAATCACTTCGATGGCCTTGGCGGCGTCGAGGCCGGTCTTCTTCGCCAGGTGCAGGCCCTCCGCCAATCCCTGCACGATCCCGGCGATGCAAATCTGGTTCACCATCTTGGTGAGCTGTCCGGAGCCTGCGCCGCCCATCAACTGCACCATTCGCGCATAGACCTGCATCACCGGCTCGGCCTTGGCGTATGTCGCCGCCTTGCCGCCGACCATGACGGTGAGCTTGCCGTTTTCGGCACCCGCCTGTCCGCCCGAGACCGGCGCGTCGAGAAAGCCGAGACCCGACTTCGCCGCGATGCCTTCGAGCTCGCGCGCCACGTCGGCCGAGGCGGTGGTGTGATCGACCAGGATCGCGCCTTTTGCCATGCCGGCGAAGGCGCCCTTGTCGCCCAGGATGACGGAGCGAAGGTCGGCGTCGTTGCCGACGCAGGACATGACGAAGCTCGCGTCCTTGGCCGCCGCGGCCGGCGTCGGCGCCGTCTTGCCGCCGTGCTGCTTGGCCCAGGCGGCGGCTTTTTCGGCGGTGCGGTTATAGACCGTCACCTGATGTCCGGCCTTCGCCAGATGTCCGGCCATCGGATAGCCCATGACGCCGAGACCGATGAATGCGACCTTTTCGCCCACGAGCGACCTCCCTTAAGCTGAATCGTCGATGCGGGCTCTTTTATAGCGCATGGCGCGGGCCGGGCTCGAAAAAAACGAGGGCGGCTTCCCTGCGAGAGGGCTTTCTGGTCTTCTACGCGGACGCCGATTCCGCGGGTGTCGAGTCACATGATCTGGGTCGTTCGTACGATCGCCGCCATTCTGATCGTTGCCGCGCTTGCGATCGGCGCCGGGTACCTCTACCTGCGCCGGTCGTTGCCGCAGATCTCCGGCAGCGTCACGCTTGCTGGCATCACAAAGCCGGTCGAGATCGTGCGCGACCGCAATGACGTACCGCACATATTCGCCAAATCGCCGCAAGACGCGCTGTTCGGGCTCGGATACGTCCATGCCCAGGACCGGCTTTGGCAGATGGAGATGTACCGGCGCATCGCATCGGGGGAGCTGTCGGAGATTTTCGGTCCGCGAACCCTCGATACGGACAAGTTCCTGCGCACGCTGGGCGTCAAGCGCGCGGCGGAATCGGCGCTCGCCGGCATGAGCGCGGAGACGCGCTCCGATCTCGCGGCTTATGCGGCAGGGGTGAATGCCTTCATCGACGGGCATAGCGGCCCCTGGCCGCCGGAATTCATCATCGTCGGCGTGCGCCCAAGGCATTGGGCGCCGGTCGATTCCGTCGCCTGGCTGAAAATGATGGCCTGGGATCTCGGCCGCAATTGGTCGCAGGAGCTGTTGCGGCTTCGTCTGTCGAAGACGCTTACGCCGAAGCAGATCGCCGAGTTCATTCCGCCCTATCCTGGCGACGCGCCGACGGCGCTCTCGGGCGAATTGACGCCGCTCTATCGGCGGCTTGCAGGAACCGCCGAGCGGCTCGTGGCCATCGTGCCGCCGCCGCTGCCGCGCGATGCCGGATCCAACACTTGGGTCGTCTCGGGCAAGCACACCGCGAGCGGCAAGCCGCTCCTCGCCAACGATCCGCATTTGGGTCTGTCCGCGCCCAGCATCTGGTACCTGGCGCATCTGGACGCGCCGGGGTTGCAGATCATCGGCGCCACGTTGCCGGGCGTGCCGCTCGTCGTGCTCGGCCACAATGCGCGGCTTGCCTGGGGCTTTTCCAATACGGGCACCGACGTTGAGGACCTCTATGTCGAGAAGATCGACCCGGCGAATTCCTCGAATTACATGACGCCGAGCGGCCCGAAGCCGTTTAGGACCATCGTCGAGACCATTCCGGTCAAGGGTCGGCCGAACGAGACGATCACGGTACGGGTGACGCGTCATGGCCCTGTCATCTCGGATGTGCTGAAGCCGGCTCGCGATGCGGTCGACAAGGAATACGTCATTTCACTTGCCTGGACGGCCCTTGCCGACAACGACGCCACCCTGCAATCGGGATTGCGCATCGCCGCCGCCGGCAACTGGGATCAATTCGTCGGCGCGCTTCGCGATTTTCGCGCGCCGCAGCAAGACATCACCTACGCCGACGTGGACGGCAATATCGGCTTCATCGCGCCCGGCGCGGTGCCGATCCGAAAGCCCGAGAACGATGTTCGGGGCTTGGCGCCCGTGCCCGGCTGGGACGCCCGCTACGATTGGGCCGGCGAAATCCCGTTCGACAAGCTGCCCCGCGCTTTCAATCCGCCGAACGGAGAAATCATTGCCGCCAACAATAAGATCGTGCCGAGCGGCTATCCCTACTTCCTGACCGACGAATGGGCCGAACCCTACCGCGCGCAGCGCATTGAGCAAATGCTCGGCGAGCGCGACGCGCACTCCGTGGAAAGCTTCATGGAGATTCAATCCGACGTTAAGTCCCTGATGGTGACGGGCGTGTTGCCGCTTCTCCTCAAGGTCAAGCCCGACAGCGTTTCCGGCGAGCGCGCCGTGGCCCTGCTGAAGGACTGGGACGGGAGCATGACGATGAATCGCGCCGAACCGCTGATCGTCGCCGGTTGGCTCCGTGAATTGACGCGGCTCATCTACGCCGACGAGCTCGGCGACATGTTCGACCGGGCATGGGATCTGCGGCCGATCTTCATCTACAATGTCTTGAGCGACAAGGACGGGCAGAGCCGTTGGTGCGACGATGTGGCGGCCCATAAGCACCAGACATGCGACAGCCTCGTCGCCAGAGCCCTGGACCTGGCCCTGGTCGATCTTCGGCGCCGCTACGGCGAAGACATGGCGCGATGGCGCTGGGGCGATGCGCATGTCTCGGAATCGCCGCACCGGCCGTTCACCGGGCAATTCGTGCTCGGCGGCTTGTTCGATCTGGCCGCGCCGTCGCCGGGGGACGGCTACACCATCGACGTCGGCCACTATTTCATCAGAAACGAGAACGAACCATTCGCCAGCCATCTCGGGCCGGCCTTTCGCGCCGTCTATGACCTCGCCGATTTGGACCGTTCCGTGTTCATGCAATCGACCGGTCAATCTGGCAACATATTGTCATCCCATTACGACGATTTCGTGCGGCGCTGGATCAACGTCCAGTACGTCCCGATGACCATGCGGCGGTCCGACATTACAATCGGCGCGCTTGGCACCATCACGCTGATTCCCGGCAAGTAACGCCGATGACCGTCTCGTTCTCCGATATTCAAGCGGCCGCGGAGAGTATCGCCGGCGCCGTGGCGCGCACGCCCGCGGCCATATCGCGCACGCTCTCGGTCGTCACCGGCGCGGAGGTCGCGGTCAAGTTCGAGAACCTGCAATTCACCGCCTCCTTCAAGGAGCGAGGCGCGCTGGTGAAGTTGCTGAGCTTGTCGGAAGCGGAGCGCAGGCGCGGCGTCATCGCCATGTCGGCGGGCAATCACGCCCAAGGCGTTGCCTATCACGCGCAGCGTCTCCGCATTCCCGCCACCATCGTCATGCCGAAATTCACGCCGTTCAACAAAGTCAGGCACACGCAGGATTTCGGCGCTCGCGTGCTGCTCGAGGGCGATACGCTTTCGGACGCGGCCGCCCACGCCGAGCGTTTGGCGCGGGACGAGCGGTTGGTATTCGTGCACCCTTACGACGATCCGAAGATCATCGCCGGCCAAGGCACCATTGCGCTCGAATTCCTGGCCGACTTTCCGGATCTCGACGTGCTTCTCTGTCCCGTCGGCGGCGGCGGTTTGATTTCGGGCATCGCCATTGCGGCGAAGGCGTTGCGGCCCGGCATTCGCATCGTCGGCGCGGAAACCGAGCTTTATCCCGGTCTCTATCGCGCGCTGCGCGGCGAGCCGCAACGCGCCGGCGGCGAAACGATCGCCGAGGGCATCGCCGTGACGCGGATCGGCAAGCTGCCGCTCGCCATCGCGAAAAAGTTCGTCGACGAAATGCTGCTGGTGGATGAAGAAGCCATAGAGCGCGCGGTGGTCATGCTGCTGGAAATCGAGAAGACGGTCGTCGAGGGCGCCGGCGCGGCGGGGCTTGCCGCCTTGCTGACCTATCCCGCCAAGTTCCGCGGCAAGAAGGTCGGCCTGGTCTTGACCGGGGGCAACATCGATTCGCGCCTGCTGGCGTCGGTGCTCATGCGCGGCCTGGTGCGCGACGGCCGGGTGGTGCGCATGCGCGTCGAGATTTCCGACGCGCCGGGCACTCTGGCCCGCGTCTCCGGGCTGATCGGCGCCGCCGGCGGCAACATCATCGAGGTCTATCATCAGCGCTTGTTCGGCCACGTGCCGGTCAAATCGGCCGATCTCGATCTCGTGGTGGAGACCCGCGACCGCCGTCACGTGCAGGAGATCGTCGATGCGGTCTCCGCCGCAGGCTACCCGGTGCGCCTGCTCGACGGCGGGGAAGGTTGAGACCTCCGCGCACCGCTTCCTGTTCTAATCGAAGTCAGAGGCGCGCTAGTCCGGCACGGATTCCAGCGCGCGATACTTGCCTTGAAAGTAGAGCAGCGGCTCGCCGCTGGCGCCGTGGCTCAGCCGGCGCACGCGGCCGATGAAAATGACATGGTCGCCGCCGTCGTGGCTGGCGACCGCGTCGCATTCCAGACTGGCGAGGCTGCCGGCCAGGATCGGCGCGCCGGTGTCCCAGGTTTCATATCCGACACCGTTCCATTTGTCGTTGGTCTGGGAAGCGAAGGCGCGCGACAGGTCGACCTGCTCCACCCGGAGCACGTTGACGGCGAACGACCGGCAGGACGAGAACTGCGTGAAGCAATTGGCGGCGCGGTCCAGGCTGAAAAGCACCAGCGGCGGGTCGAGCGAAACGGAACTGAACGAGTTGACCGTGGCGCCCCACGGACGCCCGTCCATGTCCTTGCAGGTGACAATGCACACGCCCGTCGCGAAGCGGCCCATCGCATCGCGAAAATCACGGGAATTCAACGTCATGGCCGGTTTCAATCTCGCATCGGTTCAGGCGCGAACATAAGGGTTCCCCACTGGCGAGACAAGCCGTGGTCTAACGGCTTCTTAACCAGACTTAGCCGAGTATGGCCGCTTCCGGTCTCGCGCGGCAGTCGGTTCATGTTTCTTATCGTCGGCGCTCTCATCGTCATCATCAGCGTCTTCGGCGGCTATACGGCTGCCGAGGGTCATATCGCCGTGCTGTGGCAGCCGTTCGAGGCCGTCATCATCGTCGGCGCGGCGATCGGCGCGTTCGTCATCGGCAATCCGAAGTCGGTCCTGAAATCGGCCGGAAAGGCCATCGGCGTTGCCATGAAAGGCTCGCGCTACAACAAGACCAGCTATCTCGAACTGCTCAGCCTGCTCTACACGATCTTCAAGCTCGCCAAGACCAAGGGCATGCTCGCTCTCGAACAGCACGTGGAAAACCCCGGCGAAAGCACGCTGTTCCAGCAGTTCCCGAACGTGTTCAAGGATCACCACGTCCTCACGTTCCTCTGCGACTACCTGCGCCTGATGACGCTCGGCACGGAAAACGCCCACGAGGTCGAATCGCTTCTGGACGAAGAGATGGAGACCCATCACAAGGAGCACGAGCAGATCGCAAGCGCGTTCCAGGGCGCGGCCGACGGCCTGCCCGCATTGGGCATCGTCGCGGCGGTGCTCGGCGTGATCAAGACCATGGGCGCCATCACCGAGCCGCCGGAGGTGCTGGGCCATCTGATCGGCGGCGCCCTGGTCGGAACCTTCCTCGGCGTGTTTCTCGCTTACGGCTTCGTCGCGCCGATCGCCTCGTCCATCAAGAATACCTACGAGGCCGAGCAGAAGTTCCTGCAATGCATCAGGGCCGGCCTGCTCGCGCATTTGCAAGGCTATGCGCCCGCGGTCTCGGTCGAGTTTGCGCGGAAAGCGCTGCTCTCGGACGTGCGGCCGACGTTCTACGAGGTCGAGGAAGCGACCAACAACGTCCAGACGGCGTGACGAATGGCGGAGTCCAATCAGGCCGTCATCATCAAGAAGGTCAAGAAGGTCCACGGCCATGCCCATCATGGCGGCGCCTGGAAGGTCGCCTACGCCGACTTCGTGACCGCGATGATGGCGTTCTTCCTGCTGCTGTGGCTGCTCAACGTCACCACCGACGTGCAGAAGAAAGGCATTGCCGACTATTTCGCGCCCGCCAGCATGAGCCGCACCGAGAGCGGCGCCGGCAGCATCCTCGGCGGCCAAACGCTCGTGACCGAAGGCAGCCGCGCATCGACCTACGGCGTGCCGAGCGTGGTCGTCGCCATCACCCCGCCGCCCGGCCGCAAATCCGAAGCCACCGAGCGCGAGCCGGACGACGCCAATACCCGCGACGACAAGAGCACCGAGGACAAGGCCGGCGACAACAAGCTGCGGACCGAAAAGCAATTCGAGAAGGCCATGGTCGACCGCGAGCAGAAGGCGTTCGAGCAGGCGCAAGCGCAGCTCAAGCAAGCGATCGAGGAAACACCGGAACTGGCCGAACTCAAACGGCAGATCATCGTCGATATGACGCCGGAAGGCCTGCGCGTGCAGATCGTGGACCGCGAGAACCAGTCCATGTTCCCGACCGGCAGCGCGCAGATGAACGACCGCGCACGCCTGCTGCTGCAGAAGATCGCCCAGGTGGTCGGCAAGCTCCCGAACAAGATCTCGATCAGCGGCCACACGGACGCCACGCCCTATCGCACCGAGAACGGCTACGGCAATTGGGAGCTCTCGACGGACCGGGCCAACGCCAGCCGGCGCGTGCTGATCGATTCCGGGCTCGCCCAGGATCGCATCAAGCAGGTGGTCGGCCGCGCCGATCAGGACCCGCTTGTCGCCAAGGATCCCCTAGATCCGACCAATCGCCGCATTGCCATCGTCCTGCTGCGCCAGGCACCGCTCAGCACCGCGCAGAACGGCGCGACCCCGGACAATCAAGTTCCTGCGGCGCCCGGTGCTCCCGACGCAAAGGCCGTTGCGGCGCAGCCGGCGGCTCAATCGCCGGGCCAGTCGGGGCCCGCCCCGGTCCTGCCTCCCGATAAAGCCCGTTCCGTCAACCGTTAACCTTCTTTCGGGCCGTTAATCCACGCGCGCTTCCGCCGCGCGCGGGTTTCGTATTAAGCTAACCTTCCGAGCTGAGGCGCGGCGTCAGATCCGCGTCAAAACAGGGCCGGGAGGATTTAGGCGTGAAGCATCGCGTTCAGATTCCGCTGCGGCACTTTTTCGCGACGCCGCCGACGCCGTGTCCGTATCTGCCGGACCGCATGGAGCGGAAGGTTGTGACGCTGCTTGCCGGAGAAGACCCAGACCGGCTGCACAATGCCTTGAGCCAAGCCGGATTCCGCCGCAGCCAGGACCTCGCCTACCGGCCGGCGTGCGACGAATGCAATGCATGCGTGCCGGTGCGCATTCCCGTCGCGAACTTTGTGCCGGTCCGCTCGTTGCGCCGCGTCCTGCAGCGGAACGCGGGCATCTATGGCCGTCAGCTTTCGCCCCAGGCAACGCGCGAACACTATGCCCTCTTCCGCCGCTATCTGCTGGCGCGCCATTCCGGCGGCGGCATGGCCGACATGGATTTCGGCGATTATCGCGCCATGATCGAGGACAGTCCCGTCGACACCCATTTGGTCGAGTACCGGCGCGCCGACGGCGAACTGTACGGCGTCTGCCTGACCGATCGCATGAGCGATGGCTTGTCGCTGGTCTACAGCTTCTTCGACCCGAGCGGCGATCACTTGAGCCCGGGCACGTTCATGATCCTCTGGCATACCCAGCGGGCCCGCGACATCAGCTTGCCCTATGTCTATCTCGGTTACTGGATCGCAGAGAGCCGGAAGATGTCCTACAAGGTCCGCTTCCGGCCATTGGAGCGGCTCGGCCCCGAAGGCTGGGTGGCGCTCGACGATCCGGAGGCCTTGGCCGAGACGTTCGCGACCTGCGACCAGGAACTCGAGGCGGCGGACTAGCCGCCCGGTCCGCGCCGTTTCCGCGATCTGAGATCGATGCAGCCGGCCCGTTTGCGCGGGTCCTCGCCACGCGGAAAAATCTGCGCCTTTTGCACTTTCTGAGTGCCGGTCGTCGGCAGCGACGGCACGAACAGCAGCCAGCCCGGCGCTTTGAAATAGGCGAGCTTCGCCAGCGACCAATCCATCAGCGCCTCCGCTAACGCCCGGTCGGGAGTGACGTCCGGCATCACCACCACGCATGCCATGACTTCTTCTTCGCGGATCTCGTCCGGCACGGCGAGCACCGCCACCTGGGCGACGGAATCATGGGCTTGCAGCACGGCCTCGACCTCCGCCGCCGCGATGTTCTCCCCGGCCCGCCGAATGATGTTCTTCTTGCGATCGACGAAATAAAGCATGCCGTCCGCCGACTGGCGCACGACGTCGCCGGTATGAAACCAGCCGCCGCGCCAAGCCTCGGCGGTTGCCTCCGCATTCTTCAAGTAGCCGGAAAAAAACCCGTCGCGCGGATCGGGGCCGGCGAAGCGGACCACCATTTCTCCCTCCACGCCCCGCGGTACTTCCACGTCGCGTTCGTCCACCACCTTCGCTTCGAAACCGCCGGACGGGCGCCCGAAGGCGCGCGTGCGCGTCTGCCGTGGCTCCGTATTGGCCCCGAAGATGCGGCCGGTTTCCGTCATGCCCCAGACTTCGATCAATGGAAAACCGAAGCGGGCCTCGAAGGCATCGTGCAATTCCGGCTCGACGCCGGCGCCGATGCCGAACCTTATGCGATGCCGGCGTTCCTCGGGCGATTGCGGCTGGTTGAGCAACAGCGGCGGCACCACGCCGAGATAATGCACGACGGTAGCTTGCGTCGCGGTCACATCGGCCCACCAGCGCGTCGGGCTGAACCGTTCCGGCAAGATCAGGCAATTGCCGGTAAGCATTACACAAGTCGCGGTGATGCCCTGGCAGTTCATATGAAAGAGCGGCAGCGGATTGTAGATGCGGTCGCGTCCGGGCTGGATCGTGAGCATGCCGCCCATGTCGCGATACCAGCGTCCGCAATTCAGATAGTAATGATTGGTGAGGATGCAGCCCTTCGGCCGGCCCGTCGTGCCAGATGTGTAGAGCAGCGCGCATTCGGTTGCGAGGCCGGGCGCGCCGGATCCTGACGCGGCCGCAGGGCGCGGCAGCTCGCCGGGCAACGCATCGGCATTGACCACGGGAAGCCGCTTGGCGCGATCGCGCGCCACCGCTTCCAGGTCCCGTACGCGGCTTTGGATGACCACCGCCAGATCGGCTTCGGAATGCTCCATCTGGTAGAGCATTTCGTCGTGCCGGTAGTCGGGATTGATCGGCACGATCCCGGTCCCAAGCGCGTTGAGCGCGAGGTAGTGAAAGAAGAACTCCGGCCGGTTTTCCAAAAGCAAGGCGACCCGATGGCCAAGCCCATAGCCCGCGGCGGCGTAGCGCGCCTTCAAGTCCAAGATTGCCGCGCGCGCCTCGCCGTAGGAGAACGCGACGCCGCTCGGGTGGTAGGCGCGGCCGGGCGCCGGCGGCGCGCAGAGAAACGCCGCATCCGGGCTCGCCTCGGCCGAGGCCATGAACGCGGCGAATACGGTTTGCATCTTCCTCACCTAAAACATCACCTGAAGTGATGTGTTTTTATGAGCTTATTGCAAAGTATTATACGGAAAAACGATTGTTTTTATTGAAGCCCCTAGGCGGCAGCCGGCCGGCTTGCGCGCGCTTCCCGATCCAGTCCTTGAGATCGGTCTCGGTCCGCGTCCGGTCGCCGCTGGTCCAGGTCAGGCCGCTCGCCAGATCAAAAACTTTCGCGTCCGACAGGCCGCCGTCGCGATATTTCTGCAAGGTCACGCCGCGCCCACGGGTCATGCTCGGCGCGTCGGCGAGCGGCAACAGCAGAAGCTTCCGGTTGTCGCCGATGCAGGCAATAGTGTCCCCCTCCGCAGGCACGCAGACCTTTGCCTTGACCGCGCCTGACACGTTCAGCACCTGCCTGCCGGCGCGGGTTTGGGCGAGCACCTGGTCTTCTTCCACCACGAACCCGCGTCCGTCACTGGATGCCACCAGCAACCTGCGGCCCGGCTTGTGAACCATGAGCGCCACGATGTCCTGGTCGTCGCCGAGCTCCACGATCAATCGGACCGGTTCGCCGTGGCCGCGGCCGCGCGAAATCTTGTCGACCGGCATCATGTAGAAGCGGCCGTTGGTGCCAAAGAGCACCAGCTTGTCGGTGGTCTCCGCATGCAGCCAGAAGCGGCCGCCGTCGCCCTCCTTGTAGACGGTGCTCCCATCGTCGGCGGCATGGCCCTTGATGGCGCGGATCCAGCCCTTTTCCGAACAGATCACGGTGACCGGCTCGCGCTCGATCATCGCTTCGAGCGGCACTTCGGCCACGGCCGGCGCTTCGGCAAATCCGGTGCGGCGGCGGCCGAGCGCCGTCTTCGGGCCGAACCTTTTTTTGATGTCGGCGATCTCTTCGCCGATCACCTTCCAGCGGCGCGCTTCGTCGCCGAGCAGCGCCTTCAGATCCTTGCGCTCGGCGGTGAGGTCCTTGTGCTCGCGGCGGATGTCGTTTTCCTCCAGTCGCCGCAGCGAGCGGAGCCGCATGTTGAGGATCGCTTCGGCCTGCACGTCGCTCAGCTTGAACCGCTTCATCAGGCGCGGCTTCGGCTCGTCCTCCTCGCGAATGATCTTGATGATCGCATCGAGATTGAGATAGGCGATCAGATAGCCGTCGAGCACTTCGAGCCGGTGCGCGATTTCCGACAGGCGGAACTTGGTCCGCCGATCGAGCACGTCTTGCCGGTGATCGAGAAACGCTTGCAGCACGTCGCGCAGCGGCATGACCCGAGGCGTCCGCCCGCCCTCGAGGACGTTCATGTTCAGCGGCACGCGGACTTCGAGATCGCTGGTGCGGAACAGCAACTCCATCAGGTGTTCCGGCTCGACCGCCCGCGACTTCGGTTCCAGCACGAGGCGCACGTCCGCTGCCGATTCGTCGCGCACGTCGGCCAGCAACGGCAATTTCTTCTCCTGCACCAGTTCGGCGATCTTCTCCACCAGCTTGCTTTTCTGCACCTGATAGGGAATTTCCGTGACCACGATCTGCCACGTGCCGCGCCCTAGGTCTTCCTTGGTCCAGCGGGCGCGCAGCCGGAAACTGCCGCGGCCTGACGCATAGGCTTCGACGATACTGTCGCGCGGCTCGACGATGATGCCGCCGGTCGGAAAATCCGGTCCAGGCATCGCTTCGAGCAACGTGTCGATGCGGGCTTTCGGCGCCTTGATGAGATGCAGCAGCGCTTCGCAAATCTCGCCGACGTTATGCGGCGGGATCGAAGTCGCCATGCCGACCGCGATCCCGCTGGCGCCGTTGGCGAGCAGATTGGGGAACGCCGCCGGCAGCACGATCGGCTCGCGCTCGGAGCCGTCGTAGGTCGCACGGAAATCGACCGTATCCGCGTCGATGTCGCGCAACAGGAGTTCGGCGATTGCCGTCAGCCGCGCCTCGGTGTAGCGCATGGCCGCGGCGTTATCGCCGTCGATGTTGCCGAAGTTGCCCTGCCCGTCCACCAGCGGATAGCGCTGCGCGAAATCCTGGGCGAGCCGGACCATGGCGTCGTAGATCGCCTGGTCGCCGTGCGGGTGGAACTTGCCCATCACGTCGCCGACGATGCGCGCGCATTTCTTGAAGGCGGAACCCGGATCTAGTTTCAGCTCGCGCATCGCATAGAGCAGCCGGCGGTGCACGGGCTTCAAGCCGTCGCGGACGTCCGGCAGCGAACGCGACATGATGGTCGAGAGCGCGTAAGCCAGGTAGCGCTCGCTCAAGGCATCGGCGAGCGGCGTATCGCGCGTCGGGTCCACCGGGATCGGAGTGTGCTTGCTCATGCCCCTTCTCTTACACCAGATGTGGTGGTCCGGCGAGTGAAACGCTCAACAAGTCGTGCCCGCGCAGCGGGAATGCTGCGCCGGTGCGGCGCAAACGCGTAGCGGTCCAGGAAAAATCCGGTGAGCGCCAAACCGTCGGCGATGTCGGCAAGCGGGTCGCCCACCTCGCCGCCGGCCAGGAACGGCGGCAGGCGAAACAGCTTCTCGGCGTAGGGCGCCGCGGCGCCCGACGAAACGGCGCGGCCGGTCTTGGGCGAGACATGGGTCAGGCCGGACGTCTCGCCGGTGACCGCGCAGGCGCTGAGGTCGAGGCCGAAGCCCAGCTCCGACAGCAATCCGACCTCCCACCGCACATAGACGGCGGGCCACTCCGCCGCCCCTTCGTGCAGGCTCTGCAGGAGCACCGCGAGGCCCTGGAACAGACCCGGATGCGGCTCGCGCTCGGGCAACGTGGCCTCGACGAGGGCGCAGGCGGAAACCAGGGCGGACAGCCGCATCGAATCTTCCATCAGCGATGCCGCGTGCGCCGCGCGCAATTCAATAGTGAGCGTGCCGAGATGCTCCGCCAGGCGGCCGCGCCAACTGGCGCTCACTTCGTTGCCCGCCTGCAAGACGCCCTTGAGCCGTCTACTCGCGCCGCCGCGCACCAACCCGGCGTGCCGGCCATGGTCTCGCGTCAGCAGGTTCACGACGGCTGAAGTCTCGCCATGCTTTCGGCTGGCGAGCACGATCGCGTCATCGGTCCAGTGCATAGCGAACCAGGATAGCCGCAGGCCGCCGCATCAGCGCGGAAAATCGAGGCCCATAGCGGCGTAGCGCTCCGGGTCCTCGGTCCAGTTTTCGCGCACCTTGACGAACAGAAAAAGATGCACGCGCCGTTCCAGGATGCGCTCGAGTTCGAGGCGGGCCGCGGCGCCGATGGCCTTGGCCGTGCGTCCGCCCTTGCCGAGCACAATGGGCTTGTGGCTGTCGCGCGTCACATAGATCACCTGCTCGATGCGGACGCTGCCGTCGGCCATGTCCCGCCACGCCTCGGTCTCAACGGTCGAGGCGTATGGGAGCTCGTCATGCAGCTTCAGGAATACCTGCTCGCGGGTGATCTCCGCCGCTAGCAGGCGTTCCGGCAGATCGGCGAGCTGATCCGCTGGATAGAGCCACGGCCCGGCGGGAACCATGGTGCCGAGCCGGCGCTTCAGGTCGGCGACCCCATCGCCGGTCTTGGCCGAGATCATGAACGTCTCGGCGAAGGGAAATTGCGCGTTCAACTCGGCAGACAGGCCGAGCAGGACGTTCCGCTTCACGGTGTCCACCTTGTTCAGCGCCAGCACGGCGGTTCGCTTGGAGTCCCGCAAGCCTTCGATAATGCGGCGCGTGTCCGCCTCAAGTCCCCGGCCGGCGTCCACCACCAGCAACACGATGTCCGCGTCGGCCGCGCCGGCCCAAGCGGCTTGCACCATGGCACGCTCGAGCCGCCGTTTCGCCTCGAAGATTCCGGGCGTGTCGACGAAGATCAATTCGGCCTTTCCCTCGATCGCAATCGCCGTGATGCGAAATCGCGTGGTCTGCACTTTCGGCGTGACGATGGCGACCTTGGCGCCCACGAGCTGGTTGAGCAGCGTGGATTTTCCGGCATTCGGCGCGCCGACGATGGCGACATAGCCGCAGCGCGCGCCGTCGCCGCCCAGGGGTTCAGCCATTTCGGCCGCGAGCCTTCCCCTCGGGCAAAGCGGCCAACAGGGCCGATGCCGCAGCTTGTTCCGCTTCGCGCTTCGAGCGGCCCCGCCCCATGACCGCCGCTCCATCCGTCAATGCCACGGACACGATGAACGTTGGCTCGTGCGGCGGGCCTTCCTGATCCACGACCGTGTAGCGCGGCTGACCCAGGCCGAGGGAATGCGCGCGCTCCTGCAGCGTTGTCTTCGCATCCTTCACGCCGGAAGCGACATCCGCCACCAGCGGCCCAAAACGTTCCTCGATGAAGCGCCGCGCCGCCTCCAAACCGCCGTCCAGAAAGAGCGCGGCGATGACCGCCTCGCAGGCATCGGCCAGGATCGCCGGCTTCGCGGCGCCGCCCGAAGCGCGTTCGCTCTTCGAAAGCTTCAAGTGTGCGCCGAGATCAATCGCCGCCGCCACGCGCGCCAGGCTTTCGCGCCGCACAAGCGCATTGAGGCGCAGCGCCAGCTCGCCCGCGTCCGACTCGGGGAAGCGGCGGTATAGGTGTTCGGCCACCAGCACGCCGAGCACGCGGTCGCCGAGGAATTCGAGGCGCTCATAGTCCTTGTCGGGAATGGCCGAGACCGCCGAAGCGCTCGGGTGGATCAGAGCGTTTCGCAGCAGATTGAGGTCGGCGAAGCGGTGGCCGAGCGTTGCGGCGAGACGCTCGATCCCGCCGTCGGCCTTCATTGAATGAGATTGAAGAAGCGCTTGAAGCGCAGCGTCCACGGCCATTCCCAAAAGGCCCAGAACGGCGCGCCGCTGTCTATGGAGAAGAACAGCAGGTCGGCGCGGCCGACGAGATTCTCGGCCGGAACGAAGCCGACGCCGCTCATCTGCGGCGAAAACCGGCTATCGGCGGAATTGTCGCGATTGTCGCCCATCATGAAATACTGGCCGGGGGGTACGACGAATTCCTTCGAGTTGTTCGCGACGTTGTTGGGATCCGCCGCCCATTCGGGATGCAAGGCCAATACGGGATGCTGCACGCCGTTCGGCAGAGTCTCGATATACTGCGTGATGCGGCGCACGCCACCCTCGGTCGGGCGATCCACGTAGTCGGCGATTTGCCGCCGCTCGCATTTTTGCCCGTTGATGTAGAGATCGCCGTTCCGCATCTGTAGATGGTCGCCCGGCAATCCGACCACCCGCTTGATGTAGTCGGTCGAATTGTCGCGCGGCAATTTGAATACGACCACGTCGCCCCGTTCAGGCTGATGGCCGAATATGCGGCCGGAAAACAACGGCGGTCCGAAGGGCAACGAATACCGGCTATAGCCGTAGGAAAACTTCGAAACGAAGAGATAGTCGCCGATCAACAGCGTCGGCAGCATGGATTCGGAGGGAATGTTGAACGGCTCGTACGCCAGCGTGCGGATGCCGATGGCGATAACCACCGCATAGACCACGGTGCGGACGAATTCGCCGATTCCGCCCTTATTCTTGGTGTTCATTGATCGAAATGCACTTTGATGTTGCATACAGGCAAGGGTCGCAATACCGGCCGTCGCGCCGGCGCATCAAGCCAAGCGAGGACTGCCCTGTCAAGCGGGTTTGCCGCCCGAGCCGCTTTGTTCCGGGACCGCGGAGATAATGACGATGGCTTGCGCCAACGGATGGTCGTCAGTAATGCTCACATCGATCTGAGCCGTCATTCCGGCCGGCGTGATCGCCTGCAGGCGGGCCAGGGCGCCTCCGGTCAGCGCGATCGTGGGCTTGCCTCCCGGAAGATTGACCACGCCCATATCCCGCCAGAACACGCCCCGCCGCAATCCGGTTCCGAGCGCCTTGGCGCAGGCCTCCTTTGCGGCAAAACGACGCGCATAGGAGGCGGCGCGATTGGCGCGCCGGTCCGACTTTCGCTGCTCGGTTTCGGTGAAGACCCGCTGCACGAACCGGTCGCCAAAGCGCGTCAACGTGCGCTCGATGCGATCGATATCGATGATGTCGTTGCCGAGGCCGAGAATCATGCGCTCTTCGCGCCGCTCGCCGCGGCACGCGCCTGGTCCATCAGGGCGCGCATGCGCTTGATCGAACTCTCCAAGCCGCCGAAGATCGCCTCGCCAACCAGAAAGTGACCGATGTTGAGCTCGGCAATGGTCGGAATTGCCGCTACCGGCCCGACCGTGTCGAAGCTCAACCCATGACCCGCATGGCATTCGAGGCCGAGTGACTCGGCGATCGCCGCCCCTTCGACCAGACGCGCGAGCTCCGCCGGGCGCCGGTCGGCTTCCGCCTCGCAATAGCGGCCGGTGTGCAGTTCGACGACTGGCGCGCCGAGCGCCCGGCCGGCGTCCAATTGGCGGCGGGTCGCCTCGATGAACAGCGAGACTCGGATGCCCGCGTCATTGAGTCGCGATACGAAGGGCTTCAGGTGATTGTGCTGCCCGGCCGCGTCGAGCCCGCCTTCGGTCGTGCGCTCCTCGCGACGCTCGGGGACAAGGCAGCACGCGTGCGGACGGTGCCGGAGTGCGATCTGCAGCATCTCTTCGGTCGCGGCCATTTCCAGATTGAGCGGCAGCTCGATCTGCTGCATCAAACGGTCGATGTCCGCGTCCGAAATGTGCCGCCGGTCTTCCCGCAGGTGCGCCGTGATGCCGTCCGCTCCCGCGGCCGCCGCAAGGCGCGCGGCGCGCACGGGATCGGGGTGTGTGCCGCCGCGGGCGTTTCGGATGGTGGCGACATGGTCGATGTTCACGCCGAGGCGAAGTTTGCCGGTCATTCCTTTGCGTTCCTGCTCAGCGATGCAAGACGGCGGGAGTGCCGCCTCTGGCGTCTGCCATGAATGGCGCCGCGGGCCACGAAGAACACGCCCAGCCACACGACGGACGCGCTTAACATACCGCCGACGGCCATCGGCGCGAAGATGTCCCAGAAATGCCGCCGCAGAAAGTCCAGGGTGAATTCCGCCGGCAGCGGCCGTTCGCCTTCGATCGCGTAGATCAGCCGGCCCAAGCGGTAGGTCCAAAGCGAGATCAGCGGGAGCGTCCAGGGATTGGCGAACGACGTGCCGAGCACCGCCGCAAGGATGTTGCCGCGGACGGCCCAGGACAGCAGGCAGGCCAAGATCACGTGAAAGCCGAGAAACGGCGTGAAGCTGATGGCGACCCCATTGGCAAGGCCAGCCGCGATGCTGTAGGGCGTGTCGTTAAGCCGCAGCAGCCGGTGCCCGTAGTAACGCGCCGTTCGCCTCCAGCCTGCCTTCGGCCAGATCGCTTCGCGCAGCCGTTGCCGCCAGCCGCGAGGTTTGCGCCGTCGAAACACGGGTTGTTTCAGCCGCGGGCGCGATCCACCGAGCTGATGGCCGGATCCGCGCGCAGCGCGGCGATGATGTTGGTCAAGTGCTTTACGTTCCGCACCTCGATGTCCACGATCATCTCGAAAAACTCCGGCGACCGGTTGGTGATCTTCAGATTGATGATGTTGCCGCGATTCTTGGCGATTACGGTCGAAAGCGCCGAAAGCGAACCCGGTTCGTTGGTGACGATCGTGGTGATGCGCCCGACATGGACCTCGGGGTTGTCGGCGTCCATGTCCCAGCTCACGTCGAGCCAACGCTCGGGCGTGTTGACGAATTGCTCCAGCGTCTCGCAATCGATGGTGTGGATGGTGACGCCTTTGCCCGTGGTGACGATGCCGATGATCCGGTCGCCCGGCAGCGGATGGCAGCAGCCGGCGAAATGCATCGCCATGCCGGGAATGAGGCCCCGAATGGAAACGCCGGGCGCCGTCTTGGCCTGGCGCGCGCGCGCGCGGGCCAGCGGGACCACGTTCTCGCCCTCGTCCTTCCGCCGCTGACCCGGAAAGATCGCGTCGATGACACCGCGGCCCGTGAGTGTGCCGTCGCCCACGTCGGCGTAAAGATCGTCGGGCGTCTTCAGCTTGAGAACCTTCACGCCGCTTTCGATCGCCTTGTCGGAGAATGTGTGTCCTTCATCGCGAAAGGCCTTTTGGAGTATGGCCTTGCCGAGATCGATGTATTGCGAGCGCTGCTGGTTGCGGATGAAGCGGCGGATCCGCGAGCGGGCTTTGCCGGTGACGACGAAATTCTCCCAGGTGGGGGACGGCGTCTGCGTCTTGGAGCGCAATATCTCCACCTGGTCGCCGTTCGCGAGTTCGGTGCGGAGCGGGATCAGCCGTCCGTTGATCTTCGCGCCGACGCAGGTGTCGCCCACGTCCGAATGCACCGCATAGGCAAAGTCCACCGGCGTCGCGCCGCGCGGCAGGCTGATCAGGTCGCCCTTCGGCGTGAAGCAGAACACTTGATCCTGGAACATGTTGAGCTTCGTGTGTTCGAGGAACTCCTCGGGATCGGAGGCGTGTTCCAGGATTTCGAGCAGCTCGCGAAGCCAGCGGTACTGGTTTGTGTCCGCCTCGGGCGATTCCTGCTTGTATTGCCAATGCGCGGCGACGCCGAGGTCGGCGACCTCGTGCATTTCCTTGGTGCGAATCTGGATCTCGATGCGCTGCCGCTCGGGTCCGATCACGGTCGTGTGGATCGACCGGTAGCCGTTGAGCTTCGGCGTGGAGATGTAGTCCTTGAAGCGGCCCGGGACCATCGGATAGGCGTTGTGGACCACGCCCAGCGCCCGGTAGCAGGCTTCCATGTCGGCCACGACGATGCGGAATGCCATGATGTCGGACAGTTGCTCGAACGAGATGTTCTTGTGCTCCATCTTGCGCCAGATCGAATACGGGCGCTTCTGCCGGCCCGACACCCAGCTGTCGACGCCCGCCTCGGCCAGGGTCCGTTTGAGCTGGTCGGTGATGCGCTGCACCAGGTCGCCGCCGTGCTCGCGCAAATACTCCAGCCGCGCAATGACCGACTGGCGCGCTTCGGTGTTGAGTTCGCCGAAGGACAGGTCTTCCAGCTCGTCCTTCATTTCCTGCATGCCGATCCGCTCGGCGAGCGGGGCGTAGATCTCCATCGTCTCCAACGCGATGCGCTTGCGTTTTTCCGGATCGCGGATGAACGCGAGGGTGCGCATGTTGTGCAGCCGGTCGGCGAGCTTGACCAGGAGCACGCGAATGTCGTTCGACATGGCCAGCAGCAGCTTGCGGAAATTCTCCGCCTGCCGCGCGCGGTCCGATTGCTGCTCGAGCCGCGATAGCTTGGTCACGCCGTCGACCAGCTTGGCGATCTGGGGGCCGAAACCGCGCTCGATCTCCTGATAGGTCGCGACGGTGTCTTCGATGGTGTCGTGCAGCAGCGCCGTCGCGATCGTCGCCGTGTCGAGCTTCATGCCGGTGAGGATGCCGGCGACTTCGAGCGGGTGTGAAAAGTAGGGATCGCCCGAGGCGCGTTTCTGGGCGCCATGCGCCTTGAGCGAAAACACATAGGCGCGATTGAGCAGGTCCTCGTCCGCGTTCGGATCGTAGGACATGACCTTCTCGACCAGGTCGACTTGCCGGATCATGGCCGGCTCGCAATCTGCGCTCGGAAATAAAGCCCCGCGCCGGCAGCGCCTAAGGCGCCGGCGTTCAAATCATCCGCGGACCGGCGGCTATTCCTCCGCCACTTCGCCAGGGGCATCCGCCTCGTCGACTTCGTCCGCTTCGTCGGCCTCCAGCACCGACGTACCCTCGCGCTGCGTCGCTTCGCCCTGGGCGACACCCGCCCATTCGCTGCCGGTCATGAGGTTGGCCATATTGTCCTCGACCGGTTCGTCAACTTCGACGTGACGCTGCAGGCCGCTGACGACGGCGGTGCGAAGCTGGTCCAGCTCGACGGTCTTGTCGGCGATCTCGCGCAAGGCGACCACTGGGTTCTTGTCGTTGTCGCGATCGACCGTGATCGTGGCGCCGGCGGAAACCGCCCGCGCGCGCTGGGCGGCCAACATGACGAGTTCGAAACGGTTGGGAACCTGGAGGATGCAATCCTCTACGGTGACGCGTGCCATCGGGCGAAAAACTCCGGTTGTCGACGTGGATTATTCAGATACATATGCGTTCCGCCGTGCAAATGCAAGGATTTGCGCGAATCCTCCAAGGTTAACCGAAGCTTAAACGGACACGCTTGGCGCTCGGCGGCCGGCAATCTCTCTAGTTGACCAGGCGGACCTCGCCGATCGTGTCGACATCATACCCGCCAAGCTCGCTCGCGCGTTCGCGCAGGACCGTCGTGCGCAGAAACCCGAATAGCGTCTGCAGGCCCGGCGAGAAATAGTCGCGCTGCCGCAGCACGAGATCGAACCGCTCCCACGCCAAGGGCAGGAATTCAAGGCCCGCCGCGAGCGCGACCGACCGGGTGGCGATGCCGCAATCGGCCCGTCCCGATCGCACCGCCTGCGCGATGTCCGGCCCGGTCGGACATACCGGCTTCACCAGAGTGAGCATATCCGCCGCGATCCCGGCGCGCGCCAACACCGCGAGAAGCAGGAGCTGGGCGCCGGCGCCGGCGGGCCGTTGCGCCATGCGCGCACCGCGTTTTGCCACCGAGACGATGTCGCTGAGCTTCTTCGGGTTGCCCGGCGCAACCAGGATGCCCTGCTCGCGTCGCGCGAAGGCGATCACCACGGCATCATGCAGTCCCGGCGCATCGGCGACCGCGGCGAGATTGGCCTGCTCATCGTCGCCCTCGAGCGAATGCAGGTGGATGGAAGCGGCCACCACCTCGCCGCGCGCCAAGCGCCGCAGCCCTTCCTCGCTCCCTTCCGGCAGGCTTGCGAGACCGCAGCCGCTTTCCCGCAGCGCCCAGTCCAGCAGCGGGTCATGACTGCCGCCGACGATCGGCGGCGCTGGGAGGCGGGCCAGCGCCGACGGGGCGATCAGTCCGGCCATGACCCAACGGTCGAGCGCGGCGCGCGGGAACAGCCAGCGGCCCGTGACTTTGGTGCAAGGCACCGCGCCTTGCGCCACCAGCGCGTAAAGCTTGCGCTCCGAGAGGCGCAGATAATCGGCGGCTTCGTCGGTGGTGAGCAGCTCGGGCACAGGCACCTATATGCAAAAATATGCACGGATTTCGCAAATTGACCATATTGGTGGCATCTGCACAAGATGCGCGCGGGGAGATTTCGCGATGCCGGATGACGTATCTGCGCTTCAGCTTGTGCTGACCGCCGATCCCGCGCTGATTGCAATCGTGCGGTTGTCGCTGATCGTAAGCCTTTCGGCGGTGTTTTTTGCCGCCCTTGTCGGTGTCCCCATCGGAGCGATGTTGGCGCTCATCCGGTTTCGCGGCCGCGAAGGCGTCGTCGTTGTTCTCAACGCCATGATGGGCCTGCCGCCGGTGGTCGTCGGATTGGTGGTCTATCTAGCGCTGTCACGATCGGGCCCGCTCGGCGAATTCGGGATTCTGTTCACGCCCACGGCGATGGTCATCGCGCAGACGATGCTGGTGGCGCCGATCATCGCCGCGCTCACGCGTCAGACCATCGAGGATCTATGGCTCGACTACCGCGACGAGCTTACCGCGATGAATATCGGGCCGCTCGGCCGGGTGGCCACGCTGATCTGGGATGCGCGCCTCAGCCTGGTTACGGCTTTGCTGGCGGGCTTCGGACGCGCGGCCGCCGAGGTCGGCGCTGTCATCATCGTCGGCGGCAACATCGACGGCTTCACCCGCACGATGACGACGGCCGTCGCTTTGGAGACATCCAAGGGCAATCTGCCGCTGGCGATCGGGCTCGGCATGGTGCTGATCGCGATCGTCGTCGCGATCAACGCGCTCGCCTGGGGCGTGCGGCGCGCCAGCGAACGCATGGCTGGGTAAGTATGCACGCGCCGGTCACCGACCTGCCGATCATCATCGAGGATGTCACCGTCGCAATCGGCGCGGTGACCGTGCTCGACCGCATTTCGCTTGCGTTTAATCCGGGCGCACCGACCGTGCTGATCGGGCCGAACGGCGCCGGCAAGACGACGTTGTTGCGGATGGCGATGGGTCTCATGGCGCCATCGCGCGGGCGCGTCACCTGGGGCGCGAAAGAAAGTTCCCCGCCGACCCGGCGTGCCATCGTGTTCCAGCGTCCGACGATGCTGCGGCGCAACGCCGGCGGCAACATCCGATATGCGCTGCGCGCGGCCGGTATTCCACGTCCCCGCCAGAAGATCATGGTCGCCGAATTGCTGGCGCTGGTGGGGCTCGAACACTTGGCGGGGCGGCCGGCGCGGCGCCTGTCCGGCGGCGAGCAGCAGCGCGTCGCGCTCGCGCGCGCGCTCGCCCGCAACCCCGCCGTGCTGTTTCTAGACGAGCCGACCGCGAGCCTCGATCCCGCTTCCGTCAAGGCGATAGAGGACATCATTAGCAGCATCGGCCGCCGCGGCATCAAGGTGGTGATGTCGACGCACGATCTCGGCGAGGCGCGACGGCTCGCAGGCGACATCGTTCTGCTGCACCGCGGGCGCATCGTCGAAACCGCCGCCGCATCGGATTTCTTCAACGCGCCGCAAACCAGCGAGGCAAGACGGTTCATTGCCGGCGAACTGCTGGTCTAATCGAATGAATTGATGGAAACGCATGCTGATGCGCCGCTTTTTGATCGCGCTTGTCGCCGTAGCCGCTCTTGCCGGACCCGCGGCCGCGGGAGAAAAATCGATTGTTGTCGCCTCGACCACCTCGACGGAGGATTCCGGCCTCTTCGGCTATCTCCTGCCGCTGTTTAAGGCCAAGACCGGGATCGATGTGAAGGTGATCGCGCTCGGCACCGGCCAGGCGCTCGACACCGCTCGGCGCGGCGACGCCGACGTCGTCTTCGTCCACGCCAAGTCGGCGGAAGAGAAATTTCTGGCGGAAGGCTTCGGCGTCAAGCGCTTTCCGGTGATGTACAACGACTTCGTCCTGATCGGGCCGAAGAGCGATCCGGCCGGCATCAAGGGGACGAAGGATATTGTTGCCGCGCTGAAGATGCTCAAGGACAAGGCCTTGCCGTTCATCTCCCGCGGCGACCGGTCAGGCACGCATATCGCCGAGCTCAATCTCTGGAAGCTCGCTGGCATCGACATCGCCGCCGAGAAGGGCAGCTGGTACAAGTCGATCGGCCAAGGCATGGGCGCAGCGCTCAACATCGCGTCGGCCAGCGATGCCTATGTGCTCTCCGACCGCGGCACCTGGCTTTCGTTCCAGCACAAGGGTGATCTTGTCATCGTTGTGCAAGGCGACCACCGGCTCTTCAACCAGTACGGCGTCATGCTGGTAAATCCCATGAAGCATCCGAACGTGAAAAAGGAGCTGGGGCAGGAATTCATCGACTGGCTGGTTTCGGCCGAGGGACAGCGCGCCATCGCCGGCTACAAGATCAACGGCGAGCAGCTGTTTTATCCAACCGCAGGCGACCCCGGCGCGT
>DASQHM010000033.1:0-5613 GCA_035632095.1 Candidatus Cybelea sp. | reverse complement strand
TCGGCCTCGCGGAAGAATTCGCCGCGAATGTAGATGTATGCCGCGACCGCGCGCATGGCGAAACCCGCGAGCAAGCAGCCTTCGACCAGCTTGTGCGGATCGTGGCGCATCATGTCGCGATCCTTGCAGGTGCCGGGCTCGCCCTCGTCGGCGTTGACCACAAGATACGACGGACGGCCGTCCGACTGTTTCGGCATGAACGACCATTTGAGGCCGGTCGGAAATCCGGCGCCGCCGCGCCCGCGCAAGCCCGATGCCTTTATCTCGTTGACGATCCAATCCTGGCCCTTGGCCATGATCGCCGCCGTGCCGTCCCAATCGCCGCGCTTGCGGGCCGCCGCAAGACGCCAGTCCTGCAGGCCGTAAAGGTTAGTGAAGACGCGATCCTTGTCTTGCAGCACGCCGCTACTCTCCCGCCTGCCCGATGTCGTTCAAGGTCGTCGGTCCGCCGATCGGCGCCGAGGTCTGCCGGCCGTTCTGCGGGCCTGGCTTGGGCCGCTCGCCGCGCTTCAGCGCATCGAGAATGCGCGTCGTCGAGCCAGCGTCCAGATCTTCATAGAAGTCGTCGCCGATCTTCATCATGGGCGCGTTCACGCAAGCGCCGAGGCATTCGACCTCCAGCAAGGTGAACATGCCGTCGCCAGATGTCTCGCCGAGCCCAATGCCGAGATGCTTCTCGCACGCCGCAACGATGTCATTTGAGCCGCGCAGCCAGCACGGCGTGGTGGTGCAGACCTCGACCACGTGCCGGCCGACCGGCGCCAGATGGAACATGGTGTAGAACGTCGCCACTTCCATAGCGCGGATGACCGGCATTTGCAGATATTCGGCCACGTAACGGATCGCCGCTTCCGGCAGCCAGCCGTGCTGGCGTTGCGCGAGGTCGAGCAGTGGTATCACCGCGCTCTGCTGGCGGCCGGGCGGATACTTCGCCACGATCTTCGCCGCGCGCGCGCCGTTCTCCGGCGTGAAGGCGAATTCCGCCGGTTGTACGACGTCGCTCATCGATCGATCTCGCCGAACACGATGTCCTGGCTGCCGATGATCGCCACCGAATCCGCCAGCATGTGGCCCTTGCACATGAAATCGAGCGATTGCAGATGGGCGAAGCCCGGCGAGCGGATCTTGCAGCGGTAGGGTTGGTTGGTGCCGTCGGCCACCAGATAGACGCCGAACTCGCCTTTGGGCGCCTCCACGGCCGTATAGGTTTCGCCCGCCGGCACGTGATAGCCCTCGGTATAAAGCTTGAAGTGATGGATCAGCGCTTCCATGGACCGCTTCATCTCGGCGCGCGGCGGCGGCGCGATCTTGCGGTCGTTGGTGACCACCGGCCCCGAAGGCATGCGGGCCAGGCATTGCTCGATGATGCGGATCGACTGCCGCATCTCTTCGACGCGGCAAAGGTAACGGTCGTAGCAATCGCCGTTTTGCCCGACCGGCACGTCGAAATCGAAGGTCTCGTAGCCGTCGTAGGGCTGTGACTTGCGCAAGTCCCAAGGAACGCCCGAGCCGCGCAGCATGACGCCCGTGAAGGCCCAGTCGAGCGCCGCCTGCTCGGTGACGACGCCGATATCGACATTCCGCAGCTTGAAGATGCGGTTGTCGGTCAGCAGGTTCTCCAGGTCGTCGACGAATTTGGCGAAGGTCTTGCAATAGGCGCCGATGTCTTCCATCAGGCCATCCGGCATGTCCTGATGCACGCCGCCCGGGCGGAAATACGCGGCATGCAGCCGTGCGCCCGACACGCGCTCATAGAACTCCATCAGCTTTTCGCGTTCTTCGAAGCCCCAAAGCGTCGGCGTGATGGCGCCGACGTCCATGGCCTGGGTCGTGACGTTGAGCAGATGATTTAAGATGCGCGTGATTTCGCTGAAAAGGACGCGGATCATTTGCCCGCGCGGCGGCACCTTCAGTCCGAGCAGCTTCTCCACGGCGAGCGCGAAGGCGTGCTCCTGGCACATGGGCGAGACGTAATCGAGCCGGTCGAAATACGGCACCGCCTGCAAATACGTCTTGTATTCGATCAGCTTTTCGGTGCCCCGATGCAGCAGGCCGATATGCGGATCGCACCGCTCGACGATTTCGCCGTCAAGCTCCATCACCAAGCGAAGCACGCCGTGCGCCGCCGGATGTTGCGGCCCGAAGTTCATGGTGTAGTTGGCGATCTGGACTTCGGCCATGCGTCATCCGCCCGTCTTCGGTTTGGCTTGGCCGGCCTTCTCGTCGCCCGGCAGCTCTTTGGTCATGCCTTCCCAGGGGCTAATGAAGTCGAAGCTGCGGAATTCCTGGGTCAGTGTGACCGGCTCGTAAACGACGCGTTTCTGCTCCTCGTCGTAGCGCACTTCCACATGGCCAGTGAGCGGAAAATCCTTGCGCAGCGGATGACCCTCGAAACCGTAATCCGTCAGGATGCGGCGCAGGTCCGGATGGCCGGAGAACATCACGCCGTACATGTCCCAGGTTTCGCGCTCGAACCATCCGGCGGCGGAAAAAACCGAAACGACGGACGGCACCGGCGTTTCCTCGTCGGTGCGCACCTTGACCCGCACGCGCTGGTTCAGCTTGAGACTCAAAAGGTTGTAGACCACGTCGAAGCGCGGCGCGCGCGCCGGATAGTCGGCGCCGCAAACGTCGATCAGCTGCTTGAACAGGCAGCGCGCGTCGTCGCGCAGAAACGTCATCACCTGGACCACGTCCGCCGCCTTCACATCGATCATGAGTTCGTTATGCGCGACAGTCGAGCCGGACACGCTGTCCGGCAGCGACGTGGCGATATGCGCGCCGAGTTCGTTGAGCGCCTGCTGCATGATTCTACGAGCTACCCATTGATCGAATGCCGCATCACCGGACGATGGTGCCGATCCGGCGGATTTTTCTTTGCAATTGCAGAATGCCGTACACCAGCGCTTCCGCCGTCGGCGGGCAGCCGGGCACGTAGATGTCGACCGGCACGATGCGATCGCAACCCCGAACCACCGAATAGCTGTAGTGGTAGTAGCCGCCGCCGTTGGCGCAGCTCCCCATCGAGATGACGTAGCGCGGTTCGGCCATCTGGTCGTAGACCTTGCGCAGCGCCGGCGCCATCTTGTTGGTCAGCGTCCCGGCGACGATCATGACGTCCGACTGGCGCGGGCTCGCGCGCGGCACGACGCCGAAACGATCTAAATCGTAGCGCGGCATATAGGCGTGGATCATTTCGACGGCGCAGCACGCCAGACCGAAGGTCATGGGCCAAAGCGAACCGGTGCGCGCCCAGTTGATCAGCTTGTCGACCTGCGAAACCACGAAACCCTTGTCGGCCAGCGCGTCCGAAAAATCGCGGAAATATGCGTCCTGATCGGCGCCCTGCCGAACCAGCCCCGCGCCTGCCGCATCGCCCGTGCTTGCGGCCATTAGAACCTCACTCCCATTCCAGCGCGCCCTTCTTCCACTCGTAGATGAAGCCGACGGTGAGAACGCCAAGGAACACGATCATCGACCAGAAGCCGAACAGTCCGATGTCGCCGAGCGCGATCGCCCAGGGAAAAAGAAACGCGACTTCCAGATCGAAGATGATGAACAGGATAGCGACCAGATAGAACCGCACGTCGAACTGCCGGCGCGCGTCCTCGAACGGCTCGAAGCCGCATTCATATGGGCCGAGCTTCTCCGCTTCCGGGTTCTGCCGCGCCACGACCATCGACGCGAGCACGATCACGCCCGCCAGGCCGATGGCGATGCCGAGGAACAAGAGGATCGGCAGATATTCGGCGAGCACACTTTGCAGCGCCGGGTTCTGTAGCAGCGTGCTGTTCATGCGGTCATCCTTGGACTCCGCGCCACCGACCCGTGCTGCACTGCAACGCGGCGCCCCCGAAGCCCGCGGCGTAGATGACTTCCCGGCACTATAAGGTCAGGCGTAAGCGATTGCCACAACGGAATGAACCGCCTCGAACGCCAGTCGAATCGTGCCGCTTTCGGTGTTGACATATTGCGCTGCAATAGCCGGGTCAAGGGTGCTGCGGCGACGCGGCGGAAGAGGCCTTTTGCCGCAGCCTGGATCGAACGGCCGGCGGACATGGCGGGAGCGACGGGACTCGAACCCGCGACCTCCGGCGTGACAGGCCGGCGCTCTAACCAACTGAGCTACGCCCCCAATCCGCGAAGGGCCTCGTTTACGGGTTTCGCCCAAGCGTGTCAAGCAACGGCGCCTTGCAGCACGCCGCGCCCGCCAATGGTTGCGCCATACATGCCGACGGCGTGACTTTGCCGTGGATTAACGACACCTTAGGATCGTTCCGGACGGTTCGAATCGACGCGCGAATGATGATCCACGCAATTCGTATAGCCCAATTTGCGGTGCTCGCCGCGGTCACGGTTTTATTGGCCGCCGAGGCCGGTGCCGCGGGCGCCAGCGGGCCGATGCTGGCGCAAAATTGCCTTGCCTGTCACGGCAGCAGAGGCCAGGGCCAAGGCGCGATCCCCAAGATCGCGGGCATGAGCGCGGCCGACATTCTCACCGCATTGCACGACTTTCGCACAGGCAAGCGCTCCGCCACGATCATGCGCCGCGTCGCCGAGGGATACACACCCGACGAGGACGAACGCCTGGCCGCTTATCTGGCGACGCTGAAGTGACTCGCCGGCGCAATACCCTTACGCGGCGGCGCGTGCTTCAGGCGGGGGCGGCGCTCGGCATCGCCGGCGCACCGTCCGTTGTCTATGGACAAAGCAAGGCCCGCATCACCATCGTCGGTGGCGGGTTCGGCGGCGCGGCCGTGGCCAAGCACCTGCGCATGCTCGACAACACCTTGGATGTGACGATCATCGAACCAAACCCAGACTACGTCACCTGCCCCCATTCGAATGAGGTGATCGCCGGGCTGGCGACGATGGCCGACATCACGGTGAGCTACGGCCGGTTGGCGCAAGCCTACGGCGTGCGCTTTCTGCGCGACGAAGTGCGCGCGGTCGACACCACGCGGCGCAAGATCACGCTCGGGTCCGGCAGCGTCATGGACTACGACCGGCTCGTGCTGGCGCCGGGCGTGGAGATGCGGCTCGACGCCATCGAAGGCTACAACGCCGCGGCGCTCGAGAAGATGCCGCATGCCTGGAAAGCGGGACCGCAGACGGCGCTCCTGCGCCGCCAGCTCGAAGCCATGCCTGACGGCGGCACGGTGATCGTCGCGCCGCCGATCAACCCGTCGCGCTGCCCGCCCGGACCCTATGAGCGCGCCAGCCTCATCGCCCACTACCTGAAAACGCACAAACCGAAATCGAAAATCCTGATTTTCGACGCCAAGGACACGTTCCCGCATCAAGAGACGTTTCAAAGCGTATGGGATTCGCTTTATCCCGGCATGATCGACTGGTACGCGGCCTCGTCGGGCGGGACCATCACCAAGGTCGATCCCGCCGCCATGACGGTCACGACGGAATTCGGCGCGCAGAAAGGCAATGTCATCAACATCATCCCGCAACAGCGCGCGCCGCAATTCCTGATCGATGCGAGCCTGGTCGATCCCTGGGGTTGGTGTCCGATCGAACCGCGCACACTGGAATCGACCCTTACGCGCCATGTCAGCATCGTCGGCGACGCGGCCAATGGCGTTGTCATGGCCAAATCGGCCA
>DASQHM010000032.1:0-2358 GCA_035632095.1 Candidatus Cybelea sp. | reverse complement strand
AAGGCTTCCAGGATCACATGCTTTTCGCCCGGTTCCGCCGGCAGGCCGGAATCCAGGTTGACCCGCACCAGGCGGACACCCGGCGGAATACGGAACGGGATCACCGGCGTGTTCGCCAGCGCATCGCCCATGAATTCCTTGAAGATCGGCACCGCCACCGCAGCGCCCTGCTCGCGCGGCCCGAGCGTGCGGGGCTGATCGAAGCCGACGAACACGCCGGCCACGAGGTCTGGACTGAATCCGACGAACCAGGTGTCGAAGAAATCGCTCGTGGTGCCGGTCTTGCCGGCAAGCGGCCGCCCAAGCTCGTGGATGCGCACGCCAGTGCCGCGTTCCACCACGCCCTGCATCATTGAGACGATCTGGTAGGCGGTGCGCGGATCTTCGATTTGCGGCCGCGTATCGGGCAGCTCCGGCGGCGCCTGGTGCTCCCAAACGTCGGCGACGCAAGCGGGGCACGGCCGGTCGTCATGGCGGAACACGGTGCGGCCGTTGCGGTCCTGTACGCCATCGATCAACGACGGAATGATTTTTTTGCCGCCGTTCACGAACTCGGAATAGGCGGTGGCCATCTTCATCAGCGTGGTGTCGCCGGCGCCCAGCGCCATGGAAAGCTGCAGCGGCAGATCGTCGACAACGCCGAATTTCTTGGCTGTTTCGGCCACGGCCTCCATGCCGATGGCTTGCGCCACGCGGACGGTCACCAGGTTCAGCGACTTCTCCAGCGCATTGCGCAGGGTCGTCGGGCCGTGGAACTTGTCCTCGTAGTTGTGCGGCCGCCATTTCGGCAAGCCGGGACCCTGGTCCATCACGAACGGCGCATCCAGGATCAAGCTCGACGGGGTCATGCCGTGATCGAGCGCGGCCGCATAGACGAACGGCTTGAACGCCGATCCCGGCTGACGCTGCGCCTGCATCGCCCGGTCGAACTGGCTCTGCGCATAATCCCAACCGCCGACGAGAGCGAGGACCCGCCCCGTGTGCGGATTCATCACCACGATGGCGCCGCCGACGTTCGGTATCTGGCGCAGCGCATAGACATCTTTTCCGGCGTTCGCCACAGCCTCGACTGCTATCACGTCGCCCGGCTGCAAGGCGTCCCTCGGCTCTCGGATCGGCGGCCCGAGTTCCTGATCCTTTTTCCAGGGCCGCGCCCAGCTCATCTCGCTGAACGGGATGCGGCCCCGCTTGCCGTCGGCAAAGCCGATCGTCGCTTCCGTCGCGTTGGTCCCGATCACGGCCGCCACCCGCCAGCCGAGCAGCCCCGCCGGCGCCGGCATGGCCGCAAGCTGCTTTGCCCAATCCGGACCGGGCGTTATGCGGGCGAGCGGTCCGCGCCAGCCGTGGCGGCGGTCATAGGCGATCAAGCCGTCGTGCAACGCCTTGTCGGCCAGCAATTGCAACTGCGGATCCAGACTGGTGCGCACGCTCAACCCGCCTTGATAGAGCTTGGCCTCGCCGTAGCGCTGGACCAGCTCGCGGCGGACTTCCTCGGCGAACCATTCGGACTTGGCGACAAATTCGATATCGCGGTGTTCGCGAATCCGCAGCGGCTCGTTCCTGGCCGCTTCGGCCTCGGCTTCGGTGATGAAGCCGTCCTCCGCCATGCGGCCGATCACCCAATTGCGGCGGTTCATGGCGACCTCGGGGTAGCGCAGCGGATTGTAGTTGTTCGGCGCCTTCGGCAGCTCGGCAAGATAGGCGGCTTCCGCGATGCTGAGTTCGTCGAGCGACTTGTCGAAGTAGTAGAGCGCCGCCGCCGCCACGCCGTACGCTCCGTAGCCGAGATAGATCTCGTTCAGGTACAGCTCGAGAATGTGCTGCTTGCTGAAGGCGCGTTCGATCCGGAATGCGAGGATCATTTCCTTGGCCTTGCGCGACAGCGACACCTCGTTGCCGAGCAGGAAGTTCTTCGCCACTTGCTGCGTGATCGTCGAGGCGCCGACCGGCCGGCGCGATTGACCGGACGCATAGTTCATCAAATTCGTGACGACGGCCCGGGCGACACCGATGGGATCGACGCCCGCGTGGCTGTAAAAATTCTTGTCTTCCGCCGCGAGGAAGGCATCGGAGACGCGTTTCGGAATGGCGTTGATCGGAACGAACAGCCGACGTTCCTTGGCGAACTCCCCGATAAGCCGGCCGTCGCCGGCATGAACGCGCGTGGTCACCGCCGGTTCGTAGTCGGCCAATTGCTGGTAGTCGGGCAAGCCGCGCCCGAAGTGCCACAAGCCGTAAATGACCACCGCCACGCCAAGCAACGCAGCGAAGGCGATGACCGCGAGCAATGTCGCGAAGAACCGAATGATGCGCATAGTCAGGTCGATGCCGCCGGGGCCAAATGCCGCGCCGCCCGCT
>DASQHM010000031.1:0-11331 GCA_035632095.1 Candidatus Cybelea sp. | reverse complement strand
GACAACCGCGTCGATCAGCCGTACTACACGCCCGGCGGGCCGGGGCAATGGGCGCGGCACGTGATCGAGGGATCGTTCCGCATCTGGGACATGGCGAAGCCGGTGATCGCGCAGGTGCACGGCTATTGCCTCGCCGGGGGCAGCGAACTTGCCACCGCCTGCGACCTCGTCTATGTGGCCGAAGACGCGCAGATCGGCTATCCGCCCGTGCGCCTGATGAGTCCGCCCGACATGCAGTTCCACCCCTGGCTCATGGGCTTGCGCGACGCCATGGAGATGATGCTGACCGGCGACAGCATCAGCGGCGCGGACGCGGTGCGGAAGGGCTTCGCCAACCGCGCCTGGCCCGCCGTCGAGCTGGAAGCGCGCGTGCTGGACATGGCCGAGCGCGTCGCCAAGATTCCGACCGAGCTGCAGCAGATCAACAAGCGCGCCATGCACCGGGCCATGGACATCATGGGTCTGCGCGCCGCCATCCGCGCCGGCACGGAGATCCAGGCGCTCGCCTTCACCACGGAAGCGAGCCTCGAGTACCGCAAGGAGTTCGCCAAGGGCGTGCGCCACGCGCTCTCCTTGCGCGACAAGACCTTCGGCGACTATCGCGAACGGGAGAAATAAGGGAGCGGCTCAGCGCCAAAACGGCTTGTCGATCTCGCGGCGCGCTTCCCAGCGCGTCAACCCCATGTCCCACAGTTGATGGTCCGAAAGCTGCGCCAGAAACGCGCGTTCGATCATGCGCAAGCGCCATAGACGCAAGAATCGGGCAGCGGCGGCGAAACCCCGTCGCAGGCGGTCTTGCTGCTGTATCGGCGATGCCGGAAAGTCTGGCGCGCCGGCGATGGGCGGCAGCGCCGTGGTGGTGTGCGTTCGCATGGGCGTCGATCCCTTCGATGCAGTCGTTGGATCGACGTTAAGCAGCCGGCCCGCGCCGAACGCTCCGCTTGTTGCGGTTTAAATGATGCTGGGGCTAAGGTCGGCAGTTGCCGAATCGGAAAAGGGAGAGGTCCATGGCCAGGCTTCAGGGCAAGCGGGCAATCGTCACCGGCGCGGGCAGCGGCATCGGCCGCGCCAGCGCGCTGCTCTTCGCCAAAGAGGGCGCCGCGGTGCTCGCCGTCGACAAGACCGATGCGGTCAAGGAAACGGCGGAGCGCATCAAGGCGTCCGGCGGCAAAGCCATCGCCGTGACCGCCGACGCCGGCTCCGAGCCGGACGTGCAAGCCTTCGTGGCGCGCGCCGTCAGGGACCTGGGCGGGCTCGAGGTGATCTATGCCAACGCCGGCATCTCGGGCGGCATGGTGCCGCTGTTCGAGCAGACGGTGGAGCAGTGGCAGGAGATATTGCGCGTCAACCTGATCGGCCCGTGGCTCGCCATCAAGCACGCCGGCAAGCACATGGCCGCGCAAGGCAAGGGCTCCATCATCTGCACCGCCTCGGTCGCAGGGCTCCGCGCCAACGCCGGCGGCAATCCTTACAGCGCCAGCAAGGCAGGCGTCATCAGCCTGGTGCAAACCTCGGCCAATTCGCTGACGGGCACCGGCGTGCGCGTCAATGCCATATGTCCTGGCCTGATCGAAACCGGCATGACCAAGCCGATCTTCGACGGCGCGCGGGCGCGCGGCACCGAAGGCAAGATCGGCCAGCTCAATCCGCTGCAGCGCTACGGCGTGCCGGACGAGATCGCGCATATGGCGCTGTTCCTCGCCAGCGACGATGCGTCCTACGTCAACGGCCAAGCCGTTGCCGTGGACGGCGGATTGTCCAGCACCCATCCCTTCGCCCGCATGCGGCGCTGAGGCCGGCAATGTCGCGCGAGCAGGCCATGGCCGCGGCGGCACGGCATTTCGACGACGGCGGTTTTCTCGCCGACCTTGCGCGCCGGGTCGCCATTCGGACAGAGAGCCAGAATCCGGACCGGCGCGCCGCGCTCTACGAGTATCTTGAGCGTGAGATCGGACCGAGCCTGGCGAAGCTCGGCTACGTCTGGCGCGTCGTCGACAATCCGAAGCCCGAATTCGGCCCGTTCCTGATTGCGGAGCGCATGGAGGGCGAGGGTTTGCCGTCGGTGCTGACCTATGGGCACGGCGACGTCATTCGCGGCCAGGACGCAAGCTGGCGCAAAGGCCTGTCGCCCTGGTCGCTGGTGCAGGAGGGCGAGCGCATCTACGGCCGCGGCACCGCCGACAACAAGGGCCAGCACAGCATCAACATGGCGGCGCTCGCGGCGGTCATCGGCGTGCGCGGGCGGCTCGGCTTCAACTCGCGCATCCTGATCGAGACCGGCGAGGAGACCGGCTCGGCGGGATTGCGCGAGGTCTGCCAAGCCGAGCACGCCGCGCTCAAGGCCGACGTGCTGATCGGCTCCGACGGCCCGCGCGTTAAGCGCGAACGGCCGTGCCTGTTCATGGGCACGCGCGGCACGCTCAACTTCGACCTCGGCCTGACCTTGCGCGAAGGCGGCCACCACTCCGGCAATTGGGGCGGACTGCTCGCCAATCCGGGCATCATCCTGGCGCACGCCATCGCCTCCATCGTTTCGGCGCGGGGCGAAATCCTGATCCCGGAGCTGAAGCCGAAGGCGATCCCGAATTCGGTTCGTCACGCGCTTCGCGACATCGAGCTCGACGGCGGCGCCGGCGCGCCGGCCATCGATCCGGAGTGGGGCGAACGCGGATTGACGCCGGTGGAGCGGGTCTTCGCCTGGAACACCTTCGAAGTCCTTGCCTACCGCACCGGCGATCCGGACCGGCCGGTCAATGCGGTGCCGGCGAAGGCGGCGGCCCATTGCCAGATCCGCTACACGGTCGACACCGACCCGGCGCAATTCCTGCCGGCGATCCGCCGGCACTTGGACGCGCACGGATTCGGCGCCGTAGAAGTCGCGCCGTCGCGCGATACCATGTTCGTGGCGACGCGCCTCGATCCGGATCATCCCTATGCGCGCTGGGCGGCGCGGTCGCTCGCGGCATCCGCGGGGCGCGCGCCGGACGTGATCCCCAACCTGGGCGGCAGCCTGCCGAACGATGTGTTCACCGACGTTCTCGGCCTGCCGACGCTCTGGGTGCCGCATTCCTATTCGTCGTGCTCGCAGCATGCGCCGAACGAGCATTTGCTGGCGCCGCTGGTGCGCGAAGGCCTGCAGCTCATGGCCGGGCTGTTCTGGGACGTGGGCGAGGGCGGTTTGCCGAAACTAGCGCCGGCCAAGGGTCAGGCGTAAGCGGCACGGGCATGGCAATCGCAGTCTCAGCGGCGCGCCGGCCCGCGACGGCTCTGGCCGCTCTCGTGCTCGGCAGCATCGCCATCGGCGCGTCGCCGATCTTCGTGCGCTTGAGCGAACTCGGGCCGGTCGCCACCGCGTTCCACCGCATGCTATGGGCCCTGCCGCTGCTCTACGTGTGGATGCGCGTCGAGCGCGCCAGCCTGCCCGAATTCGGCCTCGACCGGCGCGACATGCGATCCATCGCGCTTTGCGGAATCCTGTTCGTCGGCGACCTCGCGTTCTGGCATTGGTCGATCCTCCGCACGTCGGTCGCCAACGCGACGCTGTTCGCGAACTTTTCGCCCATCGTCGTCACCGTCGGCGCATGGGCATTCCTCAACGAACGCATCAAGCTCCGCTTCCTCGTCGGCATGATCCTGAGTCTCGGCGGCGCGGCGCTGCTGGTCGGGTCGTCGCTCGAATTCGGCGCCGGTCATGTGGTCGGCGATGCGTACGGCCTGGTGACCGCGCTCTTCTTCGGCAGCTATATGGTGGCCCTGGCCGCGTTGCGCACCCGCGTGCCGGCCGCGACGGTCATGTTTTATTCGAGTGTCGTTACCTGCGCCGGATTGTTCGTGGCGTCGTATCTCGAAGGCGAAAGCGTTCTGCCGCTGACGCTGGAGGGTCTCGCCCTGCTGGTCGGATTGGCCTGGGTGAGCCAGGTGGCGGGGCAGGGCCTGATCGCCTTTGCGCTCGGCCACCTGCCCGCGTCGTTCTCGGCTCTTGTCATTCTCATCGAGCCGCTCACGGCCGCCGTGCTCGGCTGGGTGCTGCTTGGCGAGGCGCTGGGCACGCTGCAGTTCATCGGTGGCGCCGTGGTGCTGGCCGGAATCCTGGTGGCCCGGACCCGCGACGACGTGGCAGCGGCATGACCGGCCGTGCGGGCGACACGCCGAGCATGACCGGCTGGCTCGTGTGGGGCCTCGCGGCGGTTTTTTTCTGCATGGAATTCCTGGTGCGCCTGAGCCCGGGCGTCATGGTGGACGAGTTGATGCACGAGTTCTCCGTCGGCGCGGGGGCGCTCGGCGCGTTGTCGTCGTTCTACTTCTATGCCTATTCCGGAATGCAAATCCCCATCGGCGCCGTGCTCGACCGTTTCGGCCCGCGCGTGCTGCTTGTCTCGGCGGCAGGCCTGTGCGCCATCGGCACCCTGCTCTTCGCCACGTCGCACAATCTCGCCACGGCGGATTTCGGCCGCCTGATCAGCGGGCTCGGCGGCGGCGCGAGCTTCCTTGTCGCCGTCGGTCTGGCCGCCTTGTGGCTGCCGGCGAACCGGCTCGCCATGGTGACCGGGCTCACCATGACCGCCGGCACTGCGGGCGCGGTCTTGGCGCAAGGGCCCTTGGCCTATGCGGTAGAGGGCTTCGGCTGGCGCGCCAGTCTGGCGGCCGTCGCGCTGGCGCTGGCGGCACTGGTGGTGCCCATCGCAATTTTCGTGCGCGACCCGCGGGTACCGCGGCCGAAGCCGAAGCGTTCGCTGCTCGGCGCGGTCCGCATCGTCATGCGTCAGCGATACAATTGGATGGCGGCGTTCGCCGGCTGCGGCTTGTCCGGGCCGATGCTTGCCTTCGGCGGTTTGTGGAGCGTGCCGTTCCTCATGCAGACCCACGGTCTCAGTCACGCCGCCGCCGCCAATCTGAACGCGCTGCTGCTGGTCGGCTGGGGCCTCGGCGGTCCGCTCATCGGCTCGATCACCGATCGCATCGGCTGGCACCGGCCGCCGCTCGTAGGCTCGCTTGCCGTGGCGGCGCTCGGCTGGCTCGATCTCGCCTTCGTGTCGGCGCTGCCGGTTCCGGTGATCGGCGCGATCTATCTGCTCATCGGCATCGCCAGCGGCGGCATGCTGATCTCGTATTCCATGTGCCGCGCCTATACCTCGCCGGAACTCGCAAGCACCGCCACGGGCCTCGCCAACACGATCATGATCGGCGCCGGCGCCGTGCTCCAGCCGGCCATGGGCGCGCTGCTCGATCTGCAATGGCGCGGGCTCAGTTTCGAAGGCGTCCGCATCTATTCGAGCGGCGCATTCGGCCACGCGATCCTGCTGTTCCCGGCATGGCAGGCGGTCAGCATCCTCATGGCGTTGCTGCTGCCCGAGGTCTATCGCGGCGCGCGCGTCCGCCGGTAAGATGCCGGGCATGGGCGACGAGCGCACGCTGCTTTGCACTCTGTTCGATGCCGCGGTCCGTGCCGCCGATGCCGCGACCTGCCTGCCGCCGCATCTGCCCGAGCCGCCGAAAGGCCGCACCCTCGTGGTCGGCGCCGGCAAGGGTGCCGCGTCCATGGCGGTGGCGGTGGAGCGTCATTGGCCGGGCCCGCTGCAGGGCCTGGTCGTGACGCGCTACGGACATGGCGCGCCCGCTTCGCGCATCGAAGTGGTCGAAGCATCGCATCCGGTGCCCGATGCGGCCGGGACGGAAGCGGCGAAGCGTATCCTGGCGATGGTGCAGGGCTTGAGCGCCGACGATCTGGTGCTTTGCCTTGTTTCCGGCGGCGGCTCGGCGCTGCTCGCCATGCCGGCGCCGGGATTGTCCCTCGCCGACAAGCAGGCGGTGACGCGCGCGCTGCTGCGGTCCGGCGCCAATATCGGCGAGATCAATTGCGTGCGCAAGCATCTCTCGGCCATCAAGGGCGGGCGTCTCGGCGCGGCGGCGGCGCCCGCGCGCGTGGTGACGCTGGCGATCTCGGACGTGCCCGGCAACGACCCGGCCACCATCGCATCGGGTCCGACCGTGCCCGATCCGACCACGTTCGCCGAAGCGCGCGCGATCCTGGCCAAGTATCGCATCGCCGGACCGCCGGCCGTCCTGGCGCATCTCGCTGCGGCGCGCGAGGAATCGCCGAAGCCCGGCGACCCGCGTTTGGCGCGCGCGGAATTCCGGATCGTCGCGACGCCGGGCGGGGCCCTCGATGCCGCCGGCGCCGTGGCGCGCGATGCGGGATTCGCGCCGGAAATCCTGGGCGATGCTCTCGAGGGCGAGGCACGCGAGCTCGGCACGGCCCATGCCGCGCTGGCGCTGGCGCGCGCCAAAGCCGGCAGCCGGGTCTGCATCCTTTCCGGCGGCGAGACCACGGTCACGGTGAAAGGCAAGGGGCGCGGCGGGCGCAACGCCGAATATTTGTTGGCGTTGACGTTGGCGCTCGACGGTGCGCCGGGCATCCATGCCATCGCCTGCGACACGGACGGCATCGACGGCAGCGAGGACAACGCCGGCGCGATCGCCGGGCCCAACTCGCTCCGCCGCGCGGCGGCGCTCGGAATGGATGCAAGGGCGCGCCTCGCCGACAACGACGCCTACGGTTTCTTTTCGGCGCTCGGCGATCTGGTCGTCACCGGGCCGACACGCACCAACATCAACGACTTCCGCGCGATCCTTGTGGCGCCGCCAACGGCGCGAGGCTAAGCTTCGGCGGATGCGTCGGCAGCGCAATACAAAAATCGTCGCGACGCTTGGACCGGCCAGTTCCGATCCGGCCATGATCGCTAGACTGTTCGAGGCTGGCGCCGACGTGTTCCGGCTGAACTTCAGCCACGGCGGGCGGGATGAGCATCGCCAGCGCCACGCCGCGATCCGCGCACTCGAGGACGCGACCGGCCGGCCGATCGGCATTCTCGCCGATCTGCAGGGACCGAAACTCCGTGTCGGCACGCTGGCCGGCGGCACCGCGCACCTGCTGCAGGGATCGCATTTCCGTCTAGACCTCTCGACGGTGCCGGGCGATCGGACGCGCGCTCCGCTGCCGCACCCGGAAATCTTCGCGGCACTTGCCGCCGGCATGCGCGTGCTGCTCGACGACGGCAAGATCCGGCTCGTGGTGAAAGAGGCGGGAAACGACTACGCCGATTGCATGGTCGTCACCGGCGGCACGCTCACCGACCGCAAGGGGGTCAACGTGCCCGACGCGGTCCTGCCGTTGACGTCGCTGACCGAAAAGGACCGCAGCGACCTGGAATTCGCCATCGGCCTCGGCGTCGACTGGGTGGCGTTGAGCTTCGTTCAGCGCCCCGACGATCTCGCGGAGGCGCGCAAGCTCGTCGCCGGCCGCGCCGCCGTGCTGGCCAAGATCGAAAAGCCGGCGGCGGTGCGCCGTCTCGACGAAATCATCGAGCTTGCCGACGCGTTGATGGTGGCGCGCGGCGATCTCGGGGTGGAGCTGCCGCTCGAAGAAGTGCCGGGCTTGCAAAAACGCATCATCCGCGCCGCGCGCCGCGCCGGCCGGCCGGTGATCGTGGCGACGCAGATGCTGGAGAGCATGGTGCACGCGCCTTCGCCCACGCGGGCCGAAGTCTCCGACGTCGCCACTGCCGTGTGGGACGGTACGGATGCGATCATGCTGTCGGCGGAATCCGCCGCCGGCGAATATCCCGTGGACGCGGTCGCCACCATGAGCCGCATCGCCGAACGGATCGAGAGCGAGCCGCTCTATCGCGGCATCATGGATGCCGAGCACGCCAATCCGGAACCGACGTCGGCGGACGCGATCACGGCGGCGGCGCGCCAGGTGGCGGAAACCATCAACGCCGCCGCTATCGTCACCTATACGACGTCGGGCTCGACTGCCTTGCGGGCCGCCCGCGAGCGGCCGCGCGTGCCGGTGCTTTGCCTTACGCCCTCGCTCGACACGGCGCGGCGGCTCACCATCGCCTGGGGCGTCCACTGCGTGCCCAACATCGATGCCACCAACTTCGGCGACATGGTCGAGAAGGCGGGCCGCACCGCAATGACCGAGGGATTCGCCGAAAAGGGCCAGCGCATCGTCATCACGGCCGGCGTTCCCTTCGGCACGCCGGGCGCCACCAACATCCTGCGCTTGGCCTGGGTCGATCCAGACGGCCGCCGGCGCTGACTCAGATCGGGCTGCCCTTGACCTTCAGCGTGAGCTGCTTCACGCGCTCGCGCACGTCATCCAGATGCGGATCGGCCGCGAGCGCGCGGCTGTAGGCCGCGAGTGCGCCCTTGGCGTCTTCCAGCCGGTCGAGGATCTGCCCGAGGCCCGAGAGCGCGCCGAAGTGCCGCGGTTCCAGTGCCAGGGTCTTTTGAATATCGGCGATGGAAGCCTGGTAGTTGCCCATGACGTAATAGAGCGTGGCGCGCTTGTTCCATCCCTCGGCGAAATCGGGCTCGACCTGCACTATGGCGTCGAACGCTTCGAGCGCCTTGCGGTAATCGCCCTGGCTCATGGCGAGGGTGCCGTCCTGCATCAGCAGATCGACCGAATCGCTGCCCGATTGCAGCCAGATCTGCCATATCGCGGCTTCTAGCACCTTGACCTCGACCGCGTCATGCGCCGCCTGCAGCCGCTCGAACAGGCTGTCGAGCCGCTCGTCGCCCTGCTTGGCGAAGGCCATGGCGGGCAGCATTAACGCTATTGCTAGGGCGATAAGGAAGGCGCGCATGGTGCAAACATAGGTCGCCGGCACCGTCCCGCCAAGGACTGCGCTCATGGCGCGCCGGTTGAGACGTTCAAGCGATTGTGAAGGCCGGCGATAAGCGCTTCCGGTGATTGCGCGCATTGGCTTCCGGCCGCCGATCTGCCAAGCTGGGACTAATCGCGCCGGGCGAAGTGTTTACGTCCGGGACGCGACATGGGCTAGACGAGGAGTGCCGTGCGGCACCGCGCGCCGTCGAAAGTGGGGCGAAATCGATTGTTGAGCCGGTTGCGGCATTGCCGGGCCATGGCTTGGCTCGGCGCGCTCGCGCTGGTGTTGCAACTTATCGCCACGCCGGCTCATGACGCGGCGGATGTCGCCTCCGCTTTTGCGACCGCCAGCCGCTCCGCCGATTCGCACCAGAGCGTTGCGCATGCGGCGCTGGCGCTGCTGGACGAGCATCGCCACGGCCCGCAGAACGGCAGTCCGCTCGGCGATTCCAGCCAGGGCAAGCAGCCGGCGTGCCCGCTCTGGCAAGCCGGCCAGAACCTGGCCAACCTGCTCCAACCGACGCCGCCCGATTTGCCGCAGCCGCTGCTCGTTGCCGCGGTGGCGGATCAGCAGTTGCCCGACCGGCGTCATGACGCCCGCGTCCGCACTCTTGCCCAACCCCGTGCCCCTCCCGCGTTGACCTGAGACCAGGCGCCGTCGCGGCGCTCGTTCCCTCACAACAGGTCAGCGAAATGGGAGACCTCGACACATGCTTCGCACAATTCTCGCGTCCGCGCGCACGCCGCGCGGAACGCTGCTTGCCGCGCTCGGCGCGGCGGGCGCCATAACGGCGCAAAATGCCCCGGCGCTTGCGCACGGCTTTGCCGGCGAGCGCTTCTTTCCGGCAACCTTGATCACCGACGATCCTTTCGTCGGCGACGAACTTGCCACACCGACCGTGCAGGTAACCAAGAATCCGGCGGGAGCAAATCCGCCGTCGCGCGAGATCGATACCACGTTCTTCGATTTCTCGAAACGCGTCACCCCGAATTTCGGCCTCGAATTCGCCGCGACCTGGAAGCATATCGCGACGAAGGGCGTTAGTACGACGACCGGCCTCGCGGATTTCCAGACGACGACGAAATACGTGTTCTTTCGCGACGATCAGCACGAGGCGCTGATGGCCGCGGCGCTCGGATGGCAGATCGGCGGCAGCGGCGCGCCCCGCGTCGGCGCCGACAAGGAAAACATCTACACGCCGACCCTCGAGTTCGGCAAAGGCCTGGGCGACCTGCCGGACAGCATGGGCTTGCTCAAGCCCTTTGCCATCACCGGCACGCTCGGTTACGCCGTTCCCGATCGCGGCCACACGACCCATGACGACGGCAGCGTCGATATCCACCAGCAGAACATCCAATGGGGCTTCGCGGTGGAGTACAGCATTCCGTACCTGCAATCCTTCGTGAAGGACATCGGATTGCGTGCGCCGTTCAATCGCTTCATTCCGGTGGTGGAACTCTCGCTCTCAACGCCGACGGAGCATGGCAATCGCGAAACGACCGGCACGGTCGCTCCCGGTCTGCTGTGGGTTGGGAGCTATTACCAGATCGGCGTCGAGGCCTTGGTGCCGGTCAATACTCGTTCGGGTCACTATGTGGGCGCCATCGCGCAATTCCACATGTTCCTCGACGACATCTTCCCGACCACCATCGGCAAGCCCTTGTTCGGAGGTTCGCAATGACCTCGCGCTCGCTGTTGTTCGCGACGGCCCTGCTGCTCGGCGCGGCGGGACCGGCATCCGCCCATGCCTTCCTCGACCATGCCGATCCGGCGGTCGGCTCCACCGTGCATGGCGCACCGGCGGAGATGCACCTCTGGTATACCCAGGACCTCGAGCCGGCCTTCACCACCGTGCAAGTCTTGGATGCATCGGGGAAGCAGGTCGACAAAGGAGACCAGCGTGTCGATGCGAGCGACAAGGCGCTGCTGGTCATTTCCCTGCAGCAACTGCCGCCGGGCGTCTACAAAGTGATCTGGCGGGCGCTTTCGGTCGACACGCACGTGACCGAAGGCCATTTCACCTTCGAAGTGGCGCCATGAAGCGGCCGAAATGATTGATTGGGCGGACGCGGTCCGCGGACTGCACATGGCGGCATGCATGGTGCCGGCGGGCGGCTGCGTCTTCCTGCTGCTGATGGCGCGTCCCGCCGCCCGCGTATCGCTCGACAGCGCGGCGCAGCTTCAGGCTGTCAGCCGATGGATCGACCGCACCACGGCATGGAGCCTGATCGTGGCGCTTCTAACCGGCCTGCTGTGGCTGGCCGCGGAAGCGATGAACATGAGCGGGCGGCCGTTCTCCGGCGCCATGTCGCCGGCGGTGATCGGCGTCGTGATATCGAAGACGCTGTTCGGCAGGCTCTGGCAGTTTCGCGGTCTGGTCCTGTTCCTGCTGGCGATCTGGTTGTTCTTCCGCGCGCGCGGCGGGGAGAGCGCGCCGGCGGACACGCGGATCGGATTGGTGCTCGGCCTGGCGCTGGTTCTAAGCCTCGCCTGGGCCGGGCATGCGGCCGCGGTCGAGGGCGTTTCCGGCTGGACCCTGCTCGTGTCGCAACTGGTGCATCTCGCGGCCTCCGCCGGATGGCTCGGCAGTCTGCCGCCGCTTGCCATGGTGCTCGGCCGCGCGCGCCGCCGGCCGGCCAGTTGGGGCTTCGCC
>DASQHM010000030.1:0-8149 GCA_035632095.1 Candidatus Cybelea sp. | reverse complement strand
CGCGCTACGCCCCAGCCTTGTAGGCAGAGAGAACGGCGAGGTTGACCAGGTCGGAGACCGTGGCGTTGAGCTGGGCGATCTGCACCGGCTTGGCCATGCCGATCAGCAGCGGCCCGATGGTCAGGCCGCCGCCGAGTTCCTGCAGCAGCTTGGATGAGATGTTGGCCGAGTGCAGTCCCGGCATGATCAGCACATTGGCCGGACCGGAGAGCCTGGAAAACGGATAGAGTTTCATCAGCTCCGGGTTCAGCGCCACGTCGGCAGCCATTTCGCCGTCGTATTCGAAGTCGTGCTCGTGGGCGTCCAGGATGCGCATGGCGTCGCGCATGGTCTGGGCCTTCTCGCGCATGGGATTGCCGAAGGTCGAGAAGCTCAGCAACGCGACGCGCGGCTCGTGGCCCATCTCGCGGGCGAGCTGCGCCGCCTGCACGGCGATGTCGGCGGTCTCCACGGCGCTTGGCAGCTCGTGCACCATGGTATCGGCCACGAACACGGTGCGGCCCTTGGCGACCATGATGGCGACGCCGAACAGGCGGTGCTTCGGCCTGGCGTCGATGACGCGGCGCACGTCGTCGTAGGCATCGGACCAGTTGCGGGTCACGCCGGTGACCATGGCGTCCGCATCGCCCAAAGCCACCATGCAGGCGGCGAAGACGTTGCGATCCTGGTTCACCATGCGCTGGCAATCGCGGTAGAGCATGCCTTGGCGCTGCAGGCGCTTGTGCAGATGGTCCACATAGCGCTTGTTGTTCTGGCTGAGCCGCGCGTTGTGCATCTCGAGGCCTTCCGCGGCGGCGCCGAGACCGAAGCGATCGAGCGTCGCCTTGACGTTGGCCTCCCGCCCGACCAGCACCGGCGTGCCATAGCCGCCGTTGCGGAAGGCGATCGCCGCGCGGATGACCTTTTCCTCTTCGCCCTCGGCGAACACGACGCGTTTCGGATTGGCTTGCACCGATTCGAAGATGAGCTGCAGGGAATCCGCGGTCGGGTCGAGCCGGGCCCTGAGCTTGCGGCGATAGGCACCGAGATCGGCAATTGGCCGGCGCGCCACGCCGGAAGCGATCGCCGCCTTGGCCACGGCAACCGGCACGTGGCTTATGAGCCGCGGGTCGAAGGGCACCGGGATTATGTAGTTCGGCCCATATTGCGGGCGCTCGCCCTTGTAGGCGACGGCGACTTCGTCCGGCACGTCCTGGCGCGCCAATTCGGCGATGGCCTGGGCGGCGGCAATCTTCATGGCGTCGTTGATGGTGCTGGCCCGCACGTCGAGGGCGCCCCGGAAGATGTAGGGGAAGCCGAGCACGTTGTTGACCTGGTTCGGATAGTCGGACCGGCCGGTGGCGATGATGGCGTCGGACCGCACCTCGGCCACGTCTTCCGGCGTGATTTCCGGGTCCGGATTGGCCATGGCGAACAGGATCGGCTTCTTGGCCATCACCTTGACCATGTCGCGGGTAACGGCGCCTTTGGCCGAGAGCCCGAAGAACACGTCGGCGCCTTCCAGCGCTTCCTGGAGCGAACGCGCGCGCGTGCGCACGGCATGAGCCGACTTCCATTGGTTCATGCCCTCGCGCCTGCCTTCGTAGATCGCTCCCTTGGTGTCGCAGAGAACGGCGTTCTCGTGCGGCAGGCCCATGCTCTTGATCAGTTCGAGGCAGGCGATGCCGGCCGCGCCGGCGCCGTTCACCACCATCTTGATGTCTTCGATCTTGCGGCCGGTGAGGTCGAGCGCATTGATCAGGCCCGCGACCGCGATGATCGCAGTCCCGTGCTGGTCGTCGTGGAACACGGGAATGTCCATCACTTCGCGCAGGCGCTGCTCGATGATGAAGCACTCCGGCGCCTTGATGTCTTCCAGGTTGATGCCGCCGAAGCTCGGGCCGAGATAGCGCACCGCGTCGACGAATTTGTCCACGTCCTCGGTCGCGACTTCGAGATCGATGGCGTCGATGTCGGCAAACCGCTTGAACAGCACGGCCTTGCCTTCCATGACCGGCTTGGAGGCGAGCGCGCCGAGGTTGCCGAGCCCGAGCACCGCCGTGCCGTTGGAGATCACGGCCACCATGTTGCCGCGCGCCGTGTAGTCGTAAGCCAAGTTGGGATCGGCATGGATGGCGAGACAAGGCGCGGCCACGCCGGGCGAGTAGGCAAGCGACAGATCGCGCTGCGTCGCCATCGGCTTGGTGGGCGTGATTTCGATCTTTCCCGGCCGTCCGCGCGCGTGGAACAGCAAGGCCTCTTGGTAGAGGCCCTCGAATTTGGTGTCGTTCATTGGGTCCCGGCGTTTCCCTCAGACTCTAGTCCGGCAGCGACTGGACGGCCGCCGGCGAACCCGACCTGGGTCCAAATTCCATTCTAAGGCCCTTCGGCACCCGAAGACAAACCCTGCCCGGCCGGATAAATCCAGAAAAATCAAGGCTCAAGCCCGCAATATGGGACACACTGCCGCATCGGTTGCACGACTTAGCGGCCCGTTTACCAGTTGTAACCGTCATCACGCTTAAGCTCTTCGCTCCGCGACAAGGCGGCTGCCGGGTTGCATTAATTGGCCTCCCTGCGGCGGAGAACGCCCCGAGCTGGAGCTCGGCATGTATTGCGGGCGGGAATGATCGGTTTGTCTCAAGCTGTGATGAGCCCAGAAGGTGCCTCCGCGGAGGCGGCGGAGATTCGCGCCCTGCAGGCCGCGCACCTGAGCCGCACCATGCCGATCATGACCATCGGCCTTGTCGCGCTCGGCCTGGTGACCCTCGCGGTCTATTGGCCGGACCAGCCGCATCTGGTGCTCATCGCATGGTTTGGCGTCGTGCTGCTGACGATGCTGGCCGGCATCCGCAATTGGCAGGAGTTTCGCGACGCGGATTCCAATTTGCAGAACGGCATCGGCTGGAACCTCCGGGCGCCCCTGGCCGCACTGCTCTCGGCCGCACCCTGGGCATTCGCCGCTTATCGTTTCTTCGAAACGGACCAGCCGACATCGCAGGTCTACCTTGCGTTTGTCGTTGCCGGTCTCAGTGGCGTCGCTGTCGCCAGCCTCTCGATCTTTCCGCGGGCGTGCTACGCCTTCCTGTTGCCGCCCCTGCTCGGATTGGCCACGCGACTGATGGTGGAGGGCGGAGCGCAAAACGCGGTGATGGCGGCCGGTTGCGTCGTCTACGCCGGTTTCCTGGCGGCGTTCCATCGCGCCAGCTATCGCAATTTCCTCGCCGGCGTGCGCGCCCGCGTGCAAGCCGATCGGTTGATGACCGAACTCGAGCAGACCCAGTCGCGGCTGCTCGATGCCATCGAATACATTCCCGATCGCGTCGCACTGTTCGATGCCGACGAGCGGCTGGTGCTGACCAGCGGCCGCTTCCGGGTCGGTACAACGGCATTCTCAAATCTCACGGAACGCGGCACTCCGCTTAAAACAATCCTCGGCGTGCTCGCCGCCGCGGGAACGTTTCCCGCCATTGTCGGCCACGAAGCGGAATGGGTCGAAGCGACGCTCGCATGGTTCCGCGCTGGCGGCGAGCCGCGCGAAGTCATATTGGCCGACGGCCGCCAGCTCCGCTTCTCGATCCATCCCATGCAGGCCGGCGGGCGCCTCCTGCTGCAATCCGACATCACGCAGCTGAAAGAGCGCAGCGACGAGCTGGACCGCGCCAACCTGGTGCTGCAGGCGACGTTCGACCACATCACCCACGGCGTGGTCGTGTTCGACCGCGATCTGCGATTGGTGGACTACAGCAGCCGTTGCGTGGAAATCCTGGAGTTGGAACGCGAACAGCTTCGCGTCGGCATGACCTTCGACGAATTCATCGATGAACTCGCCAAAGCCAGCCAATTCCCGCCCGACACGGCCGACCGCGAACTGAAACGTCGGCGGGACTTGATCGCTTCCGGCCGATCGTTCGTCATCGAGCGGCCCATGCCGGGGAATCGCGCACTCGAAATACGCGGCAATCCGCTGCCGGACGGCGGCTGGGTATTCACCCAGACCGACATGACGGCGCGCAAGCGCGCCGAAGCCGAATTGTTCGCCGCCAAGGAGCGCGCCGAAACCGCGAGCCGCGCCAAGTCGGAATTCCTCGCCAACATGAGTCACGAGCTGCGCACGCCGCTCAATGCCGTTCTCGGTTTCGCCGAGCTGATGCATCGCGAGATTTTCGGCCCGCTCGGCCACGCGAAATACCGCGACTACGCGCGCGATATCCACGACAGCGGCGCGCATCTGCTCGGCTTGATCAACGACATTCTCGACCTTGCCAAGATCGAAGCGGGCAAGCGCGAATTGGTCGAGGAGAGCATCGACATCGCCGACCTGGTGGACTCGACCGCGGATCTGCTCGTTCCCCGGGCGCGGACGGCGCAGCTCGAATTGACCGCGCGGACGCCGGGCGACGTGCCGGCGCTCTACGCCGAGCGCCGGGCCGTGAAGCAGATGCTGCTGAACCTTTTGTCCAATGCCGTCAAGTTCACGCCCGCGGGCGGCCGCATCGTGGTCGAAGCCGGCCGGCGGCCCGACTTCGGCCTCGACATCGCGGTGATCGACACGGGCATCGGCATGTCGCCGGCCGACCTCGGCAAGGCACTCGAACCTTTCGGACAGGTGGACAGCTCGCTCGAACGCAAGTACGAGGGGTCGGGCCTTGGCCTGCCACTGGTCAAAAGCCTGGCGGAGTTGCACGGCGGGTCGCTTGAGCTGAAAAGCCAGCCGGGCCGCGGGACCACGGCGACGATCCACTTCCCGGCGAGCCGCAGCGTTCGCGTAGCGAAAACCGCCGTCGGCTAGAGCCTCGCGCCGGCGGCTTTTCCGGTGCCTCGGTTATGTTACGGTGCCCGCACCGAACCGCCCGAGCGCCGATGTCCGTTCCGAACGAGACGCTGCCCAACGAAGCCGATGCGAACGCCGGCGCCACGCCGCTGATGGCGCAGTATCTCGCCATCAAGGCCGAGAACAGCGATTGTCTGCTGTTCTACCGGATGGGCGATTTCTACGAGCTGTTCTTCGACGATGCGGTGAAAGCGTCCCGCGCGCTGGACATCACCCTCACCAAGCGCGGCAAGCACGACGGCGCCGACATTCCCATGTGCGGCGTGCCGGTGCATGCCGCCGACGCCTACCTGGCGCGGCTGATCCGCAGCGGCTTCAAGGTCGCCGTGTGCGAACAGGCCGAAGACCCGGCGGCGGCGCGAAAGCGCGGCGCGAAGGCCGTAGTTCGCCGCGAAGTGACGCGGCTGGTGACGCCCGGCACCCTGACCGAGGACGCGCTTCTGGATGCGCGCCGGAACAATTACCTGGCGGCGCTGGCGCGGGCGGAGAACCGCTATGCGCTTGCCTGGACCGACATTTCGACCGGCGATCTCACAACCGCGCCCGTGAACCTGGCGAGCCTCGGCGCGGAATTGTCGCGGCTCGAGCCCGGCGAGATTCTCATCTCCGAAACGCTGCTCGGAGTGCCGGAGCTCTTCGAGCTGCTCGGCGAATGGAAGGGCAAACTCAGCCCACTGCCGCAACCGCGCTTTGACGCGCTCGCCGGCGAGCGGCGCCTCAAGACGCTTTACGGCATCGCCGCGCTCGACGGTTTCGGCGCCTTCAATCGCGCCGAGCTTTCCGCCGCCGGCGCCCTGGTCGACTACGTGGCGCTGACCCAGAAGGGCCGGCTGCCGCAGTTGAAGCCGCCGCGCCAGGTCGCGGCCGGCGACGTGATGACCATCGACGGCGCCACCCGGCGCAATCTCGAATTGACGGAGACTTTGTCGGGCGCGCGCGCCGGCAGCCTGCTCAGCACCATCGACCGCACTCTGACCGGCGCGGGTGCACGCCTGCTGGCGCAGCATCTCGCAGCACCGCTGACCGATCCGAAAGCCATCGCCGCGCGCCTCGACATGGTGCAGGCCTTCGTCGACGACGCGGCCATGCGCCAGGCGTTGCGCGGCGTCTTGGCTCGCATGCCGGATCTGGAACGCGCTCTCTCCCGACTATCGCTCGGGCGCGGCGGGCCGCGCGATCTGGCCGCGGTTCGCGATGGCCTGGCCGAGACTCATGCCGCGAAAGAGGTTCTGTCGCGAACGTCGCCCGGCGGCTTGCCGAGTCTCGCAGCGGCGGCGGTCGAGGATCTGGGCTTTCACGGCGAGCTGGTGGACCGGCTGCGCCGCGCGCTCGCGGCGGAATTGCCGGTGCTGGCGCGCGACGGCGGGTTCGTCGCCAACGCGTATCGGCCGGAACTCGACGAGCTGCGGCTGCTCCGCGACGAAAGCCGCCGGCACGTGGCGGCGTTGCAGACCAAATATGCCGAGGCAACGGCCGTGCCGGGCCTGAAAGTGCGCCACAACAACGTGCTCGGCTACTACATCGAAGTGACGCCGCGCCATGCCGAACGCATGGGCCGGGATTTCATCCATCGCCAGACCATGGCCAACGCGGTGCGATATTCGACGGTGGAGCTCGGCGAGCTGGAAACGAAAATCGCCCAAGCCGCCGATCGCGCCTTGGCGCTGGAATTGGCGCTGTTCGACGATCTGGTCGGCGAAGTCACGGTCCGCGGCCGCGAAATCGCCAAGGCGGCGGATGCTTCGGCGCGCCTCGACGTTGCCGCCGCTCTCGCCGAGCTTGCCGAGGAGCGGCGCTGGTCGCGGCCTAAGGTGGATTGGGGCGTGGCGTTTCATGTGCAAGGCGGGCGTCATCCGGTGGTCGAAGCGGCGCTGGAAGCGAGCGGCGGCGGGGGCTTCGTCGCCAACGATTGCGATCTCGGACCCGGCCAAAGGCTATGGCTTCTCACCGGCCCCAACATGGCCGGCAAGAGCACCTTTCTCCGCCAGAACGCGCTGATCGCGATTCTGGCCCAGATGGGCGCCTATGTTCCGGCGGCGGGCGCCGAGATCGGCGCCGTCGATCGGCTGTTCAGCCGCGTCGGCGCGGCCGACGACCTGGCGCGCGGGCGCTCGACGTTCATGGTCGAGATGGTGGAGACGGCGGCGATCCTCAATCTCGCCACCGAGCGGAGCCTGGTGATCCTGGACGAGATCGGCCGCGGCACCGCGACCTTCGACGGCTTGTCGATCGCCTGGGCGGCGGTCGAGCATTTGCACGAGAGCAACCGAAGCCGCGCGCTTTTCGCCACGCACTTCCACGAATTGACCGCGCTGGCCGCGCGCCTGCCCGAGCTCGCCAACCGCACCATGCGGGTGAAGGAATGGCAGGGCGACGTGGTGTTCCTGCACGAGGTCGGCCCCGGCGCCGCCGACCGCTCCTACGGCATCCAGGTGGCGAAGCTCGCCGGTTTGCCGAAGACTGTCGTGCGCCGGGCGGAAGCGGTGCTCGCCATGCTGGAGAAGACCGGACAGACCGGCGCCGTCGCGCGCCTCGCCGACGACCTGCCGCTGTTCCAGGTTGCCGCGAAAGCGGCCGAGCCGGCGGCGGCAACGTCGGAGGTGGAGCGGCTTTTGGCCGCCGCCGATATCGACCAGCTCACGCCGCGCCAGGCCCTCGACCTGCTCTATCAATTGAAGGCGCTTTTGGCAAAGACGTAGCGCCGCCGGGCGGCGCAGCCTCATGGTTCGACGGGCTCACCGTGAGGGATCGAAGAGGATCCTCGTCCTGGGCTTGTCGAAGGATGAAGCTCGTCGAACCTCGTCGATGGCCGGCTATTGCGCGCCGCAGGTTTTCGCGCTCGGCGAGCAGCGCGACACCGGCCGCGGTGCGGGCGATGGGCTGCTGACGGTGGAGCGGGGAACGTTCGCCGGTTGCCTGACCTGCGGCGAAATCGAGTTCATCCGCTCCGCGTTGTCGCGCGCCGCCGCCGCCTGGTTGCGCAGCATCTGCGCCAATGCGGCATTGTTTTCCGCCTCTGCCTGTTGCGCCGCGCGTTCCAGCTCATCGGCCTCCCGCTCCTGCGCCTGGCGCTGGTTCAAATCGTCTTCCTGGTCTTGCTGCTCCATGCTCGCGCGGCCGTTGTCCTCGCCACTATTGTCGTCCGCCTGGTCCTGGTTCTGCTCCTGAACCGACTCTTGTTGTTGATCCTGATTATCTTCCTCGTCGTCGGCGAAGACAGGCGAGCCAAGAAGCAGGCAGCAAGCAAGCGCCGCCAAAAAAGCGGAACGAAGCATCATACGCACAATGTCCCCCAGAATTATTTGGATGCCGTTAGCCGGTGGCTATCTTTTGTCG
>DASQHM010000029.1:0-1742 GCA_035632095.1 Candidatus Cybelea sp. | reverse complement strand
AAGTTGCAGGGGTGGACGCGGCGGTCGTCATCGAGCCAGTCGGCCATCTGCTGGATGTAGGGCGGCATGTCGTGGTCGTAATTCATGGAGCCGCCGCCGGAGCAGGCGCCGTTTTTGGTGACGGCGCGCCAGCCGCCGCCGGTGAGGACTTCGGCGAAACCGTCGGTGCCCTGCGCGCCGATGCGGCATTTGCGCCACCAGTAATCGACTTCGGGAACGTCGGGAGCGCCGGCGCCGCACTCGAGCACGCCGTGCACGCCGTTCGCGAAATGGATGAAGCCGGCGATGTAATCGGGCGAAGGATGCAAATCGCCGAGCTTGCCGCGGCCGGCGGCTTGCGCCATGACCCACTCGGCTTCGGCGTCGCCGTTATACCAGCGCACGTAATCGATCAGGTGGGTGAGCATGTGCATCATCCAGCCGGTGGCGGTGGCGTAGACGGTGTGGATGCGGCCGAGCGCGCCCGAGGCAATCAACTCGCCGACCTTTTGATAGTGCTCGCCGTAGCGGTGCTGGTGGCTGACGACGCACTTGACACCCGTTTGGGCGAGCAGGTCGCGGATCTCGAAGCCTTCGGCGCTGGTGAGCGCGACGGGTTTTTCCATGGCGATGAGCCTGGCGCCCGACTCGATGCCGGCGCGCACCATGGGCGCGCGGAGATTGGGCAGCGTGCAGAAACAGAAGACGTCGGGGCGGACGGCGCGGGCGACCTCCGCGGCGTCCTTGCCCTTCACGCTGACGCCGAGCTTCGCGGCGGCCTCATCGAGGCGCTTTTCATCGATTTCGCAGATGCCCGCGACTTCGAAACGCGAGTTGGCCTGAAAGGCGGTGGCATGGTGCATGCCGCGCTTGCCCATGCCGACCACGACGACGCGGTATTTATCTTTCACGCGGCACCCGCGGTGCGGTCCCACTCGAGAGTTTTGCCGATGGTGTAGTCGACCTCCTGCTGGGTGAGCTCGGGGAACATCGGCAGCGAGATGCAGCAGGCGGCGTTGCGCTCGGAATTGGGGATCGGGCCGGCGATGCGCGCCTGCTTGCCCCAGGGATAACCCTCCTGCTGGTGAATCGCGATGGGGTAATGGCACTTGGCGTCGATGCCGTTGTGATTCAGGAAATCGAGCAGCGGATCGCGATGCTCGGGCTTCAGGGTTTCGATGACATAGAGATGGAAGACATGGCGGTAGCCGGGCGTTTCGTAGGGCAGGGTGATGTTGCGCGCGTCCTTGAGGCAGGCGGAATAGCGCGCGGCCCACTTGCGGCGCAGCTCGTTCCACTCGTCGATGTGCTTGAGCTTGGCGCTCAGGACGGCGGCGTGGATATCGTCGAGGCGGCTGTTGAAGCCATAGCTGTGGCAGGAGCGCTTCTCGGAGCCGTGGTTGCGCAGGCGGCGGATGACGCGGTCGACCTCGGGGTTGTTGGTGACGACGGCGCCGCCGTCGCCGAACGTGCCGAGATTTTTCTGGATGATGAAGCTGGTGCAGACGGCGTCGGAAAGCTCGCCGACTTTGAAGCCGTCGCCGCGCGCGCCGATCCCCTGCGCGTTATCTTCGATGACCCGCAGCTTGTGTTTGTCGGCGATTTTGCGGATCGCTTTCATATCGGCGCACTGGCCGTAGAGATGGACGGGCACGAGCGCCTTGGTTTTGGGCGTGATGGCGGCTTCGATCTTGGAGGGATCGAGGCAGTTGGTTCTGGGGTCGGAATCGACGAAGACCGCGGTCGCGCCGGCGATCCAGATG
>DASQHM010000028.1:0-36310 GCA_035632095.1 Candidatus Cybelea sp. | reverse complement strand
CCGGGCCCGACTACATCGATCCGGCATTCCACGCAGCGGCAAGCGGCCGGCCGTGCCTGACCCTCGACCCTTGGGCCATGCGGGGCGCGACGCTCGATCGGCTGGCCGCCGAACTCGCCGGCGATGCCGACCTTGTTCTGGTCGAAGGCGTGATGGGCCTGTTCGACGGCGCGCGCGACGGCAGCGGGTCGACCGCCGACCTCGCGGCCCGTTTGTCGCTGCCCGTGATCCTGGTCGTCGATGTGCGCGGCCTCGGCGCATCGATCGCGGCGCTGGTGGACGGGTTCCGGCGCTTCCGGTCCGATGTCGCGGTCTCCGGCGTCATTTGCAACCGCATATCCGGCGCCGCTCACGCCGAAATGCTGCGCGCGGCTTTGGCGCCCCTCGATCTGCCGCTTATCGGCTGCCTGCCTGCGCGCGAGGCGCTTTCGCTGCCGAGCCGCCATCTCGGTCTGGTGCAGGCGCGCGAGCATCCCGGGATCGATCGCATCGTGGCGGATGCGGCGGCCACGGCGGCCTCTCATCTGGACTTGGAGCGTTTGCTCACATTGGCCGCGCCGCTTGCGCCGATGCCACGAGAGACGGATATCGCACTCGCGCCGCTCGGCCAGCGCATTGCCGTGGCCGAAGACGATGCCTTCGCCTTCGCCTATCCGCATGTGCTGGAGGGTTGGCGTCGCGCGGGCGCCGAGCTGCTGCGGTTCTCGCCGCTCAACGATGCCGCGCCCGATGCCTCGTGCGACGCGGTCTATGTGCCTGGAGGTTACCCCGAGTTGTTTGCGGGCAAGTTGGCGGCGAACGCAGCGTTCCTCGAAGGGTTGCGCGCCGCTGCGGGGCGGGGCGCCGCGATTTACGGCGAGTGCGGCGGCTACATGGTATTGGGCGACGCGCTTGTCGATGCGGAGGGCGCGCGGCACGCCATGGCGGGACTCTTGCCGCTCGAAACATCCTTCGCCGCGCGGAAGCTTCACCTCGGTTATCGCCAGATCGCCCTGGTCGCGGATGCGCCCTTCGGGCGGCGCGGCCAGCGGTTTCGCGGCCATGAATTCCACTATTCAAGCATCGCGCGCGAGGGCGATGGCGAGCCGCTGTTCCACGCGTCCGACGCGACGGGGCGCGACCTCGGCGCGGCGGGCCTGCGTCGCGGCCGCGTCATGGGATCATTCCTGCACCTGATCGACCGCGCTTAGCGCGTTGTCCGATCGGATGGAATCATTCGATCAGGCGGCCAACGCGCCAGATCATTGGCCAGGAGCATGAACTCATCCGAAAAGTCGGGCAACTTTTCGGGATCATGCTCTAGGCGCGCGGCTTCAATACCGGCGCCACGATGCGATTGAAGGCGAGAGCGCTCACCCCGCCGAGCGCCAGCCAGAACAACAGATTGCCGATGAGGCTCGCGGCGATGAAATCGCGCGCCATGTCGGCCGGCACCAGCCCGCCGTGTCCGGAATGAACCGGCGCGCCGATGGTATGCGGCAGGGCAATCAGCAGCGCGCCGACCACGCGCCACGGAATCCGCGGTCCGTAGACCAGGAGCCATAATCCGCCGCCGGTCGCGACGGCCGTTCCGATCCACCAGATCTGCCGCGCGGCCAGTGGCGCGGCGTCGCTGCCGGGAAGCTCGGGCGGCAGACCGAGCGCCGGCGCCAGCGCGAACGTGGCGAAGCCCGCCAGGCCCCAGAGCAATCCGCGCCGCCAGTCGATGCCGCCGCGCAGCGCGAACGCGCCGCCGAGCAGCAGGGCGAACCCGATGCCGGCCAGAATGTTGGCGAGAACGGTATATGCGGTGCGTTCCAATCCGCCGGCGGGCTCCCAGTCGCCGGATTGCGCTTCGTGGTGCTGCTTCGCCGCGACCTGTTCATAGGTCTCGGCCACCTGGATCAGCTGCACGGCCTTCAGCCGCTGCACGCCGCTGACGAGCAGGCCGGCAACGACGCCCGCAATCAGCGCGGCATAAAGAATGCGAGCGAACATGGAACGGCCGGCAGCCGGCTCAGTGGCAGGGGAAGGCGAACGTGTGCCTCGAATCGTGCGCCGAGTTGTGGATCAGCGCGGGCGCGGCGAAGCCGACGGTCCAGATCATGGCCAGCCCGAACATCATCGCCAGCAACGCTGCGAGCCGCACGGTGCCCTGTGCGTAACCCTGCGCGGCAACTGACTTGGCGACATACTTGCGCATGGCCCTTATTCTCCCGATTACGCTCCCCGAAAGCGTGTCCATTTTGCCCGATGCGGCGGCGCGATGGCAACCCCGGGGGCCGGAGCCGAAATTCAGCTTTTTCCGCTGACGCCGGCCTCGGCGAACGTCGCCATGCCGGTGTGGGTGGCGAGCGCGCCCCGTAGAATTCCAAGCGCCAGCGCCGCGCCCGAGCCTTCGCCGAGCCGCATGCCGAGCGACAACAGGGGCGTCTTGCCGAGAATCTTCAATAGGCGCGCGTGGCCCGGTTCGGCCGAAACGTGTCCCGCCAGACAATGATCGAGCGCGTCTGCGTTGGCCCGGAATAGCACCGCAGCCGCGGCGCCGGCCACGAACCCGTCGAGCAGAACCGGAACGCGCCGATGCCGCGCGGCAAGCACGGCGCCGGTCATGGCAGCGAGCTCGCGCCCGCCGACGCGGCGCAGCGCCTCGAACGGGTCGGCGAGCGCGGCGCCGTGCAGCGACAACGCCGCATCGACGGCGGCAGCTTTGCGTTTCAATCCGGAACCATCGACGCCCGTTCCGGGACCGACCCAGTCGACGCCGGCACCGCCGAACAGCGCCGCCGCGAGCGCCGCCGCCGCGGTCGTATTGGCAATGCCCATTTCGCCGACCATCAGCACGTCGCAATCGGGCGCCATCGCCTGCCAGCCGATCGTCATGGCGGCGAGACACTCCTCGGCGCTCATGGCCGGTCCTTGCGTGAAATCGGCGGTCGGGCGATCGAGATCGATGGCGCGGACCTCGAGTTTCGCGCCGAACGCCTTGCAGAGCTGGTTGATCGCCGCCCCGCCGGCTTCGAAGTTCGCCACCATCTGTTGCGTCACGGCGGCGGGAAACGCCGAAACGCCGCGCGCGGCGACGCCGTGATTGCCGGCGAAGACCAGCGTCAGCGGCCGGTTCAGGGCCGGCGGATGGCGGCCCTGCCATCCGGCGAGCCAAATGGCGATTTCCTCCAGGCGGCCAAGCGCCCCGGCCGGCTTGGTGAGCACGGCTTCGCGGGCGCGCGCCCGGTCTTGCGCGGTTTCGTCCGGCCGCGGCAAGTCCGCCAGCAGGGCGCGGAACTGATCGGCGGATGCAAGGGAATGCGGCATGGTGTCGGGCATGGCTTGGCCTCGGGAATTGTCGGCGCTTATGGATGCTTGCAAAGGCCTCGCCGTCGAGGCGCGCGCATCCTAACATCGGCGCTGACGCCGCAACACGGCAAACCTTCCATGGCCAATGAGTCCGAGCAAGCGCCCGCCGGCGGGCCCCTGGTGGATCTGAAGCTCTGCTTCGCGGCTTTGACGCGCCTTCGCATGCGCCTCGAGCCGGAAGAGGCAGCACGTCCCTTGGCCGCCGCAGCCTGGGCCTTTCCGGTCGTCGGAATCATTGTCGGGCTTATTGCTGCGGCAGTTCTGCAACTGGCGCTCGGCATCGGGCTCACGCCCTGGGTTGCCGCCGTGCTGGCCATCGCGGCGGAGCTTGGCATTACCGGCGCGCTGCACGAGGACGGTCTCGCCGACGTCGCCGATGGCTTCGGCGGCGGCCGGGACCGCGAACACAAGCTCGCCATCATGCGCGACAGCCGGATCGGCGTTTACGGCGTCGTGACTTTGGTGATTGCGCTCGCATTGCGCATCGCCGCCATCGCCGAAATCGGCACGCCGAGCCTGGCGGCCGCCGCGCTGGTTTCCGCTGCGGCTCTCAGCCGCGCTTCGGTTGCCGGCGTGATGTGGCTTGGCGCGCCGGCGCGAACCGACGGTTTGGGAGCGGCGGCGGGCCGCGCGCGATCCGAGATTGTGGCGCTGGCCGCAGCGATTGCCGTGATCGTCGCCATGCTGATTGCCGGATTGCTGCCGGCGATTGTCGCCGCGATCGCCGCGACGGCCGGCGGATTGATCGTGCTCGACATCGCCAACCGGCAGATCGGCGGCACCACCGGCGATGTGCTGGGCGCCGCGCAGCAAATCGCTGAAATCGCGGCGCTACTGGCTTTTTCGGCGACCTTAAGCGCCTAGCGCCTCTTGGAGACGTATCAGCGCCGCATCGTCCGGCGGCAGACCGATGCGCAGCCAATCGGGCCGCTCGGCGAAGCGGCGCACGAAAATGCCGCTTCGGCAAAGCGCCTCGAAGACGCGCGGCGCGGCGCGATGCTCGATCAGGCAAAAAAGGCCAGTGCCGCCGACAATCTTCGCGCCGCTTTGCGCCAACGATGCCTCGAGTTTGCGCGCGGCAGCGCCGATGCGCGACCGCGTCGCCTCGATCCATGCCGCATCGCTCAAGGCGCGGGCGCCGATCTCGGCGGCGGGTCCGCTGACCGCCCAGGGGCCGAGCGCCGCGCGAACCTCGCCGGCCAACGCCGGGGCCGCCAGTAAAAAGCCGAGGCGCAATCCGGCGAGACCGAAGAATTTGCCGAAGGAGCGCAAGACAACGCATCCGGGATCCGTCGCGCGACGGACGATACTTAGCGCTGGTGCCGTGTCGGCGAAGGCTTCATCGACCACGATCCACCCGCCGCGCGACGCCATTCGATCCGCCAGCGCGATCAACGTATTCGCGGCGAAGATGCGCCCGTCCGGATTGTTCGGATTGCCGAGCACGACCACATTGACGCCGGCGGCGATGTCGTCCAGCCGGGCGCATACGTCGACATCGTGCCCGGCGGCGATCCAGCACGGCGCGTGCTCGCCATAGGTCGGCCCCAAAACCGCAACCTGCGAGGTTTTGCGCAAGCGCGGCAGCCATTGGATCAACGCTTGCGATCCCGGCGCCGCGACCACGCAATTCGGGTCGCCGGCGCCGTAATATCGCGCGGCGGCCGTACACAGCCGTCTCAGCATGGCCTCGCTCGGCAGCCGTGCCCAGGCGTTGGGAGCGAGCGGCGGCAGCGCATAGGGCCAGGGATTGATTCCCGTGCTCAAATCGAGCCACGGCTTGGGCGCGTCGGGGAATTGCGCCATGGCCCAGCCCAAATCGCCGCCGTGGTATACCGGCGCTGGCGAGACGGGTGGCGGGTGGTCGAAAGGCGGCATGAGCGGACTGATGGCGCAATTGAGGTCTCTTTAGCATGACCGACGCCGACGGGTTCGGGCAAATGCCGCTGCTGGCCGGCGCGTTTCCGAAGGCGCTGCTGCTGGCGTTGCTGTTCGACGCAACGATCGGCTATCCCGACGCACTCTTCGCGCTCGTCCGCCATCCGGTGACCTGGATCGGCGCCATGATCGGGCGCATGGATGCGACGCTCAATCGCGAAACCGAAAGCGAGGAGACGCGGTGGCAATTCGGAATAGTCACCATGCTCGCGGTGGTGATCGCCGCCGGCGCCGCGGCCTATGCGCTGCAGGTGCTGCTGTTCACGCTGCCCTTGGGCTGGGTGTTCCTGGCCTTGGCGGCGTCAAGCCTGCTGGCGCAACGCAGCCTGTACCAGCACGTGAGCGCGGTCGCCGACGCGCTCGACCGAAAAGGATTAGCGAGCGGGCGCGAAGCCGTGGCGAAGATCGTCGGCCGCAATCCGGATGTGCTCGACGAGGCGGCGGTGTGTCGGGCGGCGATCGAAAGCCTGGCCGAGAACTTTTCCGACGGCGTTGTGGCGCCGGCGTTCTGGTTCCTCATCGCGGGCTTGCCGGGGATCGCGGTCTACAAGGCCATCAACACCGCCGACAGCATGATCGGGCATCGCACGCCGCGCCACGAGGCTTTCGGCTGGGCGGCGGCGCGGCTCGACGATCTTGTGAACCTCCCGGCCTCGCGGCTGACGGCCGCGCTGTTCATCGGCGCGGCGGCCTTGGTCCTGGGGGCGAACGCATCGGCCGCGGTCGAGGCCGTGCGGCGCGATGCGCGCCGGCACCGCTCGCCCAACGCAGGCTGGTGCGAAGCCGCAATGGCCGGCGCGCTCGACCTGAAGCTTGCCGGCCCGCGGGTTTACGGCGGCACGCGCGTGGAAGACGCCTGGATGGGTGAGGGGCGCGCCGACGCGACGCCCGCCGACATTCACGCCGCGCTCACGCTTTACCGTGCGGCTTGCGGCATTCTTTGGGCGGTGATAGCCATGCTCGCGCTCATCTTCTGGTGAGGCGTCAGTCGAGCAGCCGCTGGCTCTCTTTCGATTGCGGAAAGCGCCGCGCTTCGATGCGGAAATAGGCGCGCAAGAGATCCGGATCGACGCGAAGCTCGCGCCGGATGTCGCCCACGGTGGAGTCCAGTTTGGACGCGTAATCGACGTCGTTCAGGGCGGCGCAGTCGCTGATGTAGCCGAGGCGCGCGGCGTCGTGGAACACCTTTTCGTCCTCGGCGGAAAAGCGGTAGACGCCCGGATAGAGATGGCGCGCCACTTTGCCGAACAGCGCCTGCTCGAACAGGTTTAGCTGGTGCGTGCTGCCCATGGTGAAGCCGATGACGAAGGCTTCGTCCTTCGCCAGCAGGCCGCGGCCGAGCACGATATGGATGTAGTCGTGCGTCTTCAAATCGGCGGCGCCGTGGAACAGGTCGAATTTCGGATTTTCGGCCAGCCGCACCACGAACGGAATGTCGCTCGGCGCCGCGCCCACTTGTGCCAGGGCTTCGGCCGCTTCGCGAAGCGTTACCGCCTCCCGCGACAGCGGCAGGTGCCAATCCGCATAGGCAAGATTCGCATACATGACAAGCACCCTCCGTCAGCGGATAGCAGATACCGAAGACGTGAAGGAAGCCTTACGGCATCGTTAACCCGATTCGCGCGCCGGCGTTAGGCAAATCTGTTGCCGCAGCCGCCTGACTGATTGGCCTCCGCTCCGGCCGTTCGAGTCGATATGCCATGTCGGGATCGATTGAGGCAATTTCCAGGCCGCTGCTAAGATCGCGGGGGCAACCGCGCCGGGGAGGGATCACTTTGCCGCTACCAACCGTAATGCAACTGGCGGCCGACTTGGCCGCAGGGCGCACGTCAAGCCGCGCGCTCGTCGCCGAGGCCCTGGCTCGGATCGAAAACCCGAAGGGCGAGGGCGCGCGCGCGTTCCTACACGTCGACCGCGCCGGCGCCCTGGCCGCCGCCGATGCCAGCGACGCGCTCCGCGCGCGGGGCGTGGTGCCCTCGCCCTTGGCCGGGTTGCCGGTTTCCATCAAGGACCTGTTCGATATCGCGGGACAACGCACGCTGGCCGGATCGAAGGCGCTTCGCGACGCCCCGGTGGCGGACCGTGACGCGCCGGCGGTGGCCCGGCTGCGCGCGGCGGGGGCGGTGATCGTTGGGCGCACCAACATGGTGGAATTCGCCTATTCCGCCATCGGCGCCAACCCGCACTACGGCACGCCCGGCAACCCGGCGGATCGCGCACGCGTGCCGGGCGGATCTTCCTCGGGCGCCGGCGTCTCGGTGGCCGATCGCATGGCCGTGGTGGCGCTGGGCACTGACACGGGCGGCTCGATCCGCATCCCCTCGGCGCTTTGCGGCGTGACCGGCTTCAAGCCGACCCAGTATCGCGTGCCGCTCGACGGCGGCGTGCCGCTGTCGTCGACGCTGGACAGCTTCGGCCCGCTCGCGCCGAGCGTTTCGTGCTGCGCCATCGCCGACGCGATCCTTGCCGGCGAACCGGCCGAGGTTCCCGACGCGCTGCCGCTTGCAGGCCTTCGCCTAGCCGTGCCGAAGAACTATGTGCTCGACGCGATGGACGAGACCGTGTCCCGCGCGTTTTCGCGCGCACTGACGCAGCTCGCAGAGCGCGGCGCGCGCATCAGCGAGATCGCGTTCGACGAGCTGGATGAGCTTCCGACGGTGAATGCGGCCGGCGGCTTCGCCGTCGCCGAAGCGTTCGCCTGGCACCGCAAGCTGCTCGCCTCCCGCGGCAACGAATACGATCCCCGAGTCTCAAGCCGGATCCAGAAGGGAGCGGCCATGGGCGCCGCCGACTACGTCGATCTGTTGCACAAGCGGGCCGATTTGATCCGGCGAAGCGCTCGGCGGACCGCGCCGTTCGACGCCGTGGCGATGCCGACCGTCGCGATCGTGGCTCCGCGCATGGACGCGCTCGTCCGCGACGAAGACTACTACCGCGTCAATGCCTTGATCCTGCGCAACACGGCACTCGGCAATTTCCTCGATCGTTGCGCCGTCAGCATTCCGATCCACAAGGGCGACGAGTTGCCCGTCGGGCTTATGCTGATGGGAGAGCACGGCGGCGACCGCCGCCTGCTCGCGGCGGCGCTCGGCGTCGAAGCGGCGTTGCAGGGATAAGGACCTCATGCTTCGACACGCTCGGCATGAGGCCGCGCTTTCCCCTACCGCCCCGAGAACGACGGCGCCCGTTTCTCGAGGAAATGCGCGACGCCTTCCTTGAAATCCTCGCTCTTGAAGCTCTGCTGCATCTCCTCGTTCGCGACCATGGTCGCCTCGGCGAGCGACTGGAACGCGGCATTCCACAATTGCTGCTTCATCACCCGAATTGAGCGCGGCGAGGCAAGCGACGCCAGTTCCGCCGCGTAAACGCGCACCTCGTGCATCAGCTCGGCCGTCGGCGCCACGCGATTGACAAGGCCGATGCGCAGCGCCTCCTCGGCGCCGACCTTGCGCGCGGACAGCATCAAGTCGAGGGCGTTCGACGGGCCGACCAGCCGCGGCAGGAGCCAGGAAATGCCGTGCTCGGCGATCAGGCCGCGGCGCGAAAAGGCCGTGGTGAAGACCGCGTCGGCGGCGGCAAAGCGCATGTCGCAATAGAGCGCCATGACCATGCCGAGGCCGGCGCAGGCGCCATTCACGGCCGCGACGATCGGTTTCGGCACCGCCGGAAAATAGGCGTAGCGCAACTGGAAGTCGGCGCGGGAATTCGGATCGAACGGCTTCGGCGGGTTGTTGTCGCGCCGCTCGGCTCCTCCCTGAATGCCGGTCAGCACCTGCATGTCCGCGCCCGCGCAGAAGCCGCGTCCGGCTCCGGTCAGCACGATGACGCGCACGCCGCCGTCCTTGGCCGCCGCCTCCATGGCCTCGCGCACTTCGCGCTCCATGATCGGGGTCCAGGCGTTCAGCCGGTCCGGCCGGTTGAGCGTCACCGTCGCAATGCGTTCGGCGACGTCATACTGGATGTGTTCGTAGGCCATTGGCGCTTCCTCCCCGGTTCCGACGCTCTGTTATACTCGGGGGCAACGCACGAGGCGAGGGAGGAAGCATGAGCGCGAGCGAGGATCTTTCCCGGCTGCTCGGACGCATGACCGCTGCGGCGGAGGCGGGCGACGGCAAGGCTTTCGCCGCCTGTTTCACGGCCGACGGCGTCTATCACGACTACATCTATGGCGACCACCGCGGCCGTGCCGAGATCGCGCATATGATGGAAGACCTGTTCCACCGCGATGCGACCGAATACCGCTGGCAATTCTTCGACGCCGTGTCCGACGGCCGCATCGGCTATGCCTGGTCGCTGTCGACCTTCGTGTCCAAGGTGCCGGAATTCAAGGGCAAGCGCGTGGTCATCGACGGCATGAGCCGGTTCGAGCTGGAGGGCGGGCTGATCCGCGACTACAGCGAATCCGTCAACGGCGGCGTCGCCATGGTGCAGCTCGGCGTAGCGCCCGCGCGCATGGAGAAGGTGTTGCGCAAGTGGTCCGGCTGGCTGCAGGAGCGGCCAGCCACGAAGCGCTATCTCGGCAAGGGATAAAGCGCCAGCGGTACCCGGCACGGGCAACTGTGCGGCCTTCACCCTTCGACGAGCTCTTGGTGAGCTTGTCGAACCATGAGGGCATACGAGCCGTGAGGCATTAAAGGGAGTCCTCACCCTTCGACAGGCTCAGGGTGAGGGGCGTCCTACTTCTCGCTCCACTTGGTCTTGCCGGCGGCGACCAAGCGTTTGAGCAGCGGCGCCGGTTCCCAGTTCTTCCCGTGCTCGGCGTGGTATTTCTCGATGGTCGCCAGCACGTTCTTCAGGCCGGTCTGCTCGGCCCAGAACATCGGTCCGCCGCGATAGACCGGGAAGCCGTAGCCATAGATGTACGTGATGTCGATGTCGCCGGAACGGATGGCGATGCCTTCGTCCAGGATCTGCGCGCCGATATTGATCAGCGGGTAGAGGCAGCGGCTGATGATCTCCTGATCGGTGATCTCGCGCCGCTTGATGCCGTGCTGGCGGGCGCTCTGCACGATCATCTCCTCGACCAGCGGGTCGGGCACGGCGTTGCGGCCTTCGTATTTGTAGTAGCCGGCACCGGTCTTCTGGCCGAAGCGGCCCAGCTCGCAAAGCTGATCGGCGATGGTGGAATAGCGCTCGTCGGCTTTACGCAAATGCGCCTTGCCCTTGCGGATGCGCCAGCCCACGTCGAGTCCGGCGAGGTCGCCCATGGCGAACGGGCCCATGGGCATGCCGAAGTCGTACAGCACCTTGTCGATACGCCAGGGCGTCGTGCCTTCTTCCAGCAGGAACGCGGCCTCGCGGCCGTAGCCGGCCAGCATGCGGTTGCCGATGAAGCCGTCGCAATTGCCGGCCAGCACCGGCACCTTGCGGATCTGCTTGCCGAGAGCCATGACCGTGGCGATGGTCTCCTTCGAGCTTTTCTTGCCGCGCACGTTCTCGAGCAGCTTCATCACGTTCGCCGGGCTGAAGAAATGCGTGCCGATGACCGCTTCCGGCCGCTTGGTGGCCGAGGCGATCTCGTCGATGTCCAGAGTGGAGGTGTTGGAGGCGAGAATGGCACCCGGTTTCATCACCTGGTCGAGCTTTCCGAACACCTGCTTCTTGATCGGCATTTCCTCGAACACCGCCTCGATCACGATGTCGGCGTCGCCGATGTCCTCGTAACGCTGGGTGCCGGAGATGAGGCCGAGCGCCTTGTCCATGGCGGCCTGCGGCATGGAGCCACGCTGCACCGAGGTGGCGTAGTTCTTCTCGATCACGCCGAGGCCCTTGGACAGCGCCTCCTGGCTCACTTCCAGGATCTTCACCGGGATGCCGACGTTGGCGAAGTTCATGGCGATGCCGCCGCCCATGGTCCCGGCGCCGACGATGGCCGCCTTGGCGATCTTCTTTGGCGGCGTATCGGCCGGAACGTCAGGAATCTTGCTGGCCTCGCGTTCGGCGAAGAAAGCGTGAATCTGCGCCGCGCGCTCGGGGCTCGCCATGCATTGCATGAACAGGTCGCGCTCGCGCTTCATGCCTTCGGCGAAGGGCAGCGTGCACGCCGCCTCGACGCATTCGATGCAGCGCCAGGGCGCGAAGAATCCGCGCAGCTTGCGCTCGTTCGCCTTGCGGAAATCGGCGAAGACCTTCGGATCGGTGTTCTTCACCTTGTCGTCGATCTTGCTCACCAGGCGGAGCGGGCGCTTCTCCTTCACCACCTTCTCGGCGAAGGCAATGGCGCCGGCCAGCAGATCTCCGGTGACGACCTCATCCACCACGCCGGCGGCGAGCGCCTTGCGGGCGTTAATGGGATTGCCGCTCACGATCATGTCGAGGGCGGCCTGCGCGCCGACCAGGCGCGGCAGGCGCTGGGTGCCGCCGGCGCCCGGCAGCAGGCCGAGCTTCACCTCCGGCAAGCCAACTTGCGCGCTGTCGATGGCGACCCGCCAGTGGCAGGTGAGCGCCACTTCGAGGCCACCGCCGAGGGCGGTGCCGTGGATGGCCGCGACCAGGGGCTTGCTGCTCGCCTCCATGGCGTCGAGCACCTCGTGCAGGCCGGGCGCCATCATGGGCTTGCCGAATTCGCGGATATCGGCGCCGGCGATGAACGTGCGCCCGCCGCCGATGATCACCATGGCGGCAATGGCAGGATCGGCCACGCCTTTGGCCACGCCCTCCGCCAGTCCCTGGCGGACGCCTTGGCTCAACGCATTGACGGGCGGGTTGTTGATGGTGATGACGCCGATGGCGCCATGCTTCTGGAAGTCGACCAGGCTCGACACGGGCAATCCTCCCTTTTTGGTATTCGCCGTTGGGCCGATTGTATAGCTCAAATCCGCCGCCGTCCGCCAATCGGGAATGCGACCGGCTGGGCGCAAAGGCGGCGAATTGCCAGACCGGGCGGGTTGCCGCAATCTGGGCCGGCGGCCGTTAGGGCTGCTGGGAGCGGGGATGCCGGCACTCGGGCGCATTGCGGACTTTTGCGACGCGATCAGCGATGCCACCGGCCGGTGGGCCGCATGGCTGGTGCTCGGCGTGGTCGGGCTTCTGTTCGCGCAAGTGCCGCTGCGGGAGTTCTTCCACGGCGGACATATCGTCGCCAATGACATCGGCCAGGTCGTCCACGCCGCCGTGTTCATGCTCGGCGCGGCCTATGCCTTCCGCTGGGACGGGCACGTGAGGGTCGACATTTTCCACCAGCGCATGGACGCGCGGATGCGGGCGCTGGTCGAATTTGCGGGCACGGCGCTGTTCCTGTTGCCTTGGCTCGCGCTGCTCGGCTGGTTCGGGTGGCCGATCGTTCTCAACTCGTGGGTCGAGCGGGAGGCCTTCGCCGAGACCTATACCCCGGGATATTTCCTGCTGAAGGCGCTGCTCGCCGCCTTCGTGGCGCTCATGGGCATCCAGGCGCTTGGCCACGCCGCGCGTGCGCTCGCCGCGCTGCTGGCGCTGCCGTCCAATTCGGAGCGCTGACAGCCGGCATGGTTCAGTCGACCGGCGAAGTTCTGGCCCTGGCCATGTTCGGCGCCGTGTTCGTGCTGCTGATGTTCGGCTTTCCGGTTGCCTTCACGCTCATGGGCACCGCGGTTGCGTTCGCCTTCGTGGGCGATCTGTTCGGCCTGTTCGATTTCCACCTTCTGTCCGCGTTGCCACTGCGCGTGGTCGGGCTGATGGAGAACGACCTGCTGCAAGCCGTACCGCTTTTCCTCTATCTCGGCGTGGTGCTGGAGCGGACGACGCTCGCGGCCGATCTTCTCCAAGGTTTGAGCGGGCTGTTCGGGCGGCGTGCCGGCGGCATCGGCATCGCGAGCTTCATCATCGGCATGCTGCTCGCGCCGATGACCGGTGCTGTCGGCGCCACCGTGCTCACCATCGGTCTGCTGGCACTGCCCAGCATGCTCGACGCGGGATATGACAAGCGGCTCGCCAGCGGCATCGTCTGCAGCGCCGGCACGCTCGGCACCATCCTGCCGCCGTCCATCGTTCTCATCCTGCTCGGCGATTTCATGCAGCGCGCCACAATCGAGGCGCAACTGGCGCGCGGCGAACTCGTCACCACGCCGCTGACCATCAAGCAGATCTATCTCGGCGCGGTCGTGCCAGCGGGCCTGCTGCTGGCGCTCTATATCGCCTACGTCGTTGCGGTCGCGATTTTCGCGCCTGCGCGTTGCCCGCCGTCGGCCGCGACGCTGGCGCGCAAGGTTTCGTGGGTGCGCCTGATCGGCACGCTGTTTGTGCCGCTCGGGCTCATTCTCGCCATGCTGGCCGCCATCGTGACCGGGCTTGTCTATACGGTGGAGGCGGCGGCCATCGGTGCGGTCGGCGCGACCATCTATGCCTTCGTGCGCGGACAGCTCGATTGGTCCCGTCTTGGCGAGACGGTGCGCAGCGTCTTGAAGCTCACGTCCATGGTCTTCGTGCTGCTGATGGGCGCCACGACCTTCTCGCTCGTCTTCCGCGGTTTCGGCGGCGACCTGCTGGTGACGCGCCTGCTGACTGGGTTGCCCGGCGGCACGCTCGGGCCGGTCGCCGCGGTGATGGCCGTCTGCTTCGGGCTCGGCTTTTTCCTTGACGCGCTCGAAATCGTGTTGCTGGTGGTGCCGATCGCCATGCCGCCGCTGCTGCTTCTCGGCGTCGATCCGGTGTGGCTCTCGGTGCTGACCGCGGTCAACCTGCAGACCAGCTTCCTGCTGCCGCCGTTCGGCTTCGCGCTGTTCTTCCTGCGCGGCGTGGCGCCGAAAAGCGTGGCGACCGTCGACATCTATCGCGGCGTCGCGCCCTTCATCGCCATCCAGCTTGTCGGCTTGGCCCTGGTGTGGCTGGTGCCGGGCATCGTCACCACGCTGCCCCATGGCTGGGAACGACCGGCCGCCGGGCGGAGCGTCGGTCCGGCGCGATCACCCGCGCCGGACGAATTCGTACCTGAACAGCCGCCGGAGGAGCTCCGGCCGAAGCAGCGCTAGACCTTTGCCTGATCCCTGCGCGGCCAACGGTTCGCCGTTAAGCCAGCGCATCAGGAGGACCGCCGCGATCGCGCCCACGCTTTCCGCCAGCACGAAAGCCACGATGCCCGACGGCGCGATGCCGGAAAACGTATTGGTCAACGACCGCGCCAGCGTGACCGCGGGGTTGGCGAAGGAAGTCGAGGAGGTGAACCAGTAGGCGCCGACGATGTAGAGCGCCACGGCGCCCGGCAACGCGGCGGGATAGTGACGCCGTCCGCTTTCGATCACCGCCAGAAGTCCGAACGTGGCGACGAACTCGCCGGTCCATTGGCCCACGCCATCGCGCGCATGCGCGGAGATCTGCAGGATAGGCAGATCGAACATCAGATGCGCCGCCCACACGCCGAGGATGGCGCCGAGGCATTGCGCCAGGACGTAAGGCGCGACGGCCGAGCGCGGCACGGCGCCGGCGGCGGCCATGGCCAGGGTCACGGCGGGATTGAAATGCGCGCCGGAGACCGGGCCGAAGCCGCGGATCAGCGCGAACAAGGCGGCACCGGTCGCGATGGAATTGGCCAGGAGGGCGAGACCGGTGTTCCCGCCGGACAGCCGCTCGCCCATGATGCCGGAGCCGACGATGGCGCAAAGCAGCAACGCGGTGCCGACAAACTCGGCCGCAAGCTTCCGCCAGTTCTGGCTGCGTGCGTTCAAGAGGCCCGCCCGCTTGCCGCGTCGGGGCGCAGCCGTCCGATCCTGTCGGCCTCGCGCTTGAGCGCCATGCGGTCCAGTTTTTCGAACGGCAGCGACACGAATAGCTTTATGCGCGCGTCGAGCCGCCAGTAGGCGTCGCGGAACGCGGCCATGCGCCGCTCTTCGGAGCCCTCTACGGCGGCCGGATCGGGCACGCCCCAGTGGGCCGTGACCGGATTGCCCGGCCAGACCGGGCACGCTTCTCCGGCCGCCTGGTCGCAAACCGTGAAGACGAAATTCATCGCCGGCGCTTCCGGTCCGGCGAACTCGTCCCAGCTTTTCGAGCGCAATCCCGCGACGGGCAGCTTCATGGCGGAGAGCAAGGCCAGCGACATGGGATGCACCTGGCCTTTGGGAAAACTGCCGGCGCTATAGGCTTGGAATTTCCCCTTGCCGCGATAGTTGAGCAGCACTTCTGCCAGGATGCTTCGGGCCGAATTGCCAGTGCACAGAAACAGGACGTTGAGCGGGCGCGCCATTGTCTTTATTCCGCGGCTTCGATGCCGCTTCCGCAACACGCCGCGGCAGATTTTTGCGCCGACGTTTTCTTCGCTGCCGGCGCGCAGCACGCTGTACCGGAAGATGCGGGCGCGGTCGCGGCCTTGTCGCGGCTCTGGCCATAGACCGCGGCTTCGCCCTTCGTCAGGAAGGTTTCCCACGAAACGCCTTGCGGATCCTCGATCCATTGCTTGTCCGAGCGCGCGTAGCAGCAGGTCGTGTCCTTTTCCTCCAGAACCGGCCTCTCGGCCCGGCTCAGGCGCTCGTACACGCCGGCAAGTTCCTGCTCGTTTTCCACCTGGATGCCGAGGTGCTCGATGCCGGCCGGTCCGCCGCGCTGCGAGATCGCGAAATTGACGCGGGGGTCGTCCAGCATCCACTTGGCGTAGTCGGATTTGAGGACCGTCGGTTCGGCGGCAAAGAGCGTCGAATAGAACCGAACCGATCGCTGCAGGTCTTCGACGGAAACATGCACATGAAACCGTTTCATGCCGTTCTCCTTTGCTTGCGGCCGCGGCCGGCAATTGCCGCCGCGGGATTGCAGGCCGCCGCGCAGGCCGCATCCGCGCCTCTGCCGCAGCAGTTTTCGGTCAAGTACGAAACCAGCCCGTTCATCGCCGCGAAGTCGGCGGCGTAGATCAGCTGCCGGCCGAGACGCCTTTGCGTGATCAAACCGGCGTGCCGCATCTGCTGAAGGTGAAACGTCAGCGACGAGGGCGGCATGTCGAGCCGCCCGGCGATGTCTCCGGCCGGTATTCCCTCGGGGCCTCGCTCGACCAGCAGCCGGTATATGGCGAGCCGGTGATCGTGCGCGATGGCGCTCAGCGCCGCGACAGCGTGTTTGGCGTTCATGGGATCAGCCCAATCCTTCGATAAAACTCAAAATAAGCCGCCTGAGCCGGTTTGTCAACGATATTTCCGGAAAGATCGAAATATAGCTGCGGCGGCGGGGGCGGGCGGCCAGCGCCGCGCCGTCCTACAGGTAGCGCAGCCAGAGATACGCCATGCAAATCACGATGCTGACGAAGGTCATCGGCGCGGCAAAGCGGGTGTAGGTGCCGAAGCCGAACGGGATGCCGTTGCGCTGCGCGATGCCGGCCACGGTCAAGTTGGCCGAGGCGCCGATCAGGGTGCCGTTGCCGCCGAGACAGGCGCCGAGCGACAGCGCCCACCAGAGCGGCATCAATGCCGCCTCGCCGCCAAGGCCGGGCGCAATCGCCTTGATCAGCGGAATCATGGCCGCCACGAACGGGATGTTGTCGATCAGCGCCGACAGGATCGCCGATGCCCACAGGACCGCGAACACCGCGACGGTGAGGTTGCCGCCGCTTGCCTGCACCAGCGCGTTGGCGATTTTCGACAACATGCCGGTCGCTTCGAGGCCGTGCACCACGACGAACAATCCGGCGAAGAAGAAAATCGTGATCCAGTCGATGTCGGCATAGTTGGCGATCATCTTTTCGGTTTGCCGCTCGCGGTGGTGCGCCAGGTTGTCGAGCAGCATGAGCGCCGCTGCGCCAACGAGGGAAATGGTTCCGGGCTCGAGGCCGATGTAGCGCGAGCCGACGAAGGCCAGTAGCACGAGCAACGACACGGCGGCGGATTGCTTCAGCAGCCGCCAATCGGTTACGGCGTCGGCGGCCGAAAGCGCCATGACTTCTGCGCGCGCCGTGGCGCTCGCGCCCATGGCCCGGCCCCAGACCAAGTGAACCGCGAGCGTCTGCACCGCCAAGACCACGATGATGACCGGCGTCAAGTGCAGAACGAAGGCATTGAAGCTCAAGCCCGCAGCCGAGCCGATCATGATGTTCGGCGGGTCGCCGATCAGGGTCGCCGTGCCGCCGATGTTGGATGCCAGGACTTCCGCGAACAGAAAAGGAAAGGGCGCCACGCCGAGGCGCCGCGTGATGGAAAGCGTGACCGGGGCCACCAAGAGCACGGTGGTCACGTTGTCGAGAAGCGCCGAAATGACCGCCGTGATGACGGCGAGCATGGCGAGAATGCCGGCCGGCGAGGCGCGCGCCAATTTCGCGGACCGGATGGCAAGATATTCGAAGATGCCCGAGCGGCGCGCGACCGCGACCAGGATCATCATGCCGGTCAGCAGCGCGATGGTGTTGAAATCGACGCCGCGGATTGCTTCGTCCTGACTCAATACGCCGGACGCGATCATGGCGCCCGCGCCGAGCAAGGCGATGATCGACCGGTCGAAACGATCGGCCATGACCAGGACGTAAGTGACGACCAGGATCGCCGCGGCAACCAGCACGGGATTCAGGCCGAAAATGACGTGCGGAATGGCGCCCCCCTCGAATCGTCTCGAACCAACGTTTTTTTGCAGACTAGCACCCGAACTTCCGGAATGTCATATTGCCGCAAACCGGCTGGAACGGGCCGGGGATACGGGAGGGGTAACGTTGGGAATCCTTTTGCAACTGAGCCGGCTCATCGACTGGGTCAATGAGCGGGTCGGCCGGACGTTGTATTGGCTGATCCTGGCCGCGGTTCTGGTCAGCGCGGTCAACGCGGTGGTCCGCTACACCTTCGATGTCAGCTCCAACGCGTGGCTGGAGCTGCAATGGTACCTGTTCTCGGCCGTGTTCATCGGCTGTGCCGGCTACACCTTGCTGCGGAACGAGCACATCCGCATCGACATCATCATCAGCCGCTTCCCGAAAAAGGTGCAGATCTGGATCGACATCGTGGGCGGTTTCGTCGCCCTGCTGCCGATGACCATCATCATCATGGTCCTGTCGTGGCCGATTTTCACCGACTCCTTCGCGCGCCAGGAAATGTCGGCCAACGCCGGAGGCTTGCTGCAATGGCCGTTCAAACTCTTCGTGCCGGTCGGCTTCTTCATGCTGATGCTGCAAGGCTTCTCCGAGATCATCAAGCGCGTCGCATACCTGATGGGCCTGGCGCCCGATCCATCCGAGAAGGGTGCTGCCCACGGCGTTGAAGCCGAACACCCGCCGCAACACCCGGTGGGGTCCTGACCATGTTGCACCTGTTGGTGGAAAATATTGCGCCGCTCATGTTTGCGGCGCTGGTGGTTGCATTGCTGATCGGCTACCCGGTCGCCTTTTCGCTGGCGGCCGTCGGCCTGTTCTTCGGGTTCGTCGGCATAGAGCTCGGCCTGCTCAATTTCGAGCTGCTGCAGGCGCTGCCCAAACGCGTCATCGGCATCATGAGCAACGATACGCTGCTGGCGATCCCGTTCTTCACCTTCATGGGCTTGATCCTCGAACGAAGCGGTATGGCGGAAGACCTGCTTGATACCATCGGGCAGGTCTTCGGGCCGTTGCGCGGCGGCCTAGCCTATGCGGTCATCTTCGTCGGCGCGCTGCTCGCGGCGACGACCGGCGTGGTGGCCGCGTCGGTGATCTCCATGGGCTTGATCTCGCTGCCGATCATGTTGCGGTACGGCTATGACCGGCGGCTCGCGGCCGGCGTAATTGCGGCATCCGGGACGCTGGCGCAGATCATCCCACCCAGCCTGGTGCTGATCGTCATGGCGGACCAGCTCGGCAAGTCGGTCGGCGACATGTACAAGGGCGCGTTCATTCCGGGCTTGACGCTGGCCGCGCTGTACGCGGTCTTCATCATGATCATGACGGTATTCCGGCCGAAGTCGGCGCCGGCTCTGCCGATGGATGCCATCACGGTGCGCGAGCAGAGTGGCAGAGTCGGCTATGTCTCGCTCGCCGTCGTCGTCATCGCGGCGTTCATCGCCGGCTATCTGCTGACCTACCGAATGGAGGCGATCTGGGCGTCGGCGATCGCGGGCCTGGCCACGTATCTCATCGCCATGGCCGACAAGAAGCTCAAGCTCAACGTGTTGAGCCGCCTTACTCAGCAGGTCGTCATCGTGATGATGCCGCCGCTGGCGCTGATCTTCCTGGTGCTGGGGACCATTTTCGTCGGCATCGCGACGCCTACCGAGGGCGGCGCAATGGGTGCCACGGGCGCGTTGATCCTTGCGCTCGCCAATCGCCGCCTGAGCTGGAGCCTGCTTCGCCAGGCGATGGACACCACGGCGAAAATCTCGTCCTTCGTTCTGTTCATCCTGGTCGGCTCGACGGTGTTCAGCCTGGTGTTCCGCGGCGTGAACGGCGATCTGTGGGTTGAACACCTGCTCACCAGCCTGCCGGGCGGCCAGGTCGGGTTCCTGCTGTTCGTCAACGCCTTCGTCTTCGTGCTGGCATTCTTCCTCGACTTCTTCGAGCTTGCATTCATCGTGATCCCGCTGCTCGGCCCGGTGGCCGACAAACTCGGCATCGATCTGATCTGGTTCGGCGTGCTCCTCGGCGTGAACATGCAGACCTCGTTCATGCACCCGCCGTTCGGCTTCGCGCTCTTCTACTTGCGATCCGTGGCGCCCGATAAGGAGTTCATCGACAAGCTGACGGGCAAGCTCACGGCGCCGCTGACCACCGGACAAATCTATTGGGGCGCGATACCGTTCGTGGTGATCCAGCTCATCATGGTGTCGTTGGTCATCGCCTTCCCAACGTTGGTGCTGGCCGGACTCGACAAAGGGCCGAAGATCGATCCGAACAAGGTCAAGATCGAGATCCAGCAGCAGCCTTCCGACTCGGACCAGGGTCCGCCCCAGATCAACATCAAATAGGAACGTCCGACAGCGCCGGCTGCCAGAAAAAAGGCCCCGCTTTCGCGGGGCCTTTCGCTAGTGCAGGCGGATCGAGACCTTCGGGCCTACACTTGGTGTGAATACATGTAGTTGTCGAACTGCTGCTCCTCGACCCGGAACCACAGATGTTCCTCGTCGAGAAACTTCTTCCAGGGCTCGTACACCTTCTTGAATTTGGCGTTGCGCGCCGATTCTTCGCCATAGAGCTCATAGGCGGCCTTGTAGCAGGCGTCGAGAATCTCTTTCGAGAACGGCCGCAAGATCGTGCCGCCGGCGACCAGGCGGCGGAGCGCCGCCGGGTTTTCGGCATCGTACTTGGCGGTCGTCCAGGTGACGCACTCGGCACATGCCGTCTCGAAGATTCGCTGGTAGGACTTCGGCAGTTTGTTCCACTGCTCCATGTTGACGAGCACCGAGAGCTGCGCGTTGCCCTCCCACCAGCCCGGGTAGTAGTAGTATTTCGCCACCTTGTAGAAGCCGAGTTTCTCGTCGTCGTAGGGGCCCACCCACTCGGCCGCGTCGATGGTGCCCTTTTCGAGCGCCGGATAGATGTCGCCGCCGCCGATCTGCTGCGGCACCACGCCGAGCTTGGTCAGAACCGCGCCGGCCCAGCCGCCGATGCGGAACTTGAGGCCCTTGAGATCCTCGACGGTCTTGATCTCCTTGCGATACCAGCCGCCCATCTGTGCGCCGGTGTTGCCGCCTGGAATGTTGTAGACGTTATAGCCGGCGAAGAACTCCCGCATCAGCGCCAGCCCGCCGCCATGCCAATACCAGGCGTCCTGGATACGCTTGTTCATGCCGAACGGCACGGTGGTATCGAAGGTGAAGGTCGGATCCTTGCCGACATAGTAGTAGGCGGCGGTATGGCCGAGCTCGACCGTGTTGTTCTGCACAGCATCGAGCACCTGCAGCGCCGGCACGATCTCGCCGGCCGCGAAGGTGCGGATCTGGAACCTGTTGTCGGTTGCTTCGGCGACGATCGTGGCGAGCCTTTCGGCGGCGCCGTAGAGCGTGTCCAGGCTCTTCGGCCAGCTTGCCGCAAGGCGCCACTTGATCTCCGGCTGCGTCTGCGCGATCGCTGGCGCGGCAATGACGCTCCCCGCAACGCCAAGGCCCGCCGTCTTCAGAAATGCGCGTCTTTTCATTGATGTTCTCTCCCTAGGTGAAGCCTTTCGGTCGACATGGTCCGGCCGGCCCAATTTTCGACTCGACTGCCGCGAATACTACACGCTGCCGTGCCCAAATGTCAGCCGAGTAGGCTCATTCGGCCGGCGCGGGCGCCACCGCGGGGGCCGGCCTCTGGCGCCGCCAAAGCGCCAGGATCTCGCCGACAATGCCGCGGCGGAACAGCAGGACGACGATCACGAAGATCACGCCCTGAATGACCTGCACCCATTCGCCGTACTCGGCCAGGTAGGTCTGCATGGTGACGACGACGAAGGCGCCGACCACCGGACCGAATACGGTGCCAAGCCCGCCGACCAGGGTCATCAGCACCACTTCGCCCGACATCTGCCATTGCACGTCGGTGAGCGAGGCGAGCTGGAACACGATGGACTTGGTGGCGCCCGCCAATCCGGCCAGCGCGGTCGAGAGCACGAAAGCCAGCAGCTTGTAGCGCTCCACGTTGTAGCCGAGCGAGATCGCACGCGGTTCGTTCTCGCGGATTGCCTTGAGCACCTGGCCGAAGGGCGAATGGATGGTCCGATAAACGATCCAGAACCCGAACAGGAAGATCGCCAGGACGACGTAGTAGAGCGTCAGATCATTGTGGATATGGATGAAGCCGAACATGGGCAGGCGCGGCACCGCCTGGATGCCGTCCTCGCCGTGGGTGAACTTCGCCTGCAGCGCGTAGAAATACACCATCTGCGACAGCGCAAGCGTGATCATGGCGAAGTAGATGCCCTGGCGGCGAATGGCGAGAGCGCCGATGACGACGCCCATGGCGGTCGCGGCGAGCACGCCGGCGAGAATGCCGAGTTCGGGCGACCAGCCGAGCACCTTGACCGTATGGGCCGTGATGTAGGCGGCGCCGCCGAAGAACGCGGCATGGCCGAACGACAGCAGGCCGACATAGCCGATCAGCAGATTGAAGGCCAAGGCGAAGAGCGCGAAACAGAGCGCCTTCATCAGGAACACCGGATACACCACCGCCGGGGCCACCAGCGCCAAGGCGATCAGGATGATCGGGATGACATACCGCTGCATGGACCGGTCTCCCTGGTGTCTCTCTTCAACGCGCCGTGCCGAACAATCCGGCAGGCTTGATCAACAGCACGATGGCCATGATGACGAAGATCACGGAGTTGGAGGCTTCCGGATAGAACACCTTGGTGAAGCCCTCGACGATGCCGAGCGCAAAGCCGGTCACGATCGAACCCATGATGGATCCCATGCCGCCGATCACCACCACGGCGAACACCACGACGATAAGATTGGTGCCCATCAGCGCGCTCACGTTTTGCATCGGCGCCGCGAGGACGCCGGCCAGCGCCGCGAGCCCGACGCCGAAGCCGTAGGTCAGCATGATCATGCGCGGCACGTTGATGCCGAAGGCCTGCACCAGCGCCGGGTTCTCGGTGGCCGCGCGCAAGTAGGAGCCGAGCTTGGTGCGCTCGATCACGTACCAGGTGCCGAGACAGACGGCGAGCGAGACCGCCACCACCCAGCCGCGGTAATAGGGCAGGAACATGAAGCCGAGGTTCTGGCCGCCCGGAATGGGATTGTCGTAGGCCTGACCGGAAGAACCGAACTGATAGCGGAACAGGCCCTCGATGATGATGGCGATGCCGAAGGTCAGCAGCAGGCCGTAGAGATGATCGAGATGATAGAGCCGGCGCAGGAACAACCGCTCCAGCACGATCCCGACGGCGGCGATCACGATCGGCGCGATGACCAGCGCCGCCCAGTAGGGCAGGCCGAACCAGTTCAGGATCATCCAGGCCACGAACGCGCCCATCATGAATTGGGCGCCGTGGGTGAAGTTGATGACGTTCAGCATGCCGAAGATGACGGCGAGGCCGAGGCTCAGCATGGCGTAGAACGAGCCGTTGATGAGCCCGAGCAGAAGCTGCCCGAACAAAGCCTGTGTCGATACGCCGAACAATGTGCTCATCGTGACCGGGCCCCTCGATTAGCCGGACGGATGCAGCAAAACGCGGCGCCGGACCTGCGGCGCCGCGTCCGCTTCATTGTTGGCCTCAGCTCTTCTTGACCAGCGGGCACTCGCTTTCGCTAAGCGGGCGCAGCGCTTCGCTGGCGGGGATTTTGCTGAGGATCTTGTAGTAGTCGTATGCGTACTTCGACTCGTCCGGCTTCTTGACCTGGACGAGCAGGAACTCCCGCTCGGCGCGGCCGTCCTCGCGGATCCTGACGTTGTGGCCCATGAAGTCGTCGATCGGAGCCTTGCGGAACTCTGCCGCGACCTTGTCGGCATCCACGGTCCCTGCGGCCTTGACCGCCTGCAGGTAATGCAGCACTTCGCTATAGACGCCGGCCTGGGTAAAGGAGGGCGCCTTGTTGTCGTTCTTGGCCATGAAGCGCTTGGCCCAGGCGCGGGACTCGTCGTTCATGTCCCAATACCAGGCGTCGGTGATCACCAGCCCTTGCGCCGTCTTCAGCCCGAGCGCGTGCACGTCGCTGATGAACACCAGCAAGCCGGCGAGCCGCTGGCCGCCGGAGACGATGCCGAACTCGGCCGCCTGCTTGATCGAGTTGATGGTGTCGCCGCCCGCGTTGGCGAGGCCGATCACCTTGGCTTTGGAGGCTTGCGCCTGCAGCAGGAACGACGAGAAGTCCTGCGTGTTGAGTGGATGGCGCACGGCGCCGAGCACCTTGCCGCCCGCCTTGGTCACCGCATCGGCCGTGTCGCGCTCGAGCGCATGGCCGAATGCGTAGTCCGACGTGAGGAAGAACCAGGTGTCGCCGCCCTGCTTCACCAAAGCGCCGCCGGTGCCGTGCGCCAGCGCGTAGGTGTCGTAGGTGAGCTGGAATCCATAGGGCGAGCACGCCTTGCCGCTGATGTCGGACGAGGCGGGGCCCGACATGAGGAAGATGCGCTTCTTGTCGCGCATCACCTCCTGGATGGCGAGCGCCACGGACGATGTCGGCACGTCGACGATGGCGGTGACGTGGTCGGTATCGAGCCACTGCTTGGCGATGCCGCTGCCGACGTCGGGCTTGTTCTGGTGATCGCCGAAGACGATGGTCACCGGCTGGCCGAGCACGCTGCCGCCGAAATCCTCGACCGCGAGTTGGGCCGCGAGCACCGAGCCCTTGCCGCCGATGTCGGCGTAAAGGCTCGACATATCGTTGAGTACGCCCAGTTTGACCTGCGCTTGTGCGCCGCCCGACGCGAGCGCCAGTGCGGCCGCGCCGATGAGCATGGTGGAAAGCTTCATGTGTGTCCTCCCGGTTGCAATGCGATTAAAGGCCATCATACGCCAAGATAGTCGTGCAGCTTCTCCATGTTGGCTGCGATATCGTCGCTCTTGAACATGTCTACCACGCGGCCGTCCTCCATCACATAGTGGCGGTCGGCCACGGTGGCCGCGAAACGGAAGTTCTGCTCGACCAGCAGCACGGTGAAGCCGTGGCTTTTCAGCTCGCGGATCACTTGCCCGATCTTTTGCACGATCACCGGCGCCAAGCCTTCGGTCGGTTCGTCGAGCAGCAGAAGCGTGGCGCCGGTGCGCAGGATGCGGCCGATGGCCAGCATCTGCTGCTCGCCGCCGGAAAGTTTCGTGCCCTGGCTCTTCCGCCGCTCGGAAAGGTTCGGGAAGATGCGGTAGATCTGCTCCACCGGCATGCCGCCGCTCTTCACCTGCGGCGGCAGCAACAGGTTCTCCTCCACGTTCAGGCTGGCGAAGATGCCGCGCTCTTCCGGGCAATAGGCAATGCCGAGACGCGCCACCTGGTTGGAGCGGGAGGCGATGGTCTCGTGACCGTCGAAGACGATCGAGCCGCTGCGCCGCCCCACCATGCCCATGATCGACTTGAGGGTCGTGGTCTTGCCGGCGCCGTTGCGGCCGAGCAGGGTGACCACTTCGCCCTTGCCGACCTCGAAATCGACGCCGTGCAGGATGTGGGATTCGCCGTAGAACGCCTGCACCTCATGCACGGCAAGCAGCGGCAAATTGCTGCGCGCGTCAGCCATGCCCGGTCCCCACATAGGCTTCGATCACTTGCGGGTTCTTCGACACCTGCTCGTAAGGTCCTTCCGCGAGAATCTCGCCACGCTGCATCACCGTGATCGTGTCGGATAGATCGGCGACGACGCTCATGTTGTGCTCGACCATGAGCACCGTGCGATCCTTCGCCACGGTTTTGACGAGTTGGCTGATGCGCCCGATGTCCTCGTGGCCGAGACCGGCCATGGGCTCGTCGAGCAGCAGCATTTCCGGATCGAGCGCCAGCGTGGTGGCGATCTCGAGCGCGCGCTTGCGCCCATAGGGCAGCTCCACCGCCGGCACCTCGGCGAACTCGGCGATGCCGACCGATTTGATCAAGTCGAGGGCGCGTGCGTTCAATTTGTCGAGGCAGGTTTCCGAGCGCCAGAATTGGAACGAGATACCGAGGCGGCGTTGCAGGGCGACGCGCACGTTCTCGCGCACGCTCAGGTGCGGAAACACCGCGGAGATCTGGAACGAGCGGACCATGCCGCTCCGCGCGATGGCCGCCGGATGCGTGCGGGTTATGTCCTCGCCCTTGTAGAAGATGCGGCCGGCCGTCGGGGTCAGGAACTTGGTCAGCAGGTTGAAGACGGTGGTTTTGCCGGCACCATTGGGGCCGATCAAGGCGTGAATGGTATTGCGGCGGACCTTCAGGGCGACGTCGCGGACGGCGACGAAGCCCTTGAATTCCTTAGTGAGCCCCGATGTTTCGAGGATGTAGGTCTCGTCCATTCCCTGCCTTCCCGGAGCGAGAACCGCGCTCCGTTCCGGGCCCGCCTCCAAACAGAGCAACCTGCTCCCCTCCGGTAGTCCGGCCGGGGCCGTGCGTTGGCTCGTGTTTGAAAGGTGACCGGCGTCCCGCGGTGCTTTGCCGCCTGGCTCTTGTTACTCTGCAAAAAAGCCTTTGTAGCTAACAAAGTATCGGCTGGCATGGCAAGCGCGATTGACGTGGCCGGGCGAGCGGCCGGCCGTTATCGTGACGCGAGGAAAGAGGTAAAAGCCGGTGTCAATCCCGTGCCGTGAGACCGAGACCGCTCGCTCGGCGCCCAACCAAGCACTCATCGGCGTCCCCGGATCGCGCGGCCGGCTGGCCACGCCAGCGCTCGTGCTCGACCTGGACCGGCTGGAAGGCAACATCGCCGCCATGGCGGGCTATTGCCGCGCCGCCGGATTGGCGCTCAGGCCCCACGCCAAGACCCACAAGTCGGTCGCCATCGCGCGGGCGCAGGTCGCCGCCGGTGCCATCGGCATTGCCTGTGCGACGCTCGGCGAGGCGGAGTGCATAGTCGAGGGCGAAATCGCCGGCGTCCTGTTGACCTCGCCGGCAGTGGGCGCCGGCCGCGTCGAGCGCCTGGTCGCGCTCAACGGCCGCGCCAAGGGCTTGCTGGCGGTGGCCGACCACCCGGACAACGTGGACGCCATTGCCAAGGCGGCTGAGGCCGAAGGACGGCCGGTCGCGCTGCTGGTCGATTTCGATATCGGGCTGCACCGGACCGGCGCCGCCAGCATCGAGGCGGCCGTGGCGCTGGCGGAGCGGATCGCGCGGGCGAATTCGCTGAGGTTCGCCGGCGTCCAAGCCTATGCCGGGCAGCTCCAACATGTGCCGGATTATGCCGAGCGTCTGGCGAAGTCGCGCCAGCAGCACGAACGGCTCCGCGCCCTGGTCGAGGCGCTGATCCAGCGCCGGCTGGCGCCGGCCGTGGTGAGCGGCGGCGGCACCGGCACCCACGACATCGACGCCCGCGCGCGCGCCTTCGGCGAGCTGCAGGCTGGCTCCTATGTCTTCATGGACGTCGACTACGACCGCATCACGCTGCGCGAGGCGGCCAACCGTCCGCCGTTCGAGAACGCGCTGTTCGTGCAGACGACCGTGGTCAGCGCCAATGCGCCGGGCTTCGTCACCACCGACGCCGGCCTGAAGCGCTTCGCCACCGACGGTCCGAAGCCGGCGATCGCCGCGGGCGCGCCGTCCGGCGCCACCTACCGCTACCAGGGCGATGAGCACGGCGCAGTCGTGTTCGCCGCGCCGGGTGACTCATTGCCGCTCGGCGCCGTGGTGTCGTGCGTGGTGCCGCACTGCGATCCCACGGTCAATCTCTACGACCACTATCACTGCGTGCGTGGCGATACCCTGGTCGACATCTGGCCCGTCGACGCACGCGGCGCGATCTAGGCCGCGCGCTCCTGCCGCGCGCGAATACTTTCGCGGTAGCCCACATATATTCCGCTAGCGACGATGATAGCCATGCCGACCAGGGCCCAGGCATCGGGAAAATCGCCGAACACCAGGTAGCCGAAGACGGTGCTGTAGAGGAGTTGCGAATAGGAGAACGGCGCCAGCAGCGAGGCGGGCGCATCGCGGAACGCCTTGATCAGCAGGAAATGCCCGAGGCCGCCGAAGACGCCCATGGCCGCGACCAGAACGATGTGCCAGCCCTGCGGCATGGCGAAGCCGAGCGGAAGCGCGAGCGTGGTCCCGGCTGCGCCCACCAGCGCGGTGTAGAAGAGCGTCGCCAGGGGATCCTCGGTCGCCGAGAGCTTGCGGGTGATGATTTGGTAGAAGCTGTAGGTGAGAGCGCTGCCGAGCGGCAGCAAGGCCGCCATGGTCAACATGCCGCCTCCCGGCCGCAGGATCACCAGCACGCCGAGGAAGCCGACGATCACGGCCGACCAGCGGCGGATGCCGACCTTCTCGCCGAGCAACGGAACGGAGAGCGCCGTCACCGCCAGCGGCGAGACGAAGCCGATCGCCGCGGCTTGCGCCAGCGGCATGAAGCGGAGCGCGTTGAAGAAGAAGTAGGTGCTGGCCAGCAGCAAGAGCGAGCGGCCGACCTGCGCCAGCGGGTGCGCCGAGCGGATCAGGCGCCAGCGCATATGCGGCCCGAGCACGGCGGCCATCAACAGCATGTGCACCATATATCGGGCCCAAACCAGCCCTGGCACAGGATAGAGGCGTCCGAGGTACTTCGCCGTCGTGTCGAGGCAGGCGAAGATCATCACCGCGGTCAGGATGAGCGCGATGCCGCGAAGCCGAGCTGGTTCGGCGGGTGTGCGCGGCGAGGCGGCTGTCATGGCGGGTCGGGCGTGGAGCCGGGAGCAGGAGCGTCAGCCATCATTCCACCGCCCGAAGACTGCGGCAACGGCGCAACGCTTTGAGGCGCATTAAGAAAAAATTATATCCCCATGTGAATTTTTACTTGCGCAGACCGCATCTTGTTTATATAGCGGACCGGTTGACGCACCCGCACGTGCCTATGGCCCTTGGTGGTTATGCAACGACGTAAGGCGTCCTTTTTGGATCGTTCGGCAAGAGCCGGTTCTGAGAGGGAGCTACGATGTTGGACCAAGCTGGCCGCAAGGCCACACGCATCCTGAGCGGCTTCAATCGCAGCAGCACGAATAACCGCAGCTTCGACCTTCGCCAAGCGACGTCGACATTCACCGCGCGCAAGCGCGGCCGGGTCGACTACGCGGCGCTGATCGGCCGGAAGAACCCGCTCTCCAGTATGTGGGTGCGGGGTTGATGGCACGCCTCCCGCGGCGCTGAGTCCCGCAGATCGGGACCCCATGAACAAGCGATCAGCAACGCGCGCTGCGCGCGGAACGCGGAAAGTCAGCGTTATGAACGAGAAAATTGCACGGTTCCTTGCCGAGAAGCGCCCCGAGACGCCTTGTCTCGTCGTCGACCTCGACGTGATCGAAGACAGCTACCTTCGCCTGACCGAACTGATGCCGGGCGCGAAGGTGTTCTATGCCACCAAGGCCAATCCGATGCCGGAGATCGTGGCCCGCCTGGCGCGCGTCGGTTCGCACTTCGACGTGGCGAGCATCGGCGAGATCGAGCTTTGCCTCGGCCAGGGCGTCGGCCCGGAGCGGTTATCCTTCGGCAGCACCATCAAGAAACAGCGCGACATCGCGGATGCATTCGCCAAGGGCGTCCGTCTCTTCGCCTTCGACAGCGAGGCCGAGCTCGCCAAGCTCGCCGCAGTGGCGCCGGGCGCCAAGGTCTATTGCCGCGTGCTGATGGATTGCGCCGGCGCCGACTGGCCCCTATCGCGGAAGTTCGGTTGCGATCCGCAAATGGCCGCCGACCTTCTGGTGCGGGCAAAGCAGATGGGCCTCGACGCCTATGGCCTGTCGTTCCATGTCGGCTCGCAGCAGACCGACGTGGGGCAGTGGGATTCGGCGCTGGAAAGCATCGCCAAGCTCTTCTCGGTCCTGCGCGAATTGGACGTCGAGCTCCGCATGGTCAATGTCGGCGGCGGCTTCCCCGCCCATTATCGCGACAAGGTGCCGCCGATCGAGGCTTACGCGAAGGGCGTCCTGACCGCGGTGCGCAAGCACTTCGGCAACAAGATCCCGGAAATCGTCGTCGAGCCCGGCCGGAGCCTCGCGGGCGATGCCGGCGTGATCGAAAGCGAAGTGGTGCTGATTTCCGAGAAGCATTACGGCGACAAGCGCCGTTGGGTCTATCTCGACGTCGGCAAGTTCTCCGGCCTGGCCGAGACCATGGACGAAGCCATCAAGTATCGCATCCGCACGCCCCATGACGGCGGGCCGACCGGGCCGGTCGTGCTGGCCGGTCCGACTTGCGACAGCGCCGACATTCTCTACGAGAAGGCGGACTACCACTTGCCGCTCGACTTGAAAGTCGGCGACAAAGTGCAGATCCTCGCGGCCGGCGCCTACACCAACACCTATTCGTCGGTCGGCTTCAACGGCTTCCCGCCGCTGAAAACATATTGCATCTGAGTCGGCGCACCGGCCGGCCGAATTTCCGCGCGCGAAAGAGCATGGCCGCGACTTGCCGTCGGCGAGCGCGAATTGACGCTATATTCTATGCAGTTAGGGGCTTCCCTAGTTGACAGTCGTGGGGGCCGAGCCTAGCCTCGTGCCTACGCTCGCGTGCGCCGGATCATCGCAGCCGCGCCACGCCGGGAGGTGCCACGCCGGGGGGTCTGTGGAGCGATGGCGGACGGAGTAGCGGCGGGCGTTCGGTTCAAGCTCGCCATCATTGGTTCGGGACCGGCGGGATTGAGCGCCGGCTGCCATGCCGCCAAGCTCGGCGTATCCCATGTGGTGCTCGAGCGCGCCGATCACGCCTCCGACACCATCTTCAAATACCAAAAGGGCAAGCTGGTGATGTCGACGCCCGACGTTCTGCCGCTTCGCGCGGACGTCGGCTTTCACATGGGCGCCCGCGAAGAGGTGCTGGAAGCCTGGAACCGCGGCCTCGCGCAAAACAAGGTCAACGTCCGCTACAACGCCGAGGTCGTCGGCGTCAAAGGCCAGAAGGGCAATTTCGAAATCACGCTCCGCGACAAGTCGGTGGTGCAGGCGGAAAACGTCGTGCTGGCGATCGGGCTGCAGGGCAACCTGAACAAACTCGTGTGCCCCGGCGCCGACCAGCCGCATGTTCAATACCAATTGGACGATCCGGGCGAATACGAAGGCGAGACCATCGTCGTCGTCGGCGCCGGCGACGCGGCGATCGAGAACGCGGTGGCGCTCACCAAGCAGAACATGGTCGTCATCATCAACCGTTCGGGCGAATTCGCCCGCGCCAAGCAGGGTAACCTCGATCTCATCCATAAGGCGCTCGAGAGCGGCACGATCGAGTGCTACTACAACGCGGCGCCCACGGCCGTCGGCCCCAAATCGATAACCCTGAAGATTCCCGACGGCGAGGCCGAGGTTAAGTGCGACCGCATCATCGCGCGCCTCGGCGCGACCGCGCCGCGCAAGTTCGTCGAAAGCTGCGGCATCGTTTTTCCCTCGGCCGATCCGCGTTCGCTGCCGGAAGTGAGCGCGACCTACGAAAGCAACGTGCCTGGGCTTTACATCATCGGCGCGCTCGGCGGCTATCCGCTGATCAAGCAGGCCATGAACCAGGGCTATGAGGTCGTCGAGTTCGCGCTCGGCAACAAGTTGGAGCCGGCCGACGAGCCGCTGCTGCGCGAAAGGTTCAAGACTCTCGGCAACGTTCCGGTCGCTCAGGTGCTGGCCACCATTCGCGCCAATGTTCCGCTCTTCGCCGAGCTCAATCCGCTGCTGCTGCGCGAGCTGATGCTCGATTCAACCATTCATGCGCCGAAGCCGGGCGAAGTGGTGTTTCGCCGGAACGACTTCACCAACAGCTTCTACGCCATCGTCCAGGGCGAAGTGGAGATCCAGGTCAATCCGTCGGATTCGAAGGAGGTCGTTGTCCTGGGCCAAGGCGCCTTCTTCGGCGAGATGGGCTTGATCTCCGGCCGTAGGCGCAACGCGACCGTCGTCGCGCGCCGCGATTGCGTGCTGATCGAAACCCAGCGCCGCACCATGATCAAGCTGATCAACTCGGTCGATTCGGTGAAGCGCGAACTCGACGCCGCGGCCATCGTGCGCCAGATCCAAAGCTACGTGGCGCCGGGCACGCCGGTCGACAAGCTCGGCGAAGTGGTGCGCTCGGCGACCTTGCAGAAATTCGGCAAGGGCGAGGTCCTGTTCAACCAGGGCGACCCGGGAGATAGCGTGCACGTGATCCGCTCGGGCTCGGTCACGGTGTCGCGGCGCATCAGCGGGCGCGACATGGTGCTGTCCTACGTCGCCTCCGGCAACTACGTCGGCGAAATGGCGCTCATGTCCAATGCGCCGCGCAGCGCAACGGTGCGGGCCGCCGTCGCCACCGAAACGGTGAAGATCGAGGGCGAGGCGTTCAAGCGTCTGCTGGCGAGCGATGCCACCTTGCGCGAACAGGTCGAGGCCAAGTTTCGCGAACGGCTTGCCGTCAACGAGCGCATGGAGAACACGCCAGAAGCCGGTTCCATCATCCAGTTCCTGATCGAGCAAGGCGCCGGCGAGGCCACCGACATTCTGCTGATCGACGAATCGCTTTGCGTGCGTTGCGACAATTGCGAGAAGGCGTGTGCCGAGATCGAGAGCCACCACGGCATCTCGCGTTTGGACCGCGAAGCCGGCCCGACCTTCGCCAACGTGCACGTGCCGACGAGCTGCCGGCACTGCGAGCACCCCCACTGCATGGCGGACTGCCCGCCGGACGCCATCCATCGCGCGCCGAACGGCGAGGTGTTCATTTCGGACAGCTGCATCGGCTGCGGCAACTGCTCGCGCAACTGTCCCTACGGCGTGATCCAGATGGCGGCGCCGCCGCCGGAGAAGCCGGGACTGTTCAGCTGGCTGATGTTCGGCCTGGGCTATGGGCCCGGCGAAGACAAGTCGCTCCGCCAGGCCCACCGCGAAGGCGTTTCAAAGCACGCGGTCAAATGCGACATGTGCAAGGACGTGGGCGGCGGTGCGGCTTGCGTGCGCGCCTGCCCGACCGGCGCCGCGATCCGCGTCGATCCGCGCTCGTTCCTTTCCCTTGCCGCGCTCGCGCGCTGAGGCCGGGCCGTGAACGACTCATTCATCGATTTCGGCCGGTTCCGGTACCTGAAGCTGGCGCTCGCGCTCGCGGCGGTCGCGATCGTCGTCTATGCGCTGCATCATCCGCTCGTGGCGCCGAACGGTGGCACCTGGCTCGGCTACACCCTCGGCGGCATCAGCCTGGCGTTGGTGCTGTGGCTCATGTACTTCGGCGTTCGCAAGCGCACTTACGGCCCGGGTCACGTCAAGCTCGAGGCTTGGCTGTCCGCGCACGTCTATCTCGGCGCGTCGCTGCTCGTGCTGGCGACCCTGCACGCGGGCTTTCGCTTCGGCTGGAACGTGCACACGCTCGCCTATGTGCTGATGGTGGTCGTAATCGTGAGCGGCTTCTTCGGCGTCATCGTCTACCGGCGCTATCCGCGCCTGATGACCGACAACCGGCGCGGCATGACACTCGACGCCATGCTGTCGCAAATCGCCGAGGTGGACCGCGAATGCCGCGACGTGGGCATGCCGCTCGGCGACGAAATCAACCGCGCGCTGCTCGAATCCAGCCAGCGCACGTCGGTCGGCGGCGGCGTCATCCGCCAGATCTCCGGACGCGATCCCCACTGCCCGAGCGAGGCGGCGCTGGCGCGCGTGCGCCTGCTTGCCGACGCGAGCCACGGCGAGCGCGCCGCCGAGTTGCGCCAGCTCGTCACATTGCTGACGCGCAAGGTGGAACTGCTGCATCGCGCGCGCCGCGACGTGCAGATCGCGGCCCTGATGAAAGTCTGGCTGTTCGTGCACGTGCCGCTGGCCTTCGCGCTGCTGGCCGCGCTGGCCGCGCACGTCATTGCCGTCTTCTTCTATTGGTAGGCCGCCCGTGAACATCCTCATCAGCTATCTGACCCGCAAGCGGCGCGGCGGCTTGGCGCGAAAGGACGAGATCGTCTCGACCGATATCCTGCGGCTCGGGCGGGGCGCCGATTGCAATCTGCATTTGCCGGATCAACGCATACTTCTCAGTCATGCGCAGATCGTGGACCGGCCGGGCGGATACTTCATCGAAGCGCTGGGGCCGGGCGACCTGCGCGTGAACGGCATCGCCACCCAGGCCGCGCGGCTGGCGCAGGACGATCGCATTTCCATCGGACCCTACGAGCTTCAGGTGGTGGGCGGCGAGGGCCAGGATTTCGGCCTCACCGTCGAGCTGGTGCGCCCGCTCGGCGACGATCTGGCGCAATTGCGGGCGCGCAGCCGCACCTCGCTCCGCCGGGTCGCCATGAGCGTCCGCGGCTGGTCGTGGGTGCTCGCGTCGGCCGTCCTGCTGCTGTTCCTGGCGCTGCCCGTGGTGGCGCATTTCGTCCATCCCGTCGGCGTCAAGTCGGCCCTGATGTCCGGCAGCGGCGGCGGGAGCCCGCTCAGCCGTGCCGATTCGGTTTGGATCACCGGCGCATTGTCCGGCCCGCATCGGTTCTTCGGCGACAATTGCGGCGCCTGCCACCAGGTGGCCTTCGCCAAGGTGCCCAACGAGGCGTGCCTCACCTGCCACACCAACGTCCGCCACCACGCCGACACGGCGAAGTTCGCCTTCGCCGACATCGCCGGGCGCAATTGCGAAAGCTGTCACCGCGAGCACAACGGCCCGGAGCCCATCGTGCTGCGCGACCAGGCGTTCTGCGTAAGCTGCCACGGCGACCTGAAGAGCCGCTCGCCGGCCGTTACCGTCGGCAATGTCACCGACTTCGGCCGCGACCATCCGCAGTTCCGTCCCCGGGTTATCCAAGATGCGGCCACGGGCGCCGTCCAGCGCGTTTCGCTCGACGCCGACGCCAAGGCCCAAGAGCACTCGGGCCTGAAGTTCCCGCATGACAAGCACCTGAAGCCCGAAGGCTTGCGCAGCCCCGACAAGGGCATGGTGAAGCTCGACTGCGCCAGTTGCCACAAGCCCGATGCCGCCGGCGTCGGCTTCCTGCCGATCCGCATGAGCGTCGATTGCCAGGGCTGCCACGCGCTCCGTTTCGACGGCCGTGCGCCCGATCGCGAACTGCCGCACGGCAAGCCGGTGGAGGCGATGCGGGTGTTGCAGGATTTCTACGCCGGTCTGGCGCTCCGCGGCGAAGTGCAGGACCAGAACGCGCCGGAGGTGACGCGTCGCCGCCCCGGTCAGCCGCTGGCCGAGAGCGAGCGCAAAGAGGCGCTGGCTTGGGCGACCTCGCGCGCCAAGGAGCAGGCGGATCTGGTGATCGGCAAGGCGCTCTGCGCCGGCTGCCACACGGTCAACCAAGGCGCGGATGGAACCTGGGCCGTCGCGCCGGTCAAACTGGCCGACCGCTGGCTGCCGGCGGGCGCCTTCGTGCACAACAAGCATGCGAGCGTGAGCTGCGACACCTGCCACGACGCGCGCAAATCGGATGCGGCCACGGACGTGCTGTTGCCGCGCGTGCAGACGTGCCAGAACTGCCACGGCGGCGAAGCGGCAGCAGGCAAGGTTCCGTCGACCTGCATTTCCTGCCACAGCTTCCATCGGCCGGACATGGCCCCGCTCGCGACGCAAAAATCGGCCGACGCGAAGTAGCTGGCGGCGTGACCTCACCCATTGCGCTTCTGCGTCATGCCCGGACTTGTTCCGGCCATCCACGTGAAGCCGCGCGGTCGCCGAACGACGTGGATGGCCGGCACGAAGGCGGGCCATGACAGTCGGTAGGAACTGCCAGCCGCTTAGTCATGACAAATTCTTTTCGAGCGACGAGTGGCCGGTTCAAATCCCTGGCGCATTCCCGGAGCAGTGTGGTTCGCCCAGCTGAATCAACCGAGCGTACAGTTCGTCGTTCTCGGAAATACAATTCAATCGGACAGTCAGCCTCGACGTTTCGCTCCGAATGACTAGTTCAAATCGTCATCTTTCCAGTACTTGGTACCCTTGACGGTTGCCTGCAAGGCAAGTCCGCTTTCGGTCAGCTGATAGATGGTGACGCCGTCGAGAAGCGCCTCGCCGCCGACGGCGGCGCCTTTGTCGCCGGCCTTTGCAGCGGCATCCGCGTGGCCGCCGAACTCCCAGCCGCTAGCGATGAAATGATCGAGCGTTGCACGGTCATTGAATACGAACACGGCGCGAAAATCTTTCACTCCTAACCCGAGGCCGATGCCGGCCTCGCCCATTTTCATGTAGATATCCTTGCTGGATTTGTTGTCATGCGCCACGCCAAAGCCGCCGCCAAAGCTCGCGAAAATCACGTTGACGTTGGCATTGCTGAACACAGCATAGCCCGGCGCATCCTTGATCTTTCCCTGCGCGGAGGGATGAATTTTGTACAGCTCAGACAGGACATCCCGCCTCATATCCTGGACGGCCGCCCGCTTCTCCGCTGGAGTATCGCCTTTCGTGGTGGCGCATCCAGCAATAACGGCTGCGACAATCAAGCAAAGGATCGATCTGAGGTGCCGCATCGTAGGCCTCTTACCAGTTGGTGGGCGTATCTCAGGCGTGGTTGTCGAATCGAAGCTGCTCTCTTTCGACAGTGCGCAGCACTAAATTTTCGCAGTTCTACATACTAACGCGTGTATCGTTAAACAATAGTGAAGCCACCTTACAGTCAGCATGCTTTGAGCAGCGCGCGTTGCTTCAGCTCGTCTTCGCCGATGCCGAGCTCGCCCGCGATCTTCTTCAGCAGCCGTTCGACCTGGAC
>DASQHM010000027.1:0-11497 GCA_035632095.1 Candidatus Cybelea sp. | reverse complement strand
GATTCTCGACGGCACCTACAAGGTCGCCTTCGGACTGACCGAACCAAATCACGGTTCGGACGCCACCTGGATGGAGACGCGCGCGGTGCGCGACGGCAACGGCTGGCGCATCAACGGCGCCAAGATGTTCAATACCGGCCTGCACATCGCCACCCACGACTTCGTCTTCGCCCGCATAGGCGGCAAGGACGGCGACGCCAAGGGCATCGCCTGCTTCATCGTTCCGACGGATTCGCGCGGGTTCAAGATCGAGGAGTATCTCTGGACCTTCAACATGCCGACGGATCATCCGCGCGTTTCTCTGACGGACGTGCGCATCCCGGGCGACGCGATTCTGGGCGATCCCGAAAACGGCTTGGCGCTAGCGCAGCATTTCGTCCACGAGAACCGCATCCGGCAAGCCGCGTCCTCGCTCGGCGCCGCGCAATACTGCATCGACGAGAGCGTGAAGTATGCCAAGGCACGCAAGCCCTTCGGCAAGCCGCTCGCCGCCAACCAGGCGATCCAGTTTCCCTTGGTCGAGCTGCACACCGAGGCCGCCATGCTGCGCGAACTCATCCGCAAGACGGCGTGGGAAATGGATCGCATGAGCAAGCCCGAGGTGGCGATCCGCCTTTCGGACAAGGTGTCCATGTGCAACTACCGGGCAAACCGCCTGGTCTGCGACGCGGCCGACCGCGCCATGCAGGTACACGGCGGCATCGGCTACACGCGGCACAAGCCGTTCGAGCACATTTACCGCCACCACCGCCGTTACCGCATTACGGAAGGCTCCGAAGAAATCCAGATGCGCAAGGTCGCCGGACACTTGTTCGGCTTCATGGGCGGCGCCAAGGGCGAGTAGAGCCGCAACGAGTGTCATAAGAATGAATGGGGATCGACGTGGAATTTCGCAATCTCGGCAAATCGGGCCTTCGCGTTTCGGCGGCGGGCCTCGGCTGCAACAACTTCGGCATGCGGATCGATCTGGAAGCGTCGCGCAAGGTCGTGCATAAGGCACTCGACCTCGGCGTGACGCTGTTCGATACCGCAGATATCTACGGCAACCAGGGTGGGTCGGAAACCTGCCTCGGCCAGATCCTGGGCGACCGGCGCAAGGACATCGTGCTGGCGACCAAGTTCGCCATGCCCATGTCGGATGCGCTGAAAGGCGCGTCGCGCCGCTACATCATGTCGGCGGTGGAGGCGAGCCTGCGCCGCCTGAAGACCGACTGGATCGACCTCTACCAGCAGCACCAGCCCGATCCGCTCACGCCCATGGAAGAGACGCTGCGGGCCCTCGACGACCTGGTGCGCCAGGGCAAGGTCCGCTACATCGGCTGTTCCAATCTGCCCGCGTGGCAGGTCGTCGAGGCGGAATGGACCGCCCGCCAGCACAATCTGAACTCGTTCATTTCGTGCCAGGACGAATACAGTCTTGCCGTGCGCGGCGTCGAGCGCGAACTGGTGCCGGCCATGCAATCCTACGGCTTGGGCCTGCTGCCGTACTTCCCGCTGGCCAGCGGCCTCCTCACCGGCAAGTACAAGCGCAACGCGAAGCACCCGGAAGGCGCGCGGCTCACGCTGACCCAGCGGCTCGCGGATCGCTACATGACCGAGGCGAATTGGCGCGTGGTCGAAAAACTGGAAGACTTCTGCGTCAAGCGCGGCAAGACCATGCTCGAAGTGGCCATCGGCTGGCTCGCGGCGCGGCCTTGCGTCGCCAGTGTGATCGCCGGCGCCACCAAGCCGGAGCAGGTCGAGCAGAACGTGGCCGCGGCGGCGTGGAAACCAACGGCCGAAGACGTGGCGGAGATCGATCGCATCACCAAGCCGGCGTGAGTGCGTTAGAATGGCCGCCGCCGGCGGGCGCGGGAAACTAGGGAGACGCTGATGGCCTACGTGGAAGGGCGCACGGTGCACGACGCCGACGCGCATATCATGGAGACGCCGGAGCTGCTCGAGACCTATGTCGAGGAGAAGTACCGCGCGGCGGTGCGCCGCTTCGACGTGTTCCGCGCCATTCCGCGTTACGAAGACAAGTTCGCCGAAGTGCGGCTGCGCCAAGACGATCCCGCGTGGCGCGCCGACGACGCGAAGCAGATCCTGCTGCGCAAGAATTGGGATGCGCTCGGGTCGTGGCGGCGCGAGGACCGGCCGGCGGCGCTCGATCATCTCGGCTTCGCCAGCCAGCTCGTCTTCAACACGATGCTGAGCGGATTTTTGAGCAACCTTGAGCACGGCGACGATCTGGACCTGGCCTATGCGTCCGCCCGCGCCCACAACCGCGCCATGGTGGAATTCTGCGCCGTGGACCGGCGCTTGCTGGCCACCGGTTATGTGCCGCTGGCGGACCCGGCGCGTGCCGTGCTTATGGCCGATGAGGCGATCAGCTTCGGCTGCAAGGCGCTGCTCATCCCCTCGCGCTGTCCCAAGGACCATTCGCCGAGCCACATCGCCCTCGACGGCGTCTGGGCGCGCGCCCAGGAGGCCGGACTGCCGGTGGTCTTTCACGTCGGCGGCGGCGGTCCGCTGTTGTCGCCCGCCTATTTCGTCAACGGCCTGCCGCCCGTGCCGGACTTCCACGGCGGCGCCGAGAATTTCCGCTCGGTCGACTACATGGCGATCCCGTATCCGCCCATGCAAACGCTGGCGACGCTGATCATCGATCGCGTGCTGGATCGCTTCCCACGGTTGAAATTCGGCGTTATCGAGCAGGGCGCGTCATGGCTGCCCGGCTGGATGCGGGCGATGGATTCGGCCCATGCGGCTTTCTACAAGAACGAAGAGCGCTTGCAGAAAATGTCGCTCCGGCCGAGCGAGTACGTGCGCCGGCAGGTGCGCGTGACGCCCTACCCGCACGAGGATACGGCCTGGATCGTCGCCAATGCCGGCGACGAGGTGTGCCTGTTCTCGTCCGACTTTCCCCACGTGGAAGGCGGGCGCAATCCGATGAAGCGGTTTGCCGACGCGCTGGCGCGCACGCCGGATGCGGCGCGGCAACGCTTTTATTGCGACAACTTCATCGACCTCATGGGCCGCGGTTTGCCGCCGGACATCCGTCGGACGGCGAACGCCGCGGCCTGAGTGCCATGCGCCGCGTGGCGCGGACGCTCGTTGCCTTTGCGGCCGTAATCGTGTTTGCGCTGCCCGGCGGGACGAAGGCCGCCGGATGTCTCCCGGTGGCGGGCATCGATGCAACCCCGCATCGCGCCGCATACCGGATCGCCGAAGCACCCGCCGCCGGCACGGTCGCGCTCACGTTTCTCGGCCATGCGAGTTTTCTGATCGAAAGCGCCGGCGGCGTGACCGCAGTAACCGATTGGAACGCGATCGTGCGCCCGCCGTTCCCGCCCGACATCGTGACCATGAACAACGCGCATCCGATGCATTACGTGACGACTGTCGAGCCCGGCATCCGCTACGCGCTGCGCGGCTGGAATCCGGAGGGCGGCTTGCCGCATCACGACGTCACGTATCGCGACATGCGCGTGCGCAACGTTCCGACCAACTACGACGAAGCGCCGCTCGGCCGCGCCAATTCCATTTTCATCTTCGAAGTGGCGGAACTCTGCATCGCCCATCTGGGCCACCTGCATAAGATCCTGTCGAATGAGGAGCTCGGCGCACTCGGGCAGGTGGACGTACTGCTGGCGCCGGTCGACGGCGCCTACACGATCGATCAGGACGCCATGGTGCAAGTCATCGACAGCATCGGCGCCCCGCTCCTCATTCCCATGCACTACTTCACGCTGGACACGTTGGCGCGGTTTCTCGACCGCCTGCGCGGCCGCTATGTGATCAAGGCCAGCGACAACCCGAGGGTGCTGCTCTCGCGCGAGGCACTGCCGAAAACGCGCGAGGTTCTGGTTTTGCCAGGCGATTGAACCCAGTTCCGCTATACTGTTAATATTCTCACGGCTTCGCGTCAGCCCCGAAAGGCCGGAAAGGCTTGGGGAATGCCCGGCGGTACGGCTTGTCCGTTCCGTCGCCGGTTGCGTCCGGGCAAGCCCAAGACTGCGACGAGACCGTCCATAAGCCGCGGGAGGCGGTGGGCTCGTGAGCATGGCGCAAGCATTGGAGTCGACGGCGCCGGAACTTCGGCCGGTGCAGCTTGCCGTGAACGGCGTGTCGAAGCGCTTCGGAGGCGTGCGCGCCGTCGAGGACATATCGATCGGCGTTCGCAGCGGCGAAATCGTCTCGATCATCGGTCCGAACGGCGCCGGCAAGACCTCCCTCCTCAACATGATCAGCGGCTTCTATCAGGCCGACACGGGCAACATCGTGTTTCAGGGAACCGACATCACCCGGCGGCGCGCGTCCGAGATCGCCGCCATGGGCGTCGCCCGAACGTTCCAGAACATCGCCCTGTTCAACGGCCTGACCGTGCTCGACAACATCATGCTCGGACGGCACGTGCGGATGCGGTCCGGCGTGTTCGCATCGGTGGTGTATTGGGGTTTGGCGCAAAAGGAAGAGATTGCCCACCGGGAGCGGGTCGAGAAGTTGATCGATTTCCTGAAGCTGCAGGATCTCCGCAAACAACAAACCGGCGCCCTGTCCTACGGGCTGCGCAAGCGCGTCGAGCTTGGCCGCGCATTGGCCCTCGATCCCAAGATACTCCTGCTCGACGAACCCATGGGCGGTATGAACCAGGACGAGAAGGAGGACATGGCCCGCTACGTGCTCGATGTGAACGAAGAGCTCGGCACGACGGTCATCCTCATCGAGCACGACATGGGCGTGGTCATGGACATTTCGCATCGGATCGTGGTGCTCGACCGCGGCCGGAAGATCGCGGAGGGCACGGCGGAAGCGGTGCAGAACAACAACGACGTAATTAGCGCCTATCTCGGCGCGGGGAAGCTTTGAGGGCCACCATGACGAATGCGCAAACCGGAACGACGCTGCCGAGATTGCTCATGCGCAATGCCGAGACCATGGCGCGTCGGCCGGCGATCCGCGAAAAGACGCTCGGCATTTGGCAATCCTTCACCTGGGCGGAATATTGGGAAAACGTGCGGGATTTCGCACTTGGCCTCGCGGCGCACGGCTTCAAGCGCGGCGACAAGCTGTCCGTCATCGGCGACAACCGGCCGCGGCTCTATTGGGCGCAGCTTGCCGCGCAGTGCCTCGGCGGCACCGCCGTCCCGGCGTTCCAGGATTCCATCGCCACCGAACTCGTCTACGTCCTCAACCATGCCGAAGTCTCGGTCATCGTGGCGGAGGATCAGGAGCAGATCGACAAGATCCTGTCGTTGAAGGAGCGCCTGTCGAAACTTACGCTGCTCGTGTTCGACGATCCGCGCGGCATGCGCCGGTACGACGCGCCTTACCTCGAATCGTTCGAGGCAATTCAAGAGGCCGGCCGACGCTTCGGCGCCGAGCACAACGGCTATGTGGAAGCCGAGATTGCAAAAGGCACGCCCGACGACGTGGCGCTCCTCGCCTATACGTCCGGCACGACGGGAAATCCGAAGGGCGCGATGCTGAGCCACGCCAACCTCTTGAGCGCCGCCGAGGCGTTCGTAAAGTCGGAAGACCTGCGCCCGACCGACGAATGGCTTTGCTACCTGCCCATGGCGTGGGTCGGCGATGCATTGTATTCGACGGTGCTCAGCCTTCTGATCGGCTTCGCCTGCAATTGTCCGGAAAGCCCCGAGACCGTGCAGCGGGACTTGCGCGAACTCGGGCCGACGGCGTTGCTGGCGCCGCCGCGCATCTGGGAGAATATGCTCACCGCGGTTCAGGTTCGCGCCGGCGATGCCTCGTTCCTGAAGCGGCTCTTCTTCAACTACTTCCGCGATCTTGCGGAAAAGGCCGAGATTCGGCGGAGCGAAGGCCAGCCGCTTGACCCCGCGACCCACGTCGGTCTGGCGCTCGGCGAGTTCTTCGTCTACCGGCCGGTGCGCGACCAGCTCGGCCTGCCGCGCGCGCGCTGGGCCTATACGGGCGGCGCGCCGCTCGGGCCGGATTGCTTTCGTTTCCTGCGCTCGTTCGGCATCAACCTGAAGCAAATCTACGGATCGACCGAGCTTTCCGGCTTGGCGTCGCTCCAGCCCGACGGCGAGGCGAACCCGAACACGGTCGGCCGCGTCTGTCCGGGCACCGAAGTGCGCATCGACGACAACAACGAGGTGCTCGTCCGCTCGGACGCGGTCTTCAAGGGCTATTACAAGCAGCCCGACGCGACCCGCGAGGCCATGACGGGCGACGGCTGGTTCCGCACCGGCGACGCCGGCTTCATGGACCGGCAAGGCCATCTGGTGATCATCGATCGCGCCAAGGACGCCGGCAAACTGGCGGATGGAACGCCCTTCGCGCCGCAATTCATCGAGAACAAGCTCAAATTCTCGCCGTTCATCCGCGAAGCCGTGGCGTTCGGCCACGACCGGCCTTTCGTGTCCGCCTTGATCGCCATCGACCTAGTCACGGTCGGCAATTGGGCCGAGCGGCGCAATCTCGCGTACACCAATTACCAAGACCTCAGCTCGAAGCCGGAAGTGCGGCAGCTCATCCGCGACGAGATCGCCAAGTGCAATGCGACCTTGCCGCCGCCGGCCCAGGTTCGTCGGTTTATGCTGCTGAACAAGGAGTTCGACGCCGACGACAACGAGGTCACCCGCACGCGCAAGATCAGGCGGCGCTTCGTCACCGAACGTTACGCCGCGGTGATCGACGCGTTCTACGCGGGTCGCAACGAGGTCGATCTGTCGACCGAAATCACCTTCGAAGACGGCCGCAAATCGACGATCAAATCGACCGTCGCGGTGAATGACGTGGAAAGTCCGGCGACCGCAAGGCGGGAGCCCGTCTATGCTTGATTTCGATTGGCAGTTCGCGCTGTTGCTGCTGACCAACGGACTGCTGATCGGTCTCATGTACGCCTTGATCGCGCTTGGCTTCGTGCTGGTCTACAAGGCGACCGATGCCATCAATTTCGCCCAAGGCGAATTCGTGATGTTCGGCGGCATCATCGCCGCCGCCGCCGTAGGACTCGCGGGCGCAAACTTTTGGGTCGCGGCAGCAACCGCCGTGATCGTCATGATCGGCTTCAGCTTCGGCCTCGAGCGCGTGGTGCTGCGCCCGCTGATCGGCCGGCCGATCGTCGCCGTGATCATGGCGACCATCGGCCTCGGCGCCATGCTGCGGGGCTTCGGACCGCTTATGTTCGGCGCCGAAACCCATCCGATCGATATGCCGGTGAGCGACGATCCGGTCTACCTCGGACCGGTCATGCTGCCGCCGATCCAGATCGTCGGCGCGGGCGTCAGCCTGGTGTTCCTCGCCGCGTTCACCTGGTTCTTCCTCAAGAGCCGCATGGGCATCGCCATGCGCGCGGTCGCCGACAGCCAGCAGGTCGCCATGGCCATGGGGATCAACGTGCAGCGCTACTTCGCCCTCGCCTGGGCCATGGCCGGCATCGTCTCGGCGCTCGGCGGCCTGGTTTGGGGCTCGATGCTGGGGGTCGACGTGCACCTCGCGCTGGTCGGCCTCAAGGTGTTCCCGGTGGTGATCCTCGGCGGTCTCGATTCGGTGCTCGGCGCTGTGATCGGCGGCTTGATCGTCGGCGTCGTGGAAAACATGGCCGCCGGCTTCCTCGATCCGTACGTGGGCGGCGGCACAAAGGACTTCGCGCCCTACGTCTTGATGATCGCGGCGCTGATGGTGCGGCCGTACGGCATGTTCGGCCGGCGGCGCATCGAGCGGGTGTAGCTATGTTTCACCGCGAATCCGGCGTCTTCAAAACCAGCTATGCCGCGGATATGGCGCTGTATCCGCTGCCGGTGGCGCGCTGGGCGATGGCCTTCTTTGCCGTGCTCTTTGTCTTCATCGTGCCGTTCGCGGCCGGCGAATACTACGTTTCGATCATAAATCTCGTCCTGATCGCCGTGGTCGGGGCGTTGGGGCTGAACATTCTGGTCGGCTACACCGGGCAGATCTCCGTCGGGCACGGCGCGTTTATGTCGGTTGGCGCCTTTACCGCCGCCAACCTGGTGACCCGGCTCGATGCGCCGTTTTGGATCGCGCTTCCCGCGGGCGGCGCCATGGCGGCGCTGATCGGCGCGCTCGTGGGCATTCCGTCGCTTCGCATCAAGGGGCTTTATCTCGCCATCGCGACGCTCGCCGGCCAACTCATTATCGAATGGACGATCAATCACGTGTCCTGGATTTCCGGCGGAACTCAGTCCTCGATCGAAGTGCCGCGGCCGTCGCTGTTCGGCTGGCAGCTCAAGTCTCAGGCGCAGCTCTATTTCTTCCTCCTGGCTTTCGTGGCGACGGCGATCGTGGCCACGCTCAACCTGGTGCGAAGCCGCATCGGCCGCGCCTTCATCGCCATCCGCGACCAGGACATCGCCGCGGAGATCATCGGCATCAACATCTTCCGCTACAAGCTGCTTGCCTTCGCCATTTCGTCGTTCTACGCCGGCGTGACCGGCGTTCTCTATACCTATTATCTCGGCGTGGCGAACTACGAGCAGTTCCAGATCGACGTGTCGATCGACTATTTGGCGATGATCATCATCGGCGGTCTCGGCTCCGTGCTCGGATCGATCTTCGGCGCGATCTTCGTGACCTTGCTGCCGATCGTCATCCGCACGTTCATGGAGACGTTCGGCGGGCTGCTGTTCTCCGCTCAAGACCTGCTGAACGTCATTCCGAACCTGCGCCTGATGCTGTTCGGAATCCTGATCATCGTGTTTTTGGTGGTAGAGCCGGAAGGCCTCAACCGGCTGTGGCGCAATATCCGGAACTACTTCCGGATGTGGCCGTTTTCATACTGAGGCGGGCGACAGATGGGAGGAAGGCCATGGCTATGAAGAAATCGGCGCTCTTGGCGCTGACGGCTGCAGCGGCCGGTATTTGGCTTGCCGGTACCGCCTCGGCGCAACAGAAGGAGATCGTCATCGGCGCGCAATGCGACCGCACCGGTCCGACGCAGGTGGTCGGCGTGGTGCTCTGCCCGGCGATCCAGGACTACGCGAACCTGATCAACTCCAAGGGCGGCGTCGAAGGCTACAAGATCCGTATCGAGGAGATCGACCACGAGTACAAGGTGCCGCAGGCGATCGAATCCTACGAGAAGGAGAAGAAAGACGGCGCGGTCTCGATCATGATCTACGGCACGCCGCAGACCCAGGCGCTGACGCAAAGGCTGACGGAGGACAAGATCCCGGGCACGTCGCCCGGCTTCGGCTCGGCTGCGGCGGCCGACGGCAAGCGCTATCCGTATCTGTTCCCGATCGCGGCGACCTATTGGTCTCAGGCGACCGGCGCCGTCAGCTTCGTGAAGGAAAAGCTCGGCGGCAATCTGACCGGCAAGAAGATCGCATATATCTTCTACGACAATCCCGCCGGACACGAGCCGCTGCCCATCCTCGAAGACCTGGCGAAAAGGGAGAAGTTCGAGTTGAAGACCTTCGCCGTGCCGCCTCCGGGCCTCGAGATGGGTGCGCAAGTTCTGGACATCGCGCAACGCTATCGGGCCGACTTCGTGATCGCACATCTGTTCGGGCGCTCGCCGTCGGTGTCGATCAAGGAGTTCAAGCGAGTCGGATATCCGCTGAATAAAGTGATTTCATTCGTCTGGGGCGCCGCGGAGGCCGACATCGAAGCGGCGGGCGGATACGGCGTCGCCGAAGGCTATTACACGCTGCAGTTCGCCGGCGTCGGATCCGACTACCCGGTGCGTCACGAGATCGAGGCGATGTACAAGGCACAGGGCAAGCAGCCGCCGAAGGAGATGGCTTCGACCGTCTACTACAACCGCGGCCTGCTCACCGCGGCGCTGCACATCGAGGCGATCCGGATCGCGATCAAGGCCAACGGCGGCAAGCCGCCGACCGGCGAACAGGTCGCGCGCGGCTTCGAGAGCATCAAGGCGAGCCCGGTCGGAAACCTGGCCCCGCCGCTGCAGATCACAGCCACCGACCACGAGGGCGGCGGTTGGGTGGAAGTGTTCCAAGTCAAGGGCGGAAAGCTGACCAAGGTCAAGGACTGGTTCCACGCCTATCCGCAGGTCCTGGCCGAGAACCTGAAGGAAGCGAAGTAAGCCGAACTATCGTGAAGCCGGGCCGGAGCGATCCGGCCCGGCGGTCCATCGAGCACAACAAATCATGCTGTCACTCAACAACATCGAAGTGATCTACAACGATGTGATCCTGGTGCTTCGGGGTGTGTCGGTCGTTGCCAAGGAAGCCAGCATCACAGCGCTGCTGGGCGCCAACGGCGCGGGCAAGACCACGACGTTGAAGGCAATTTCCGGCTTGCTGCGACCCGAGCGCGGCAAGGTCACCAAGGGTTCGGTGGACCTTGACGGCGTCCGGCTTGATGAGTTGGCGCCGCACGACGTGGTCGGCCACGGCGTGGCGCAGGTCCTGGAAGGCCGCAGGGTCTTCGATAATCTGACCGTCGAGGAGAATCTTGTAGCCGGCGGCCACACCTGCGCCGGCGCGGCCAAGGTGCGCGAAGGGGTCGAGCGAACGTTCGAATTCTTTCCGCGGCTGAAGGAGCGGCGCCGTCAGCAGGCCGGTTACCTTTCCGGCGGCGAGCAGCAGATGCTGGTGATCGGCCGCGCCCTCATGTCGGAACCCAGTGTCATCCTGCTCGACGAGCCCTCGCTCGGGCTGGCACCGCTGATCGTCGAGGAAATCTTCGGCATCGTCCGGCGCCTCAAGGACGAGAGCAAATTGACCGTTCTGCTGGTCGAACAGAACGCCGCGCTGGCGCTCGACATCGCCGACCACGGCTATGTGATGGAGAACGGACGGATCGTGCTCGAGGGCAGCGCGGCGACGCTCCGCCAGAACGCCGATATCCGCGAGTTCTACCTGGGCCTGAGCGAAGTCGGCAGCCGCAAGTCCTACCACGCCGTCAAGCACTATAAGCGCCGCAAACGCTGGCTGTCATGAACTCGACGCGGCGGCGTCCGCGCCCCTAGAGTACGGGGACTGGGGCAACCGCGGAGGCTGGACATGCGCGATATCCATGGGGCGATCGCATTGGTGACCGGCGCCAGCCGCGGCATCGGCAAGGGCATCGCCGTCGCCCTCGCCCGCGCCGGCGCGCATGTGGCGGTGAACTATGTGCAGCGCGAGGCCGAGGCGCATGCGGTCGTGGCGGAAATCAAGAATCTGGGCCGCAAGGCGGTGGCAATAAGAGCGGACGTATCGCGGAAGGCGGACGTCGAACGTTTGGTCCGCGAGACTGCGTCGGCGCTCGGCCCGATCAGCATTCTCGTGAACAACGCCGGCGTCCTCGGCGTCGTGCCGCCTGCTCCCGTCACCGAAGAGGAATGGGACACGGTGATCGACGCCAATCTCAAATCCGCGTTCCTGGTGACCCAGGCGGTCGTGCCGCAGATGCAGGCCGCCGGCTGGGGCTGCATCATCAATCTGTCCTCGGTCGCGGCGCAGATCGGCGGCGCCGCGAGCCCGCACTACGCCGCATCGAAGGCGGGACTTCTCGGCCTGACCCACTCCTTCGCCAACCTGCTGGTGAAAAGCAAGATCACGGT
>DASQHM010000026.1:0-3432 GCA_035632095.1 Candidatus Cybelea sp. | reverse complement strand
GCCCCGCGACGGCGGCGAAGGCAGCCTCTGCATCATGCTGAGCGACGATGCGAGCTTGCGTCGGCTCAACCGCACCTGGCGCGGCAAGGACCGGCCGACCAACGTTCTGTCGTTTCCGGCGGAAGCACCCGGTCCGCGCGGCGATGTCGCCTTGGCGCTCGGCGTGCTGATCCGCGAATCGGCGGCGCAAGGCAAGCCGCGGCGCGATCATTTGGCGCACCTCGTGGTGCATGGCGTGCTGCACCTGCTGGGCCACGATCATGTGCGGAACGCGGATGCCGGCCGCATGGAACGGCTCGAGCGAAAGATCCTGGCGCGGCTGGGCGTGCCCGATCCGTACCGGCGGCGCGGCGCGCCGATAGTGTTATGATGCCGCCATGACGGACGCCCCCCCTCCGCCGGTGGTCGCTATCCCGCGCCAGGACGCCTCGCTGGCGCAGCGCATTCGCGACTGGTTGCTTGGATTTCGCCGGTCGACCGACGAGGGCAGCCAACTCAGCGACGACATCGAGGAGCTGATCGAAGAGCGCCGCGTGGCGCACCTGCCGATCAACGCCCAGGAGCGCGCCATGCTCCTGAACATCTTGCGTCTCGGCGAGTGCCGCGTCGACGACGTCATGGTGCCGCGCGCCGACATCGTCGGCGTCGAGGTGTCCACGCCGGTCGAGGACTTGGTCCGCATCTTTCGGGAGGCGGAACATTCGCGCCTGCCGGTGTTTCGCGAATCGCTCGACGATGTCATCGGCATGGTCCACATCAAGGACGTCTTCAAGTTCTGGGGCGGCCAGCCGAAGTTCTCCCTTGCCCGGATCGCGCGCCGCGCCTTGTTCGTGCCGCCGTCCATGCCGGTACTCGATCTCCTGCTGCAAATGCAGGAAACCCGGCTGCACATGGCGCTGGTGGTCGACGAATACGGCGGCACCGACGGCCTCGTGACCATCGAGGATCTGATGGAGCAGATCGTGGGCGAGATCGAAGACGAGCACGACGTGGTGCGCGGGCCGATGCTGACCGACCGGCCGGACGGCACGCTGGAGGCGGACGCGCGCACCCCCATCGACGAACTTGAACAGCGCATCGGATTGACGCTGCGGCCGGCCGAGCGGGAGGAGACCATCGACACCTTGGGCGGCCTGATCTCGTCCCTGGTCGGCCGGGTTCCGAATCGTGGCGAGCTGATCCGCCATCCGTCGGGCATCGAATTCGAAGTGCTGGACGCGGATCGCCGACGCCTGAAGCGCGTGCGCGTGCGCAACCTGCAAGTAGCAGCCGCGGCGCGATTGTGACTGAACTCGCAGGAAAGCTCGCCGCGCTCGACGGATGGCGCCGGCTTGCGCTGGCCATGGTGTTGGGCGCTCTCGGCTCGCTCGCGTTCGCGCCGCTCTATGTGCTGCCGGCGCTGCCTTTGGCCTTCACCGGCCTGGTCTGGCTGCTCGAAGGTTGCCCGACCTGGCGCATGCGTGCGTTGCTGACATGGTTCTTCGCCTGGGGGCATTTCATTGCCGGCCTTTATTGGGTCGGGTTCGCCTTCTTCGTCGATGCGGAACAGTTCGGCTGGCTGGTGCCGTTCCCGGTCTTAGGCTTGCCGGCGCTCCTCGCGCTGTTCCCGGCCGCGTGCCTTGCCCTCGCGTGGCGCGCCGATTGGCCGCGCGGTCCTCGCGTCCTGCTGCTCGCCGTTGGCTGGACGGCGAGCGAATGGCTGCGCGGGCATGTGCTGAGCGGCTTCCCTTGGAACGAGATCGGTTACGTCTGGGGTTTCTCGCCGGCCGAAATGCAGGCCGGCGCCTTGATCGGCACGCTCGGCCTGAGCTTGGTCACGGTGGCCGCGGCGGCTTTGCCGGCGCTCTTTGCCGATCGCGGCCGCGCCGCGTATGCCTGGCTCGGCGCCGCATTCGCGGTGCTGGTCGCGATCTGGCTCGGCGGTCTGTGGCGGCTCGATTCGGCCGACGAAGCGACGTTGCCCGGCGTCAAGCTTCGGCTGGTGCAGGCCAACATTCCGCAGAAGCAACGCTATACGCCGAAGGAGCGGCAAGATCGCTTCGAGCGCCAGCTGCAATTGTCGGCATCGCCCGGTGCCCAGGCGATTACGCATCTCATTTGGCCCGAGAGCGCGATCCCCACGTTCATCGACATGGATCCGACGCCGCTGCACCTGCTGGAGGATATGCTCGGCCCGGGGCGCCTGCTGTTTTCCGGCGCCGACCGGCGCTCGCCGCTCGACGACCCCGATATCAAGGTCTGGAACGGTCTGCAGGTCATCGGCGACAAAGGCATCGTCGCGACCTATGACAAGCGGCACCTGGTGCCGTTCGGCGAGTATTTGCCCATGCGGCCGCTGCTCGCCTTAATTGGCCTCAACAAACTGACGGCCGGCACGTTGGATTTCTCGACCGGCGACAGCACGCGGGCGCTCGCGGTTCCGGGATTGCCGCCGGTGCGCGTCCTGATTTGCTACGAAGACATTTTCGCCGACGAGGTCTGGACCGGCGGCGAGCGGCCCGGCTGGCTATTGAACATCACCAACGACGCCTGGTTCGGCGAGAGTTCGGGTCCGTACCAGCATTTGGCCACGGCGCGGTTTCGCGCGGTCGAGCAAGGCGTGCCGCTGGTGCGCGTGGCCAATACCGGCATCACGGCGATCGTCGACGCCGAGGGCAGGGTGGTTTCCGAATTGGGCCTGGATCGCACCGGCGTGCTGGACGGCGGGCTGCCCCGGGCGCTGTCCGTGCCGACGCCCTACGCACGCTTTGGCGATCTCATTCCGTTGGCTTTGGCGATTGCCGCCTGCGGCTTAGCTATCGTTACGCAACGCAAAAGCCGCGCAGGCCTAACCTCGGGCAATGCAGCGCGGATGGGTTAGGTCCGGTGCCCTAGGGCGCGAAAGTGCCGGCCGGCGGCGACCTTTCCGATTGACCGGCCAAGGCCCACAACATACAAACGTATGCACTGCTTAATGTCGCGGGCGGCGCGCATTCGGAGCACCGCTTCGACCCTGGGATTTCGGATATGAACGGCGCGGCAGCAATTCGTGTGCCGCGGGTTCGACTGGCGAAGGATGGACAGCGGTGGCCGAGAAACGCAACCCCGTTGATGCGCACGTCGGAGCGCGGCTTCGGCTGCGGCGCACCTTGATGGGCATGAGCCAGGAGAAGCTCGGCGAAGCCGTCGGATTGACGTTCCAGCAAATCCAGAAATACGAAAAGGGCGCGAACCGCATCGGCGCCAGCCGCCTGTTCCAGTTCAGCCGCATCCTCGAAGTGCCGCCGTCGTTTTTCTTCGACGACATGCCGGGCGATCTCGCCGGCGCGCCGACGGGAATGGCCGAACCGGACAGCGAAGCGTTCCAGTTCCAGCACGATCCCATGTCGAAGCGCGAAACGCTCGAGCTGGTCCGGGCCTACTACAAGATCGGCGAGCCCTCGGTGCGCAAGC
>DASQHM010000025.1:0-15977 GCA_035632095.1 Candidatus Cybelea sp. | reverse complement strand
CGGAGCTGGGCGGACCTGCCGGCCACGGCGATCAAATACATCCGCCGCGTCGAGGAATTGATCGGCGCGCCGGTGGCGCTTCTCTCCACCTCGCCCGAGCGCGAAGACACCATCCTGGTGCGCGATCCTTTCGCGGATTAGGGCAACACAAGAAGCCCACAAGCATCGCCGAACGGTTCAGCGCGCCGGCGATACCCAGGCCGTGTGGCGCTGGCCCCAGGTCAGCAAGGCCCGCAGGACCGGGCGCAATTCGCCGCCCTTTTCGGTCAGGACATATTCGGCCCGCGGCGGGTGCTGCTCGTAGAAGCGGCGCTCGACGATGCCGTTTTCCTCGAGGCGCTTCAGCCGGGTCGAAAGGGTGTTCGGGCTAGCCCCGGCGAGGGAACGCTCGAAATCCTGAAAGCGCCGCGGCCCCGAGGTGACGAGGTCGCGCAGAATCAGGATCGTCCAGCTATCGCCGATGATGTCGAGCGTCCGCGCGATCGGACAGTGCAAGTCGTAATTCGCCGGCATCGTTGCTCCCGCCTGACTGGTATCGAAGGGTCACGCTAACAAAACTGTGATCGGAATAATATAGACTACAATAATAAGAGTCACTATGATATTAGGAGCAGATGGGGAGATTGACCATGAGTGCTGCCACTTATGATGCCGAGACCAAACCCGCCGGTTCCTCGCCTTGGCGGCCGCTGCTGTGGCTCGTGCCGCTCACAGGCTTCTGGCTGGCGTTGACCTACGCCTTTCCGGCCTTGCAGGCGAGCGGGGCGCCGACCGTGGCGACCAGGCTTGCGATTCATATGGTGCTTGCGCTCGGCCTTTGGCTCGGGCTGGAGCGCACCACGCTGTCTTTGCGCCAACGCGTCAATACTTTTCTGGCGCTCTCCATTCCATACGTCGTGTGGCTGTCGATCGTCTGGGGCGTTGCGATCAACGGCGCATTCCTGCCGGGCCATTTTCCGCCCCGACTGCCGATCGCGATCTTCTTGCCGGTCGTTTTCTTCTTGCCATTTGTGCTGGCATCGAAGCGCATCGGCCAGCTTTTGGATGCGATGCCGGCAAGCTGGCTGGTCGGGCTCCAGGTCTATCGCGTGCTCGGCGGCGCGTTTCTCGTTGCCTTGGCGCGCGGCGCGATACCTGGGATATTCGGCTTGCCGACCGGCATTGGCGACATGCTGACCGGGCTCCTCGCCTTGCCGGTCGCCTACGGCTTGGCCGCCGGAAACGGAGATTCTCGCCGCGCCGCTCTCGCCTGGAACATCTTCGGCCTCGTCGATTTCACCATCGCCGTCGGCATCGGATTGGCCATCTCGCCGGGGCCGTTTCAACTGATCGTGCCGAGCATCCCCAACACGGCGTCCGGCACCTATCCGGCGGTCCTGATACCGGCCTTCGTCGTGCCGAGCTCGATCCTGCTACACGCCTTGTCGCTGCGCCAGCTGCGGCGGCGCGGCCGGGTGGTTGCTGTTCCTTAATCGATCCTTAAGGACGCGCGTGGTGCAATGCAACGGATTTGCGCCCAATTTCGGGCATTGCACGCGAGGAACTCGAAGTGGCGGGCAGATCGGCCGCTGAAGCCAATGTCGAAGCGTTCGGCGGCGAGAAGATCGGGCCACAGGGCCGCTACCGGTTTCGCGCCGACCAGCGGCTGGCCCATCTCGACACGCCGGACGCGTTGGCCTATCGCGTGCTCGACGCCGAGCATCCCGAATATCCCGTGTATGCCTTGGCGAGCGATCCGGCGGAGCCGCTGCGGCTCCGCGTGATGCACCCGCTGCTGTCGCGGAGCGCTCCCGGCCTGGTCAATCCCCTGGCGCTCGATTCGCTCCGCATCGGCGGCGGCGAGCGGCGCAACATCGTCGTGCTGGAGCGGCCGGAAGGCGGCACGCTCGCCGAACTCGGCAAGACTTCGGCGCAAGAGATTGTCGCGCGTTTCCTGCCGCCGCTGATCGACGCGCTGGATGCGCTTGCGGTGCGCGAAGTGACCCATCGCGCCATCCGGCTCGACAACATGTTCTTCATGGGCGCGAACCAGCAGGGACCGGCGCTCGGCCCGTGCTACAGCGGCGCGCCCGGCGCCGGGCAGGCGGAAGTCTACGAACCGCTCGAGCGCGCGACGGCCGATCCCAAGGGCCGGGGCGAGGGCACCATATCGGCCGATCTCTATGCGCTCGGCGTCGCCATGGCGGGCCTGATCGCCGGGTTCAATCCGGCGAAACTGGAGGATTCCTATCGTCAGCGGGTAATTCACGGCTCGCACGCGTTCTTGCTGTCGCGTGTGCGCATGCCGCCGTCCTTGGACGCGTTTCTGCAGGGCGTGCTGCATGACGATCCGGCGCACCGCTGGGGCATGGAGCAGGTACGGCTTTGGCGCAACGCCAATCACGACCGTCCTCGGCCATCGGCCGGGGACCGGCAGGCGCCGCGGCCTTTCATGTTTCAAGGGCGTGAATACCGGCATCTCCGGTTGCTGGCGCGGGACTTCGCGGCAAATCCGCGCGAGGCGGCGGCGGTCATTCGCGACGGCGGGCTGGAAATCTGGATGCGGCATTCCCTCGGCGACAGTCCCGCCGCCGACAACGTGCACAAGGCGCTCACCCGCGATACCGGCTCCGATCCTTCCAATCAGGACGCCGATACGGAACTGGTGTCGCGTGTGGCGCAAGTGCTCGATCCGACCGGACCGATCCGCTTCCGCGATCTTTCCGTGATGCGCGACGGCGTCGGGCCTTTGCTGGCATCGATCGTCGCAGGGGGCGATCGCGAAAAATTGCGCACCATCGGCGCGCTGATCGGAGGCCCGCTGCTCGCGGATCAGGGTCCGGCGCAGGCCAACGAGCCGTTGGCGCTGTCCCAGCAGGCGGCGGCGAACCTGCGGGTCCTGGTGCGCGAATCCGATCTCGGCGCCGGCATGGAGCGCTGTCTCTATGAGCTCAATCCGACATTGCCGTGCCTCAGCCCGTTGATCGAGGGCGACGGCGAGACGCTGAATTCCCTGCCGCAGGCGCTTGACCGCGTCACGAGCGGCGAATCCGCGACTGCGGCTGAGCCGCGCAATCTGCTCGACCGTCACGTGGCCGGATTTCTCGCCGCGCGATCCAAGCATTTTGAGCGGCGCGTGATCGAGATTGCGCGCGCCGCGCGGGACGCGCCGAAAAAGGCGACGACGACCGTGCATCTGTTCGCCGAATTGCAGCGCTACCATTGCTCCGAACCTCTGCACGGTCTCGCCGCCTGGGCCGCGTCGGTACTCATGCCGGTGGTCAAGACATTGCACAACGCCGACCTGCGCCAACAACTGCTCGATGCGCTGCCGCGGCTCGCCGTGCGCGGCGACCTCGCGCATCTGTTGAGTCAGTTGCGCCTGTTCGAGCGCGGCCAGGCCGACGAAGCCGAATTCCGCAAGGCCAAGGCGCTGTACCAGCACTATGCGCACGCCATCGCCGCGATCGATCGCGGCGGCCGCGAGCGCGCCATCTTGGCTGCCGAGTGGGGCCAATGGACCGCGACGGCCATTGCCTTTGCTATGCTGATTTTAGGGCTTAGCACCGTGTTCGGACGGTTCTTCGGATGAGCCTCCCGCCCCGCAGCCGCGCGTCCGCGCGCACCGCAGCAGGCGGACCGGCGCCGCGCGCCGGCGGCGCGCGCGCGGCATCGGGCTCGGCGCGTCCGCCGGGCGGCGGCGCACCTCCGCCGCGCAAAGGCGCAATCGGCAAGCGTCCGCCGCCGGCACAGCATGTCAGCGTTTTCGGGGCGCTTCTCGTGGCGATGACCGGCGCCGCCGTGCTCGGCCTGTCGCCGCCGTCCTTCATGATCGTCGCCACCGGCATGGCGCCGTCGTTGATCTCGTATTTCTTCGAAACCGGCGGGGCGCGGCGGCCGTTGCCGTGCATGGTGGCGCTGAACATCGCCGGCGTCGCGCCGGCGCTCAACATGCTCTGGTCGAAAGGCGCCACCGTGAGCGCCGCCTACGCGCTGCTCAGGGATCCCTATATCTGGCTGCTCATGTACGGCGCCGCGGGGCTGGCCTATGGCCTGATCTGGGCCGCGCCGCGCGTCATGCAGGCGATCATCGATGCGAACGCGCAAAGCCGCCGGACGCAATATGTGGCCGTGCAGGCGAAGCTCGTCGCCGATTGGGGCGAAGCAGTGACCTCCGAGCCGGGACGCCTGGCTCAGGAGCCAGCGCCCGACGGCATGGCGCAAGCGGCGCCAGCCCCCGCATCCCCCGCACCCAAGGTCTAGATCGCGCTCAGGACGCCGGCTGCCGCTCCGCGGCGCTTGCCGCCTTGCGCATGGATTGCTGCAGCTTCTCGAAGGCGCGCACTTCGATCTGACGCACGCGCTCGCGGCTTATGCCGTATGTCCGGCTGAGATCCTCGAGCGTCGCCGGTTCGTCCTGCAGGCGCCGTGCCTTCAGAATGTCGCGCTCGCGCTCGTTCAGCTCCGCCATGCCTTGGTCGAGCAGGCGCTGTCTGATGCCGCTTTCCTCGCGATCGCCGAGGCGGGTTTCCTGGCTCGGCGTTTCATCCACCAGCCAGTCCTGCCACTCGCCTTCGCCGTCGATGCGGAGCGGCGCGTTCAGCGAATGGTCCGGCGCCGCGAGGCGGCGGTTCATGTTCACCACTTCGCTTTCCGGCACGTCGAGATCGTGGGCGATCTTCTTCACGTTCTCGGGCGAAAGATCGCCTTCCTCGATGGCGGCAAGTTGGCCTTTGAGCCGGCGCAGGTTGAAGAACAGCTTTTTCTGCGCCGCGGTGGTGCCCATCTTCACCAGCGACCATGAGCGCAGGATGTACTCCTGGATCGAGGCGCGAATCCACCACATGGCATAGGTGGCAAGCCGGAAGCCGCGGTCGGGATCGAACCGCTTCACGGCCTGCATCATGCCGATGTTGCCTTCGGAGATAAGCTCGCCCACCGGCAGGCCGTAACCGCGATAGCCCATGGCGATCTTCGCCACCAGACGCAGGTGGCTGGTCACCAGCTTGTGGGCCGCGTCGATGTCGCCATGCTCGCGCCAGCGCTTGGCGAGCATGAACTCCTCCTCGGGCGCAAGCATGGGGAACTTGCGGATTTCCTGCAGGTAGCGCGTCAGCGAGCCTTCCGGCGTCAGCGTCGGCAAAGAGCGTGCGGCCATGTCGGTATTCCCCAGACGGCGCGCGCTCGCGGCCGTCCTGTTGGTTCGATTGAAGATTCTAGGGTCGGAGCCTCGAAAGTCAAACCACGGCGGCGCCTTGCGCACGGGCCGAATCAGGGCCTTGACGGCCCAGTATGAGAAGTATAGTGTATTAATACATGCATACACAGATCCAAGACATCCTGCGCACGCTCCGGCTCGAGAACACCGGCGTTCCGATCTATGTGCAGCTGCGCGAGCAGCTGCTGCGGGCGCTGGGGACGGGGGCGCTCGCGGCGGGCGACCAGATGCCGACCATGCGCGAGGTCGCGGTCGCCCTGAAGATCGACCTCAACACGGTGCGCCACGCTTACGACGAGCTGGAGCGGGTCGGCGCCATCACCCTGGTCCGCGGCCGCGGCAGCTTCGTCGCCGAGCCGCCTTCGGCCATGGATGCGCGCGCGGCGGCGGCGCAGATCAACACTTTGGCGAAGCAGACCATCGCCACGGCCGCGGCGATGGGTATCGATCCGGCGGCGCTTGCCCAACGGATAGCGGCACTCGTTCAGCAGAAGGAGAAGAAGCCATGAGGAACGCCTTGACCGCACGCGGCGCCAATGGGCCCGCCTTCGTGCTTACCGTCGCCATGCTTGGCCTGGCCGCGCTTGCGGCCTGGTATGCCTACGACAGCGGCAACCGGCAGCTCTATGTCGCCGCCGCCATTCTCGCGATCGCCGCGCTGCTTGTTCCGCAAGCGCTCTTGATGGCGAACCAGTGGGAGCGCGCCGTGGTGCTTCGCTTCGGCAAGCTGCGCGCGATCAAGGGCCCCGGCATGTTCCTGATCCTGCCGTTCGCCGATACCGTCGCCTCGTGGCTCGACCAGCGCATCCAGACCACCGAGTTCAACGCCGAGCAGGCGCTGACCAAGGACACTGTGCCGGTGAACGTCGACGCGGTGGTGTTCTGGCAGGTCCACGATCCCGAACGCGCCGCGCTCGAAATCGTCGACTACCGCCAGGCCATCGCCCGCGTGGCGCAGACCTCGCTCCGCGAGATGGTCGGCTCTTCGATGCTTGCCACGTTGCTGTCCGACCGCAAGCAAGGCGACGCGATGCTGCGCGAGGACATCGGCCGCAAGACCGTCGATTGGGGCGTCAGCGTGACCTCCGTCGAAATCCGCGACATCGGCGTGCCGCCCGCGTTGCAGGACGCCATGAGCCGGCAGGCGCAGGCCGAGCGCGAGCGGCTGGCGCGGGTGCTGCTCGGACAGGCGGAGCAGGAGGTGGCGCAGAAATTCGTCGAGGCGGCCGATACCTACGCGCGCAGCCCCGCCGCATTGCAGCTTCGCGCCATGAACATCATCTACGAGACCACCAAGGAACGGGGCGCCACCATCCTGATCCCGACGGCCATGGTCGACAGCATGAACCCGGGCGGGGTGTTGGGGCTGGTTGCCGCCAACCGGCCGGCTGCCGGCGCGAGCGGAGAATGACAGTCGCTACGGTGATATCTTGAGTGCCGCGATCAGCGCCGTCATGTCTTCGGGCAGGGGGCTTTCGAACCGAAGCCTGACGCCGCTGACCGGATGGACGAAGCCGAGCAGGCAGGCGTGCAGCGCCTGGCGGCCGAAGCCCTCCACGGCGGCGCGCGCCGCATCGTCCAGTTTGCCCAAGCGGCGGCTGCGGCTGCGGCCGTACACCGGATCGCCGATCAGCCCGTGGCCGAGGTGGGCAAGATGCACGCGAATCTGGTGCGTGCGCCCGGTGGCGAGCCGGCATTCGATCAGGCTCGCCGCATCGCCGAAACGCCGCAGCACGCGATAATGCGTAAGCGCGGTTTTGCCGCCGGCGCGCCGCACGGTCATCTTCTTCCGGTTGCGCGGATCGCGGCCGATGTTGCCTTCGATCTGGCCGCTCGACTTGGGCGGCGAGCCCCAGACCACGGCGCGATAAGCGCGCTCCACATCGTGGCGCGCGAACAGCGCCGAAAGCCCCGCATGGGCCGCATCGTTCTTCGCCGCGACGACCAGGCCCGACGTGTCCTTGTCGATGCGATGCACGATGCCTGGCCGGCGCACGCCGCCGATGCCCGAAAGCGACGCGCCGCAATGGGCGATCAGCGCATTGACCAGGGTCGCGTCCGGATTGCCGGGCGCCGGATGCACCACCATGCCGGCCGGTTTGTCGATGACGATGATGTCCGCGTCCTCGTAAACGATGTTAAGCGCAATCGCCTGCGGACGCGGCGTCGCATCGACGGCAGCGGGCACGCGCACGCTAAACGTCTGTCCAAGTTTGACCCGATGGGAGGGCTCGGTTATGGTCTGGCCGTCCGCGGCGACGCGACCGGCTTCGATCATCGATTTCAATCGTGCGCGGCTGAACGGGCCGGATTGGCGCCGCGCCGCCAGGCCAAGCGCCAGAAAGCGATCAAGCCGCTCGCCTGCGTCCGCGTCGCGTGCAGTAAGCGTATGGATCGTTTCGCCGGGAACGGTTCTATTGCCGGGGTCAGTGGTCATGGTCGAGTCGTCGCCGAACATACGCCTGCTGAAGGGAATCGTCATCGGCCTCGGCGTGCTGATCATCGCAGGCGTCGTGGTGATCTTCGTCACCATCGCCAACCGCATGCCGCATGCGCGCGCCACTGTCGCGCCCAATGGAACCGTGATCGAACCGCCGGCCAATTTCGGCGAGCGCAAGCTTTCCTTGCCGGTCGGCAGCCGGCTGGTGGAGATCCGCCCCGACGGCGAGCGCTTGATCCTGCGGCTGCGCCAGGTCGGCGGCAACGAGCAGATCATGGTGATCAGCATGCAGACCGGAGAGCGTCTCGGTCTCATCGATCTCGGAGTCGGCGCCGCCACCGGACCCAATCCGTCCGCGGGGCCGGGCGCAAGCGTCTCCTCGGGCGGCGCATCGGCGGGCTCGGCGCCCGCGGACAAAGAATAGATGCTGCTGATTTCGGCCGGGCACATGAAGCATCTGACCGATGCGGCGGAAGCCGCCTATCCGCACGAAGCGTGCGGCTTGCTGGTCGGGCGGACCGGCGTCGGCGCGCAGCGCGTGGTGGAGCGGATCGAGATTTCCGGCAATGTGGCCGCCGATACGCTGACGCGGTTCGAAGTCGATCCCGGTTTGCGCATCGGGATCGAGCGCGAATTGCGAGGTGGTCCGAAATGCGTGCTCGGTGTCTGGCATTCGCACCCCGATCATCCGGCGGCGCCGTCGGAGACCGATCTCGCCATGGCCTACGAGCCGGATCTGGTCTGGCTGATCACGGCGGTCTATGCCGGGCAAGCGGTGCAAACAGCGGCGTTCATGGTGCGCGACGGCGGCGGCGGCTTCCGTTCCTTCGCCATGCTGATGCACGCCTGAACGGCTCGCGGGGGAGCAATGGATTTTCGCAGCGACAATGTGACCGGTGCCTGCCCCGAAGTGATGACGGCGCTCGCTGCGGCCAACGCGGGCAGCGTCTCGTCCTACGGCGACGACGATCTGACCAAGGGTTTGACGCGCCGCTTCCAGGAGATTTTCGAGACCGATCGTCTCGTGGCATTCCCGGTGGCGACCGGCACGGCAGCGAATTCGCTGGCGCTGGCGCAACTGACGCCGCCATTCGGCGCCGTGTGGTGTCACGCCAACGCGCATATCGAAGAGGACGAATGCGGCGCGCCGGAATTCTATACCGGCGGGGCGAAGCTGGTGCTGCTCGGCGGCGAGCACGGCCGCATCGACGCGGCCGATCTGGCGGCGCGGCTCAAGGCCTATCCGTTCGGCGTCGAGCATCACGTGCAGCCGGGCGCCGTGAGCCTGACGCAAGCCACCGAAAGCGGCACCGCCTACCGGCCCGACGACATCGCCGCCATTGCCGAAGTGTGCCGGAAATACCGGCTTGGCCTGCATGTGGACGGCGCGCGTTTCGCCAACGCGCTGGCGCATCTCAATTGCTCGGCGGCCGATCTGACCTGGAAGGCGGGGGTGGACGTGCTCTCGTTCGGCGCCACCAAGAACGGGGCGCTGGCGGCGGAGGCTTTGGTGTTCTTCCGGCCCGAATTGGCGACGGATTTCGTGTATCGGCGGAAGCGCGCCGGGCACCTGTTCTCGAAGATGCGGTTTCTTTCCGCGCAGCTCGACGGCTATTTGGATGACGGCGTGTGGCTGCGGAACGCGCGCCATGCGAACGCCATGGCGGCGCGGCTCGCCGCCGGTCTCGCGAAGTTGCCGGGCGTCTCTCTCGCCCATCCGGTGGAAGCGAACGAGGTGTTCGTGACCTTGCCGGAGGCGGCGATCGTCGCCCTCGAGGCCAAGGGTTTCCGCTTTCACCGCTGGGGCGGCGCCGGCGCCACCACGATCCGCCTCGTGACCGCGTTCAATACCGAGGAGAAAGCGGTCGATGCGATGGTCGGCGCCGCGGGCAAGGTTCTGGCCTAAGCCTGGCAACGCCGGAGCGCCACCCTGTCCGCTTCGATCAGTCGCGGGTCCGCACGACAGGCGCGTCCACTCGGGCATAGATCGATGCCGGATCGATCCAGCCCTCGACTTGGACGCGTTCGCCACGGCGCAGGATGCGGACAAATCCGATCAATCCATAGGCGGGGACGCTCATCATCACCAGCACGACGATGCCCATGACGCCCGGCGTCATCGCGATCCCGAACAACGGCAGCGCGATGGCTGCGGTCAAAACGCCGGCGAAGCCGGCGAACGACATGGCCCGAACGCGAACCACGGCATCGAGCAGCCGATCCTTGTTCGCCGCGTCGAGCCGATAGACCAGCGGCGCCCGAACCCGTTGAAACGTCGCCGCGCCTTGGTGCCTGGCGAGCAGCGCATCGAGCGAGACGAGATAGGCGCCACTTGGCTCACAATGCACCCGCGTTTCCAGCCGTGCCCGGTAGCCGGAGCGCTGGGTTGTTGCGTCGCTCATGTCAATTTGTTCCTACACGTATCGATATGCGAGAGGCTTCACTATACAGATTTTCCGACAGGTCATTGTCTGGATGGGCCGCGGGCAAGCGCAGCGTCCGCGACGGGCACAAAAGCCTTGCCACCTCAGGGCGGGCTGGCTATGTCTGGGCCCTCTCCACCGGCCACGTCCCCTTCGTCTAGTGGCCCAGGACGGCGCCCTCTCACGGCGCAAACAGGGGTTCGACTCCCCTAGGGGACGCCAAGCCCACAGATCCTTTATAAGGCAATCACTAAGAGCCAGGACGGTTTGGGGAAATCCCCACCTCTGCACCCTCGTTCGCGAGCTTAGAAGTATCTGAGGATCCATCGGCGCCTAACGCAGGCGCACCGTAGTCCTTTCTGGACAGTGGCTCGGGTCTGAACGCTTGCGTCACTTCAGCGACAAGGGATTTCTCCGGCCAAAAGCCTGCTCCGTGAAGGTTGGCCAAGATCGCCTCGAATTGCCGATAAGTGGCCGATCCTGCCATCGCTAATGCATCCAACTCGTCCGCCAATTCGGTGATGCGCTCGATATGTCGCGAGCGAACTTCGGGGTCGGACGCACGCCGGGCATCGATGACGAAGAATTCGGCATTGTGCCGGCTGTACGCGGCAACGGCTTTGATTGCGCCGCGCCGGTCTTTCGCGTCGGTCATCGCATTATTCTCGATGTTCGTTTGCACTCCAGATGGTGGCGCCTTGGGCCGGTTACAAGGCCGCCGTACTCTTCGCATCGGGGGTTATGCCGACGTCACGCGTGAGCCTTCATTGCCTCATCAAATTCCGGCAAGTCTACGCGAGCCCGACGATGGGACCTCTTGTCGCGTGCGCCTCCAACGCTTGGTGAGCGGCGGCGGCAACGCCGAGCGCGCCGATGATCGATCGCCGAACATCGCGCACAGTTTTGTCAGGCCGATTGGACGATCGTTTTCATTTGCGCATCGTAGCCGACGGCATGGTCGATGAACCATTTCTTGAGCTCTCCGCAAAGCTTCGATCGTGCCGCACCCGCATCGGCGGGAAGGGTACGACTCATCTCCCTCAGAAGACTCAAGCTCTTTTGGTGCTCGACGGCGTGTTCGGTCTTGGCCGCCAGTATGGACTCCCGAACCCGGCTGCCCTTGCGCGCAGCGAGATAATGCTCTTCAAGCATTGCTTCTTCATGCTTGAAGTGCTTTTCGGTCAGGCTTTCGAGCTCCCGCATCCCGGAAAGCAGGTGTTGCATGTGCAGGTCGGCGCCGCGAGCGAGGCAGAACCGGTTGATCAGGTCGATCATTCCACGATGCTCGGCATCCAATCCCTTGTGCCCAATCGAAAAGGATTTGCTCCACCGCAATGTATCGGTCATTGAGCGACCCCCAAGAGGGATTTCCGGCGAGATCGTGCGAAATGCGGGCATCTGTATTGGGGCGCGTCCGCCCGGACAGTCCCAAAAAAATAGTATCGCCGAAACGACGGGCGAGCGCTTTGACGTGCGTCAAGCCGAAAAATCAGGCCGAGGGGCGGGAGCGGTCTTGCTCGTCGTAATGCTCCTTCATTAACCAAAAGGCAAAGAGCACGCCGAAAATCAAAAGCCCGTATCCGAAAGTCGCCATGCCGACATCGATGGCGCGCGAGGCGAGGATAGCTCCGAGCAGCGCAAGCAGCACGGCTACGGCACCGAAAATCCAGCTGGTCATGGCAATCTCCTGGAGGATGGCGGGGGCGGGGGAGCGGCGTTGGGCGGCGGATCGTCAAACAGGATGCGGCCGGCGGCGCCGTCGAGATCGTCGAACTGGCCGGAACGGAGCGCCCAAAGGAAGCACGCGAGACCGGCGAAGCCGAGCGCCAAGGCGATCGGGATGAGCAGCAACAGCCCGTTCATTGGCGTCTCCATGACAGCCGCAGCGCGTTGCCGACGACGACAAGCGACGAGCTCGACATGGCCGCGGCGGCAAGCAACGGCGTCACCTGGCCGAGCATGGCGAGCGGCACGGCGAGCGCGTTGTAGCCGATGGCGAAGGCGAGATTCTCGTGCACCAGGCGGGCGCTCTGCCGCGCGACCATAAGCGTCTCGGAGACCGCACCAAGCGACTGGCCTTGGAAGACCACGTCGGCCGCCGTCTGGCTGACATCGGCGGCGCTTGCCGGCGACATCGAGACGAAGGCGGCGGAAAGAGCCGGCGCGTCGTTGAGGCCGTCGCCGACCATCAGAACCTTGCGCCCTTCCGCGGCAAGGGCGGCGAGCGCCGCGCATTTCTCGCCCGGGCCGAGCGCCGCATGCCATTCGGCGATGCCGACTTCGCGCGCGAAATCGGCGACGACGGCTGGCCGGTCGCCCGAAAGAAGCAGCACGCGCGTTCCATTCCGCCGCAGCCAGCTCACGACGGCCGCGGCGTCGGGCCGCATCGAAACGCTGAAGACGAACCGTCGCGGCGCGCTGTTGGGCTGCGCCAGCCATAACTCGGGTAGACCGTCGTCGCCGGCTTCGGTTACAGCGCAGAATGCGCGGCTGCCGAGCCGGACTTGGCCGTCCGGCGTGTTGGCGGCCAGTCCGGCTCCTGGATGTTCGGCGACGCCGGCGAGCGGCGGCGCTTCGGGGCAGGCGCGACGGAGTGACTCGCTCAGCGGATGACGGCTCGCCGCCGCGAGACCCGAGGCCAGACGGAGCGCCGCCGGCGGAATGCCCGGGTCGCGGCGAAGCTCGATTCGGTTCAAGGTGAGCGTCCCGGTCTTGTCGAAGGCGACCGTATCGACGGCGGCAAGCCGCTCGAGCGCGGTTGCCGATTTGAGCAGGATGCCGCGGCGCATGAGCCGGCCGCTGGCGATCACCTGCACCGCCGGCACCGCCAGGCCGAGCGCGCATGGGCAGGTGATGATGAGCACCGCCACGGCATTGAGCAGCGCCGCCTGCCAGGGGCCGAGAAATGCCCAGGCAACGAAGGTGAGGATCGCCAGGAGATGCACCGCCGGCGCATAGAGCCGCGCGATCCGGTCGGCGAGAACGACGAGGCGCGCGCGGCCTTGCTCGGCGGATTCCATGAGCCGCGCGATCTCGGCGAGGAAGGTGCGCTCGCCGGTGGCGGTCACGACAATTCTGAGCGGCGCGGCGAGATTGACCATGCCGGCGAACACCATGCTGCCCGGCGCGACATCGGCGGGCATGCTTTCGCCGTCGATCATGCTCTTGTCGATCGAGGATTGACCCTGGGCGATACGGCCGTCGGCGGTGATGCGCTCGCCGGCCGCCACCAGCAGCGTATCGCCCACCGCCACCGACGCAGCCGGCATGCGCCGCGTCGCGCCGTCGGCGTCGATCACGGTGGCCGGTTGCGCCATCAACCCGACGAGTTGCTCCGCCGCCGAGCGGGCGCGTCCACGCGCGCGCAAATCCAGATATCGCCCGATCAGGAGGAAGAAGAGCAGCATCACGGCGGATTCGAAATACGCCTGCCGGCCCGAATTGATTGTCTCGAAGAGACTCATGGCCGTCGCCAGCGTGACGCCGACCGAGATCGGCACGTCCATATTGGTGCGGCCGTGCCGAAGTGCGCGCCACGCGGAGCGGAAGAACGGTTGGCCTGCGTAGGCCACGGCGGGAAGCGCGATCAGCGCCGAGACCCAATGCAGCAAATCCCGCGTCGCTTGGCCCATCCCGCCGTCGATCCCGGCCCAGATCGCGATCGAGAGCAGCATGACGTTCGCCGCGGCGAAGCCGGCAACGGCGAGGGCGCGCAGCAGGCGGCGCTCCTCATCGGCCATTTGACCGGCGAGGCGCTGCGGGTCATAAGGCATGACGCGGTATCCGAGGCGTTGCACCAACTCGACAAGCCGCAAGCCCGCCTGCGCGTCGCCGCGCCAAGCCAGTCGCAGCCGCCGGCTGGTCAAGTTGACTCGCGCCTCGCTCACCTCCGGCTGGCGCGCGAGCACATTTTCGATCAGCCAAACGCAGGCGGCGCAATGCAACCCGTCGACCATCAGGTGCAGCACCCGGGTTCCGTCGCCGCCGGCGCCGGCGAATTCCGCGATATTCGGGATTGGTTCGCTTACTGGGCGCGGCAGACGCATCTGCGGATCGAGATGGCGGCCGTCGTAGTAGCGGTTGAGCCCCAAATCCTCGATCAGGCGATAGGCCGCCGCGCAGCCGCCGCAGCAGAACCTTTCGGCGCCGTCGGCGAGACTCGAGCCGCAATGCGCGCAGACGGCTGCCGTCGCGATGCCGCCGCGCGGCGCGCTGGTTTCGAGGAGGGCGGCGCCCGTTTTCATTTGACGACGATACGCTCGGCGAATTCGAAGAGATCGCCGCCGCGGCGCGCGGCGATGCGCACTTCCCATTGGCCGAGACGCGATAGCTCCGCGGCGCCGGCATAGCGGCCCGCTGCGGTTTCAGAAAGGGCGACCGTGACCGCCGGCAAGGGTTCGACCGGCCGCACCACGTGCGCGGTCACGGTGAGGCCGGTGAGCGCGCGTCCATCATGGTCGGTGAACTGGGCGGCAAGCTCGCCGCGCTGGGCGCCGGTCTCGGCAAAGCTGACCGTCCCGCGCCAGCCCAGCGCGTCCTGCGCTTCGCCCGCATTGAGCACCCGGTTGTAGCTGCTGCCCTGATCGAACGGATGTTCGCTGACCAATCCGGTCGACGACGCAATGGCGAAATAGACGAGAGCGCCGTTCACCGCCACCACCACGCCGAGAGAGCCGGCAAAAGCCCAGGGAATCCAGCGATAGGACATGGGATCGCTCCTGTCTCAGCCCTCGGGTCCGCGAAAGGTCGCCTGGTAGGTCGCGGTTTCGCCCGTGTCGGCGTCCTTGATCACGAACGTGAAAGGGGTCTCGCGCACGCCGTTCTTGGGCGCTTGCACATACGTGCGGAAGGTGCCGATGGCGTCCCCCTTGACCGCGAGGGTGACGCCGCGGGCCGCCGGCGTCGGCAGGTCCTCGGTCTCGGCCACATGGATGGTCGCATCCGCCAGCCCGGTGACGGCGACGGAATAAAGCCGCGTCTTTCCGCCCTCGTTCTCGATCTTGAGCGTATAGCCGTTTCGAATCGAACCGTCGGAAAGCCGCACGAAAAGCGGATTGCGGTCGGCCTGCACGCTCACCTTGAGTTCGCTGCGCATGGCAAGACTGGCAAACATGAGGCCGGAGGTCAGCAGAAGCACGACACCGTAGACGACGGTGCGCGGGCGCAGGAAGCGCCGGTGCGGCGTTCGGCCGGCGATGCTTGCCTGGCGATTGGCATAAGTGTCGAAGCCGATGAGCCCGCGCGGCCGGCCGACCTTGTCCATGATCTCGTCGCACGCGTCGATGCAGAGACCGCAGCCGATGCATTCGAGCTGGAGACCGTCGCGAATGTCGATGCCGGTGGGGCAGACGGAGACACAGGCGCGGCAGTCGACGCAATCGCCGCGGCCCTCCCAGCTCTGGCCCTTCCGGTGCTTGCCGCGCGGTTCGCCGCGCCAATCGCGATAGGTGACGGCGAACGTCTCCTCGTCGATCATCGCCGATTGTATGCGCGGCCAGGGGCACATATAGGTGCAGACCTGCTCGCGCGCCCAGCCGGCGAGGAGATAGGTGGTCGCCGTGAAGAGGCCGATGAAAAAGTACTCCGTCATCGACGCATTGAATGTGAACACGTCGCGCAGCAAGGTCGGCGCGTCGTTGAAATACATGACCCAGGCGCCGCCGGTCAGCACCGCGATTGCCAGCCAGGCGCCGTGCTTCGCCGTCTTCTTCGCCGCCTTCGCCAAGGAGGGCGGCTGCTGATCGAGGCGGATACGCTGCGTGCGGTCGCCTTCGATGAGGCGCTCCGCCCAGAGGAAGAGATCGGTCCATACGGTCTGCGGACAGACGTAGCCGCACCAGACGCGGCCGAACAGGCTGGTCGCGAGGAAAAGTGCGATGGCGCCGAGAATGAGCAGACCGGCGAGATAGTAGAGCTC
>DASQHM010000024.1:0-5420 GCA_035632095.1 Candidatus Cybelea sp. | reverse complement strand
GATGCCATCGCGCGCGCGCCGTCGCCGCGGCGCTTCTCGGCGAGCGCGGCGATGGCATCCGCCATCTCGGCGATGCCGGCGCCGGTGATCGCTGTGGTTTTCAGCACCGGCGCCGGTTCCGTCTCCGCGCGCTGCAGGTTGCCGAGTTGGCGCGCGGTCCGCTCGGCCAGCGGCAGGTCGGCCTTGTTCACCACGAGGAGGTCGGCGATTTCCAGGATTCCGGCCTTGATGGCCTGCACCTCGTCGCCGAGACCGGGCGCGGCAACCACGACGCGCACGTCGGCGATGTCGGCGATCTCCACCTCGTTCTGCCCGGCGCCGACGGTCTCGACCAGCACCACGTCCTTGCCGGATGCGTCCATGACGTCGATCACGCGGCTCGCGGTGCGCGACAATCCGCCGAGATGGCCGCGCGTCGCCAGGCTGCGAACGAACACGCCGGGATCTCCGGCATGACGCGTCATGCGGATGCGGTCGCCGAGCAGCGCGCCGCCGGTGATCGGGCTCGAAGGATCGACGGCGACCACGCCGACGCCGAGATTGCGCCGGCGAAGCTCGGCCACGTAAGCGGAGACCAAGGTCGATTTGCCGGCGCCGGGCGCGCCGGTGAACCCGACGACGGTCGCGCGGCCGAGCGCGGGCCGGATGGCCTTCACCACCAACGGCGCTTCCGCGGTCTCGTTTTCCACCGCCGTGATGGCACGCGCCAGCGCCGTGCGATCGCCGGCCAGAAGTTTTTCGATCCAATCGGGAAGGGGTTCGCCGACTTGCCGCGGTGCGGTCACAGGATCTCCAGCACAGCTTCCGGCGGCCGGCCTAGGGCGGCCTTGGTGCCGGAGAGCACGATCGGCCGCTCGATCAGGATCGGATGCGCGACCATGGCGGCGATGAGCTGCTGGCGCGAGAGCTTGGCGTCGTCGAGCTTGAGGGCTTTGTATTCGCTCTCGCCCTTGCGCATCGCATCGCGCGGCTCGCGCCCGAGCAGCTTCAGGACCCGGTCGAGTTCCGTCCGCGTCGGCGGGTCGGCGAGATACTCGACGATCCTCGGCGCGAGCCCGCGCTCGCGAAGCAGGGCTAAGGTCTCGCGCGATTTGCTGCAACGCGGGTTGTGCCAGATCGTCACGGTCATGGCCCATGATTATATAAGGCGGTGCTCGCGCTCGGAAGTCGCCTGCGATAGGCTCCCCCGTCCACATGCCGGAATCGCGCCCGAATCGGATGAACCTGCGAAGCTTCGCCATCCTCGCCGCTTTGCTGGCGCTGCTCGTTGCGCCGACACGGGCCGATGCGCAGGTTGGCCTGCCGCAAGTGAACCTGGCTGCGGCGGAGGCGAACGCAAGCAGCGCGCCGCCGAACCCGGAAGATCTGTCCCGTCTGGTGGCGACGCTCGAAGACCCGGTGGCGCGGGCGCGGCTCATCGCCGACTTGAAGGCCCTGATCGAGGCGCAAAAGCGCACGGAAGAGGCGGCACCCACCGCCGAATTCGGCGAGCGGCTGCTGCATTCGGTATCCGCCGCGCTCGAACAGGCCAGTGGTTTCCTCGACTCCGCAGCGGAGGCGCTCGGCGATCCGGCGCGCGTCGTGCGCTGGGTCTCAGGCGAAATGGAGCGGCCGGAACGGCGCGCGTTCTGGGCCGACGTCCTGATCAAGCTCGGCGTGGCGCTCGGCAGCGGCATCGCCGCCGGCCTCGCGGCCGGATGGCTGGTGTCCGGCGCCGCCCGGCGGCTCGAACAGCGGGCGGCGGCGGAATGGTGGCGGCGTCTGCTGCCGTTGTTCGCGCGCAGTCTCCTCGACATGGTGCCGATCGTCGCGTTCGTCGCCGTCGCCTATTTCGCCGTCGCGGCATCGGCGCCGAGCGACCGGGTGCGGCTTGTGGTGCTGGCCGCAATCGACGCCGCGGTGACCGCGCGCGTGCTGGTGGCGCTCGCGCGACTGGCACTGAGTCCGTTCGGTCCGGCGCTGCGCCTGTTCCGCCTCAACGACGAAACCGCCGCCTACATCTACGTGTGGCTAAGGCGGCTGGTGCTCGTGGGCGCCTACGGCTATTTCGCCTTGCAAGCCGCATTGGCGCTAGGACTGCCGCATGCGGTCTTCGACGCCTTGAACAAGCTCTACGGTCTGATGCTGATCACTCTGCTGGCGATCTTCGCCCTGCAGAACCGCGACGCGGTGGCGCGCGTCATTCGCGGCCGCGTCGCACACACCGACGAAGCGCCCGATCCGCTGCACCGCCTCAGGCGGCAATTCGCCGATATCTGGCACGTGCTGGCGCTGTTCTATCTTGCGGCAATCTATGTGATCTGGGCCTTGCAAGTTCCGAACGGCTTTGCCTTCGTGATGCGGAGCAGTGTCTTCACCTTGGCGATCCTCGGTCTCGCCCGCTTGGCGATCGGCCTGTCGCGCCGCGGCTGGGATTGGCTGCTTGCCGTGAACAGCGAACTCCTGGCGCGCAATCCGCTTGTCGAGATCAGGGCCAACCGCTACCTGCCCTACGTGAAGCGCGGCGTGATTCTCATCATCCAACTTGCGGCGCTTTTTTCCATCCTGACCGCGTGGCACATCGACGTGGGTCAGGTGGCGCAAGGCGTGGGCCGCGAACTGCTTGGCCGCTTTGCGAGGGTCGTCCTGGTGCTCGCCGTTGCCATCGCCGTGTGGGAAGCTTTGAGCCTCGCCATCACGCTCTATCTCGACCGGCGCGACGAAAGCGGGCGGCACTTGTTGCGGAGCGCGCGCGCCCGCACGTTCCTGCCGCTGCTCCGCAACGTGCTTTTGGTGGTGATCGTGCTGTTTGCGGGCTTGAGCGTGCTGTCCGACCTCGGAGTCGATATCACGCCGTTCCTGGCGGGCGCCGGCGTGCTCGGCCTGGCCATCGGCTTCGGCGCGCAGACATTGGTGAAAGACGTCATCACCGGCGCCTTCATCCTGTTCGAGGGCACGGTCAACATCGGCGACATGGCGCGCATCAACAATCTTCTAGGCGAAGTTGAGGGCATGACCATCCGCACCATCCGCTTGCGCGACCCCGCGGGCATCGCCCATACGATTCCGTTCGGCTCCATCGATACGGTCAGCAATCTCAGCAAGGACTATTCCTACTACCCGCTCGACATCGGCGTGGCCTATGGCGAGAACACGGATCGGGTGGTGGACGTACTCAAGCATGCCTTCACGGAACTGCAGGGCGACGCTCAGGTTGGCCGCTACATCCTCGGCGAGCTGGAAGTGCAGGGTGTGGATCGCTTCGAGGCCTCGGCCGTCTACATTCGCGCCCGCATCAAGACGCGGCCGGGTCGCCATTTGCCGGTCGGGCGGGCCTTCAACCGGCTGATGAAGCAGGCTTTCGACCGCGAGGGCATAGAAATGCCGTTCCCGCAGCAGACCGTCTGGTTCGGCCGCGGCAAGGACGGCGATCCGCCGGTCTTGCGCATTCGCACCGAGCCCGATCCGGAATGAACGCGCCTCTCAAGCACGCGGTCCCGGCCATCCGGCGCATCGGCCCGGTCAACTGGATCGGCGTGCGCACGCTGTATCTCAAAGAGGTGCAGCGCTTCGTCAAGGTGGCGACGCAGACGCTCCTGGCGCCGGTGGTGACGACCTTGCTCTTTCTGGCCGTCTTCGCGCTGGCGCTCGGCGGCAATGCGCGCAGCGTCGGCGATGTCCCTTACGTGGAATTCCTGGCGCCCGGCCTGGTGATGATGGCGATCGCCCAGAACGCCTTCGCCAACACCGCGTCCTCGGTGCTGATCTCCAAGGTGCAAGGCAACATCGTCGACATGCTGATGCCGCCGATCTCGGCCGCGGAATTCACCTTGGCCTATGCGGGCGCCGGCGCGACGCGCGGTGTCGCCGTCGGCGTGGTGGTGGCGCTGGCCATGACGCCGTTCGCCGGCGTCGGTATCGCGCACCCGTGGGCCGTGGCCTATTACGCGTTTGCCGCCGCGACGATGATGTCGCTGCTCGGACTGCTCGGCGGACTTTGGGCCGATAAGTTCGACCACATGGCGGCGGTCACCAATTTCGTCATCACGCCGCTCGCGTTCCTTTCCGGCACGTTCTATTCGGTGGAGCGCCTGCCGCCGATCGCGCGCGCCATCGCGCACATGGATCCGTTCTTCTTCATGATCGACGGCTTCCGCTTCGGCTTCATCGGGCGCGCCGACGGCTCGATCGTCCTTGGCATGGTCGTGCTGGCGGGGATCGACGTGGCTCTCGCGGCGCTCAGCTACGGGCTGGTTTCCCGAGGCTACAAGCTTAAGGCGTGACGCGGCCGAACCCCTTATAATCATTGGCGCGGGCCGAGTTGACAGGGATTTGCCTCGCCTCGATACTCACCGGCTTTCCCGCCGGAGGCCGGTGCGGAGGCGCACCGGATTTCCCGCGGCATTGCGGAGGAAAACGTGGTCGCTGCCGTTCTGCCGACCTATGCCCGGGCCGACATCGCTTTCGAGCGCGGCGAAGGGGCTTGGCTCTATACCGCTGACGGGCGGCGCTTCCTGGACTTTGCCTGCGGCATCGCGGTCACGGCCCTCGGACACGCGCACCCGAAACTGGTCGAGGCGCTGACCGCCCAAGCCAAGAAGCTCTGGCACACCTCGAACCTCTTTCGCATCGAAGGCCAAGAGCGGCTGGCGGAGCGGCTGGTGGCGAACACCTTCGCCGACACCGTGTTCTTCGCCAATTCCGGCGCCGAGGCCGTCGAGTGCGGCATCAAGATGGTGCGCAAGTTCCATCACGCCACCGGCAATCCCGAGCGCTACCGGCTGGTCACCTTCGAAGGCGCGTTCCACGGCCGCACGCTGGCCACGCTCGCCGCCGCCAACAACAAAAAATACCTGGAAGGCTTCGGTCCGGCGGTCGAGGGCTTCGACAACGTGCCGCTCGGCGATCTCAAGGCGGTCAAGGCGGCCATCGGGCCGGAGACCGCCGGCATCCTGATCGAGCCGGTGCAGGGCGAGGGCGGCATCCGCCCGGCCGGGTTCGAATTCCTGCACAGCTTGCGCAATCTTTGCGACGAGCATGGCCTGCTGCTCTTCTTCGATGAAGTGCAATGCGGCATGGGCCGCACGGGCAAGCTCTTTGCGCACGAATGGGCCGGCGTCACACCGGACGTCATGTCGGTGGCGAAGGCGATCGGCGGCGGATTTCCGCTGGGCGCATGTCTTGCCACCGAGCGCGCGTCCATCGGCATGACCGCCGGCACGCACGGCTCGACCTACGGTGGCAATCCGCTCGCCACCGCGGTCGGCAACGCGGTGCTCGACGTGATGCTGGAGCCTGGCTTCTTCGATCGCGTGCAGCAAATGGGCAGCTTGTTCCGCCAGCGGCTGGCCATGATCGCCGACAAGCACCCGAAGGTCGTCTCCGGCGTCCGGGGCGAAGGCCTGCTGCTCGGTGTCGTCTGCCGCGTGACCAACACCGAT
>DASQHM010000023.1:0-19713 GCA_035632095.1 Candidatus Cybelea sp. | reverse complement strand
TCGAAGCCGGCCTGAGGGCTAGCGAAGACCCCCAAGGGAATCGGGGATTCCGACGACACGACCGACCAACTCACAGGCAGAGACGTTCCGCTGGCCATCCGCGAGGGCAGTCCTTCGCTCAATACACCTGGCAGTACCGTTCGCTAGATGTAGCATGCACGTCGGCCAGTTATCTACACCATCCTGTGTGGGAAGATAATAATCCTATGGAAATACTCACCCGGTCGACGGGCTGAGGGCCGCGCGACGTTGCTGCAGGAATTGGCGCACCACGGGATCGGCCGCGAGGCCGATGGCGCGCTCATAGGCGCGGTCCGCCGCATCGGTCTCACCGGATTGGGCGTGCAGATCGGCGCGCGCGGCCCAATAGGGCTGGTACTCGCCCAAACGCGGATCGGCGGCGATGTCGTCGAGCGCCGCCAATCCGGCGCGCGCGCCGTCGCGTGCGCCGAGCGCCACGGCGCGATTGATGGCGACGACCAGAGAATCGGTGCGGTCGAGCAACGCGTCGTACAACCCGACGATGGCGGCCCAGTCCGTGCTGCCGGTCAAACGCCGCGCGGCATGCGCCGATTGGATCGCCGCCTCCAATTGAAAACGCCCGATCTGCGCCATGGTGCTCGCCCGGTACAGCGATGCCTCCGCCTCATCGATCAAAATCGACTGCCATTGCCGCGGATCCTGCTCTGCGAGCGGTACGTACCGGCCGTCGGCGCCGCGACGCGCCGCGCGGCGCGATTCCGCGTGCAGCATAAGCGACAACAGGCCGAGCGCTTCTGGCTCGTTCGGCAGCAAGGATGACACCAGGCGTCCGAGCCATATGGCCTCCTCCGCCAGATCGCGATGGCGGGCCAAGGCGCCGGCCGGATCGGTCCAGCCTTCGGCGAACGCGGCGTAGATCGCATCCAGCACCGCCTCCAGCCGCCCATGCAGTTCTTCGCGATCAGGCACGCGGAAGGGGATTCCGGCATCGCGGATCTTGCGCTTCGCACGCACCAGACGTTGTCCCATGGTCGACGGCGCCACCAGAAAGGCCGACGCGATCGTGTCCGCATCAAAGCCGAGCACGGTTTGCAGTATGAGCGGCGCGCGCACCGACGGCTCGATCGCCGGATGGGCGCAGGCAAACATCAATCGCAGACGGTCGTCGGGAATGTCGGCCGCGGTCTCGCTGGCCTCGCGCAGCTCTTCGGCTTGCAGTAGCAGTTGCACGGCCGCCGCTTCGCGCGTCCGCCGGCGCCGCGAGGCATCGACCACCCGGCGCCGCGCTATGGCAAGAAGCCATGCTTCGGGCGCGCGGGGAACGCCGTGCTCCGGCCAGGTGGCGAGCGCGCTGGCGAAAGCTTCGGACAATGCGTCCTCCGCTCCCGCCAGATCGCGCGTGCGGGTCGCGACGAAGGCGAGAAGTCTGCCGTAGCTTTGGCGGGCCGTCTGCTCTATCGCCCGGCGCGCAGCCTCGCCCGACCCCATCGGTACCTTACATTTCCCGGATCGGCCGCACTTCCAGGACACCGTGTTGCGCGCCGGGGCAACGCGACGCCCAAGCCAAGGCGCCGTCCAGGTCCTTCGCCTCGACGATGTAGTACCCGCCAAGCTGCTCCTTGGTTTCGGCATAGGGGCCGTTCAGCACCTTTGTCTTGCCGTTCACCGTGCGCACCGTGGTGGCGGTGTTCGAGCCTTGCAGCGGATCGCCGGCCACAAAGGCGCCGCTGTCGCGCATCGCCTTTGTATAGGCGCCGTAAGCGGCCATCATCTCGCCCATTTGCTTTTCGGTGATGGACTTCCGTCCGGCCTCGTCGCCATAGATCAATAGCATGTACTTCATATGAGCCTCCTCGGGTTGGATCCATCCGGCTGCATCGTGCCGTCGTATCCATGACGTTTCGCCGTGCCCGAATTCGACATCCGCCCGAAAATAAAAAAATGCTAGGCCCGGCGGGAACGGATGACCGCCAAGAGCCTAGCATAGTGGGAGGGGGACGAACTCCCGGGATGGCCTGCGAGGAACGGGGCCACCCCGGCCGCTAACGCACTCAAACGCAACTACACTCACCTACGCACGCACTGAACCGCTACTCCGTCAAAGTCACGCCCGAGGTTGCCGGCCCATCCACTCGGGCCAGTAAAGGCGCTATTTGCTCAGACGCAGGTTGTTCAATTGGTTGGCGATCGTGGTGAAGGCGGTCTGCAATGTCGCCTGGTCGGGCGCATCGAAGTACTTGGTCGGATCGGTGGCGCAATTTTGGAACAACGTCCTCGAACCCGCGGCCGCGCCGGTGAAGGTGATCGCGTAGATGGTGATTCCCTTCGCCTTGATGGCGTTGCACATGTCGGTGATGCGATTGTTCAGGATCGTCGTGGCGGTGCCCGAATTGGTGGTGCCGAGGTTGCCCGCGTCCAACCGGCCGAACGAGGTGAAGTCGGACTTGAACGCGCTGCCGGATGGCTTGTACATGTCGTTGGCGCCGTCGGTTTCGATCACCATCGCCTTCTTCCAGCCGGGCGTGTTGTACGGCAGGCCTTGCGTCGAGAACGGCGACTGCGGCGAGATCGTGCGCCAACCCCAGGCCATGCCCACGTGAATGATCGTGCCGCTGCGGCACCACGCCAGCATGGAGTTCAACGCGTTCATGAGCGTGGTCTTGTCGCTCGTCAGCGGCGTCACCGGCGTGCCGCAGCCGAGATTGGGGCCGTGGCTGTTGTTGCAGAGCGATTCGCTGATGGCGATGTTGCTGTTGGTCCAGGTGTTGTCCGAGGCGCTGGCCCACCAGTATTGCTGGCGCTGACCCGCAACAACAGTTTCCTGCTCGTCGGCCGGATAGTTCGGCTCGGTCACGCAGCCTTTCCACTTGGTCGGGTCGGTGGGGCTATACGGATGCGGATTGCTGCTGACCAGGCTCGGCGCGATCGAGCCAACGTTGACCGCGGTCACGAACGGGACCACGGAGATCTTCAGATTGTTGGACGTGGTATTGGCGCCATATAGAATGTTGACGAGCTGCGTGGAGTCGTTCCGCAGCGCGGCGATATTGTTGTTGTTCAACATGGAGCCCGTATTGTCGAGCACCAGTGCCAGCTCCAGACCGGTCGTCTGCAAAGTGATCTGCGATTTCGAGCTCACGGTCATCGAGTTGAAGCCGACAACGCGCATCAGCGTGGTGTTCACGGTCGCCTGCGCGCTCACGTTGATCTGGTTGTTCGCATGATCGATGGTCATCGTCACGTTCTTCGGCGTGCCAAGTGCACCTGTCGGATAGTTGGCATTGAAGAAATTGGTGAAACGGGTCTGAAGCTGCGCGTCGGTCATGCCGGTGGTCGATCCGACGGCGAGGCCGGCCGCATCGAGCGCCGCGCCAAGACGTACTTGCACGGTGTAGGCGCGCGCCATGTCGATCGCCATGCCGGCGGACACGACGCACACGATCGAAGACAGGCTGAAGATCATCGCCACCGCGCCGTCGCGTGAGCGGACTAGTTCGCGTATCCGCGGAAGGAGAATGTCTGAGAGTTTGCGCATGGCTTGCCACCTCATGGCACTGGATTTCTCAGTTGTGAACGATTGCCGATACTAGGCGTGGGCGTGCGAAGGACAGCTCGGCCAGGCTGATCATGTTCGGAAAGAACAGTTGCAGTGGCGACGTATAGCCGTAGTTCACGCGTACGATGATGACGCTGTCGCCCTTGCCTCCGAGGCCGGTGGCCAAGGCGATCGGATTGGCGATCGAGCCGCTGCCGCTGGTCTGGGTCCAATCCACTGTCGGGTTACCCGTGTTGGGATCGAACTTGACGCTCGCAATGGCGACACCCAGCGGCTTCAGCGGCAGGGGCTCCATCGTGATTTGCGTCGCGGTGATGATGTCGTTGACCGACGCGGTGGTCACACTGTTCTGCTGGGCGATGAGGTCGGCCGTCGCATCGGCTGCGGCCACAAGCTTCATGTCGGCGCTCATCAAGCTGAAGACCTCGAATGAGCCGAACAGAATGCCGATCAACAGTGGCAGGATCAGCGCGAATTCCAGCGCCGCCAGGCCGCGGATGTCGCGCGCTATGCCAATGAGGCGCGTCATGACCCGAAGGGCTCGTTGCGGAACACGATGGTCGAGGAGACCAGCATGCTCCCTAGGCCGCCGGGCGAGAGGTATTGACCCACCATCGGCACGATGAAGGTGTAGGGATACTGGACGCGGACGGCCACGATCTGGCCGGCGCCTCCCGGCGTGAAGCCGTTGCTCTGAAGATTGCCGGCACCATCCCTCTTGGGCGGCGGCAGGGCGACAGAGCCGAAACTGTTGAAGACGAATGCCTCGTATACGACCTTCTTGCACGGGAGAATGAGATTCACCGTGAGGCAAAGCTGGTTCTGGAAGGCGGTCATCGGATCGGGGGCCGATTGCACCTGGCCGGTGCGAATCATGCGTGCCGCTTCGCGTGACGCGCCGGACAGAACCGACTGCACGAACAGCAGATAGCCGAGCTCGACGACGGTCAGCAACAGCAGCAGGAACAATGGTCCGACCATGGCGAATTCGAGCGCCGTGCCGCCCCGACGGCAGCGCAAGCTCGCCGCGACCGGGTTTGACGTGAGGAATTGGGCGATGCGTTTCATGGCGCGTTCACTGTTTCAACGCCGCGGCCCGTTGCGCGATCTTGGCCTTGGCCGCCTCGATCCAGGCGACGTTGCGCTCTTCTTCCGACGGGACCGGATCGGGATGCAGCTTGAGGCGCAGCGCCATGGTGCGCTCTTCGCGCACTTCCGGCCGCTGGCCTAGGACCATGGTGGCGGCCAGGCCGCATTCGAGCGCGAGCACAAGGCTCGACTCGCGAACCATCGATGCGCTGTGCGCTTCCGGCGCCGGAGCCGTCTCGGCTGCCGGTGCGTTGCCGTTGGCGCTCGCTGCGGTGCCCACGCGATCGGCGGCGGGCGCAACCCGCAATCGACCAGCCTCGGACTTGGAGGCCGACGCGGTCATGCCGCATTCCACGGCCATCACCAGTTTGGCCTCTTGGGCGACCCGCCCCTTCGCTTTGGGAGCCGGCGAATCATTCGTTTGGAGTCGTTCGGCGGCGTGCATGATTTCCCCTCCGTCTGCTTGCGATCAAATCGGCCGCAAGACAGACCTAGCAATTCAGAGACTCCCGGCGGCGCGATCGGTAGAGGATGGAACGGAGTACTGATCCGACCGCGCCGCGAGAGATGCCTTAGTTGGTGTTGGCCGAGTTCAGCGCGTGATCCACGGCGGTGAAGGTGCCCTTCACGTCGGAACCAAGCGTGATGACCGCAGCAAGAATTGCGACGGCAATGCCGCCGGCGATCATGCCGTACTCGATGGCGGTCACGCCCGACGTGTCGGGACGCAGACGGCGAAGGGTCTCGGTGGCGGCGATATAGATGCGAAGCATGGGAGGTCTCCTGAGTTCGGGTCGGGCCATGTCGGCCCAGGACTGGATTGGTTTAGTTGGTATTCGCCGAGTTCAGCGCGTGGTCGACCGCGGTGAAGGTGCCCTTCACGTCGGAACCAAGCGTGATGACCGCGGCAAGAATGGCGACGGCAATGCCGCCGGCGATCATGCCGTACTCGATGGCGGTCACGCCCGACGTGTCGGGACGCAGACGGCGAAGGGTCTCGGTGGCGGCGATATAGATGCGAAGCATGGGAGGTCTCCTGGGTTCGGGTTTGGCCGGAACGGCCCTGGCCTTGATCGGGCTAGTTGCTGTTGGCCGAGTTGAGGGCGTGGTCGACCGCGGTGAAGGTGCCCGTCACGTCGGAACCGAGCGTGATGACCGCGACAAGAATGGCGACGGCAATGCCGCCGGCGATCATGCCGTATTCGATGGCGGTCACGCCCGACGTGTCGGGACGCAGGCGACGAAGGGTCTCAGTGGCGGAAACGAAGAGGCGAAGCATTTGCGTACTCCAGCGTTGAGTTTCGGTCCCCCGGCGGCGCGGCCTTCTCGTGAGTGAGCTGTGGGTCCGTTGTCCGGTTGCCCAGAAGTAAATAAAAACTTTATAGATAACACAATATTAATTCGTATGAAGTTATAGGTAATAGCGTAAGATTTGATATGTATTAAGGATATTGGTAAAACCCATGAATTGTCTTGAGTATTTGCTGATTGATAAAATACCAACTAATTTTTAGGTTAATTATTTGTGGTTAACTCGGATTAATTTGCCGGTTTTGAATCGAATTCGCTCGCGCAAGGGCAGGCGGTGTTGTGGGCCGCAGACCGGAGAACCGCGAGATCGGGCATGCCCCGGCGCCCCACGGAAGGCACGAGGGCACCACGGGCCGGCGGCTACGAAGCCGTTGAATTTCGAAGAATTGCGGGCTCCCGCGCAAGTTTAGGCGCGACGGCAAGGCCAGCTTCAAGGCCAGCTTAAAGAATGGCACGCTGAGGACAATACGCCACCAGGTTCAGGATCGGCGTTCCGCGCCTGCCTGGTCCGCCAATTGCTCCAGAACCTCGTACGGTTGCGCGCCGACCACGCCATAGCCGCCGGCCACGAAGGTCGGCACGCCGGTCACGCCGTAGGCGCGCGATTTGGCCCAATCCGCATCGATTGCATCCTTGAAGCGGCGCTCGACCAGAACGTCTCTTGCCTCATCAGCCGGCAGACCGACCGATCGCGCGATTTCGACCAGGACGTCAACGTCGCCGATGTTTCGCCCCTCGACGAAATAGGCCCGATAGAGGGCGTCGTGCAGAGCCGCCCCGTCCGGCAGCGTGTCGGCCCACTTGCCGAGCTCCTGGGCGAGCCTGCTGTTGTAGGTATGCGTTCTCCGGCCGTAGGGAAGTCCCTCGGCATCCATAAGGCCCTTCATGCGGGCGTACATGGCTTCGAGGTCGACGTTCCGGCCCGCGAAGAGATCCGCGAGCGAACGTCCCTCCATCGGCGTTTCGGGATGCAACGGAAAGTGGACCAGCGTCACGTCGAGATCGAACGTCTGCCGCAGTTTTTCAATACGCACGGTACTGAGATAGCACCAGGGTCAGACGTAGTCCGTGAACACCTCGAGCTTGATCGGTTCGGCCATCTGCGTTTCTCCCAGTCCGCCGTTTCGGAATGCCATTCTAAGCGATGAATGCACCCTGGCAAACGACGCCGGCTGGCGGGCGGAGAACACAGGGCATTGGCGGATCCGGCTATCGCTTCGGTTCCTCGTTGAAACGGGCGACTGCGCCGACGGCGACCACCACCATGTTGACGATCGATCCGTCATCGGAGAGCGGGATGCCGAGAGATTCGTACCAGCCGGGAACATTGTCGATCGGCGCGTCGATGGTGGCGAAGGCCGGCCCGCGCGTCTCGACGATCTTGATTAGGTTCTGGCGCACTGCCTCCGCGACGACCGGATCGGGATGCTCGTCGAGCAATTGGCCGGTCAAGTCGAATCCGCGGCGCGCGGCCAACCGGGTTCCGACCAGCCGGTATCGGAACCGCAGCGGTTCGTACAGCACGTCGAAAAGAATGATGCTGCCGAGAATGAATTTGAATTCGAGCGGATCGATGTCGCGCCGCGCCAGCATGGCGCGATCGCCTCGCTTTTGCTCGATATAGTCGATAAACCGCTTCAGCCGATCGTCGACGACGCGGGCGCGTATTTCCGCCAACAATGCCAATCTCCGATCCTGCCTAGCGCGGCACTTGACCCAGCACGGTGCAGCGGCGGATGACGCGCGGCTCGCGCGCCAAGTCGTAGCCCTCGGCTTTATGCAGCAGGCAGCGGTTGTCCCAGACCATGAAATCTCCCGGCCGCCACCGATGATAGTAGGTGCGCGCCGATGCGACGATCTTTTCATTCAGGGCGTCGATGAAGGCGCGCCCCTCGTCGTACGCCATGCCTTGAATGCTCTCCGCATGATCGCCGAGGAAGATGCATTTTCGCCCGGTTTCCGGATGGGTGCGCACGATGGGATGATCGACCGGCGGAACGGCGTTGCGTTGCGCTTCCGTCATCGGCTCTTCGCCATGGCGCCGGTTGCGGGAGAAATTCAAGTTATGGACGGCGCGAAGCTTGCCGAGGCGAGACTGCTCGCCGCCGTCGAGCGCATCATAGGCCGAATACATGTCGGCGAAGCTGGTGCCCCCGCCATTCGACGGGACTTGCTCGGCGTAAAGCATGGTGGCTTGCCCCGTGATCCGTTGCCATGATCCGTCCGTGTGCCACGTCATGGTGCCTTTGTCCGGGTGCTTGCCGCTCGGCCGGCCGGTCGCATCGAGGTTGGAAAGCGTATAAAGCTCAGGGTGCAGATTTGCGTGATACTGGTTCATCACGTGCACCTGCACCTCGCCGAAACGCCGCGCGAAGGCTACCTGCGCGCCGGGCGGCAGATCCTGATTCCGGAACAGCAAGAGCTGGTACTGCAAGAACGCGGCATAGATCGCCGGAAACGACGCATCGGTGACGGCCGTGACTTGCAGGCCGAGCACCTCGGCGCCAAAGCCGCTTTCCAAAGGCCGAAGGTTCAGGCCCGCAACCTCTGCCGCGCGGTTTCGTTCAACCTTTCGTTGCACCGGCCACCTCCCGCCCTATGCCTTTGTCAGGCTAGTCCGTGCATGCGCGGCCGGTCAAATCGCGCCGCGTGATGTTCGCGCCGACGGATTGGGGCATACTCGACTAGCTGCCCGCCGAAGCGTGCACGACAATTCCGATTGAGGAGCGGACCATGAAGGCAGTGCTGAAGGATCGAGGCCAGGTGATCGCCGAAAGCGGCGACATCGTCGCCTGCGGCGGATACGACTATTTCCCGCCCGCTTCCGTGCGCACCGAATGGCTCGAGAAGGCGCCGAAGACGGAATCCGATCTCAAGTGCCCGCACGGCGTTCAGTTCTACGATGTGGTCGTCGACGGCAAGCGCTATGCGCGCGCCGCCTGGGTCTATGAAGCGCCGCTGCCGCGCATGCAGCAAGTGAAGGACCGCTTCGGCTTTTGGCAGGACGTCGAGGTTCGCTGACCTCGCCTTTTCGCGCCACCGCTCGTCACACTGGCGGCATCCGCGCCGGCCGGTCCGTACCTGATCCGGCGCGAGAATACTCCCGTGCATTCGCTGCGAAGTTGCAGTATTTCTATAGCCCGAGATCATCGCGAACCCGGCATTGGGAGGGCATGACGCGATCCGATTGATCCCACCACCGGCGGCATACAGGTTTCGACGCTTTCATAACAACATTCGTGCAAGGGAGGATGATCATGAAAAGTCGTTGGGTCAGAGCTTCGGTCACCGCTCTGTGCATTGCCGCGTTCGGCAATGCCACCGCGCTGGCCGACCCCAAAGTGGTAGCCGGACCGGGCGTGCTGCCTGGATGCTTCAAGCCGTTCACCGAAAAGACCAAGTATTTCCAGTGGCCGAAGAAGCAGGGCCCCTTCCGCATCGCGGTGGCGAACGGCTTCGTCGGCAACACCTGGCGCATTCAGATGATCAAGACCGCCAAGGCTTTCGCCGAGCAGGCGGACGTAAAGCCGGACATCAAGGAGTTGAAGGTCGTCAGCACCGGCACGGACGTGGCGGCGCAGATCGGCGCGATCGACAACTTCATCAACTCCGGCTACGACGCGATCGTCACCATCGCGGTGAATCCGACCGCATTCGGCCCGGTGATCAAGCGCGCCAACAAGGCGAACGTGGTGCTCGTGCCTTTCGACAACGTGCTCGATACCGACGAGCTGATGATGGTGAACGAAGATCAGCGCGTTATGGGCCAGATGATGGGCGACTGGCTGGTCAAGAACATCCCGAGCCATACGGGCAAGATCCTCGAGGTTCGCGGATTGCAGGGTAATTCGGTCGATCGCGACCGTCACCTCGGCTTCCGCGACAAGATGGAAGCCGCCGGCAACAAGTTCGAGATCATCGAGGTTGTCGGCAACTGGGATGACGGCACGGCGCAGAAGGCCGTTGCCGACGCGCTTGCCGTGCATAAGCATTTCGATGGCATGTTCGTGCAAGGCGGATCGACGGGCGCGGTGCGCGCGTTGATGGATGCCGGCCATCCGTTCATCCCGGTGTCGGGCGAAGCGGAGAACGGCTTCCGCAAACTCTGCGCGGCGCACGAGAAAGAGGGATTGAAGTGCGCCTCGGCCGGTCAATCGCCCGGCCTGGTGGCAATCTCCATGAAGGCCGCGATCTCGGCGCTCAAGGGCAACGTGATGCCGCAGTTCATTTCGGTGCCGATTCCTTACGTCGAGGCGCCCAACTTCAAGGCGGGCGAGAATTACTATCCGAACCTCACCGACAACTTCTTCACGCCCAACGAGTTCAAGCCGTGCAACGTGAACATCCAAGCCACGGAGATCATGGCGAAGTCGGAATCGAACCAGTAGTCGGATTGGCGGACGGCCGCCGCCGTTAGGCCGGCGGCGGTCGTTCGACGCTTGAGGGGGGTTTCCCGTTATGCCCGCGCCTGATCCCGCCCAGCCGTTCTGGCAAATGGAGGGTATCAGCAAGCGCTACGGCGGCGTCACCGCGCTCGACAACGTGGACTTCACCTGCCGCCGCGGGCGAATTCACGCGGTGCTCGGCGAAAATGGCGCCGGCAAGTCGACGTTGATCAAGATCATGGCAGGCGTGGTGCAGCCCGACAGCGGCACCATGCGGCTCGAAGGACGCAGCGTGACGTTCGCGGCGCCCGTCGATGCCATGCGCCAAGGCGTCGTGAGCATCTTCCAGGAACTGTCGCTGATCCCCGATCTTTCGGTCGCCGACAACCTTTCCATCGTCGATCCGCCGCGGCGCTTCGGCTTCATCGATCGAGCCGCGCAGCGCCGCCGCGCCGAGGACCTGCTCGCCCGTGTCGGCTGCGACGACGTGCATCCGCTGGAACTGGTGCGCAATCTTCCGCTGTCGCGGCGCCAGATGGTCGAGATCGCCGGCGCGCTCGGCCGTTCGCCGAAGATGCTCATTCTCGACGAAGCGACCTCGGCGCTCACGGTGGCCGACGTGGAAAAGATCTACGAGATCCTGCGGCGCCTCCGTGGCGAAGGCCTCGCCATTGTTTACATCTCGCACCGCATGCACGAGATCGCCGCCCTGGCCGACGATTGTTCGGTGTTCCGCAACGGCCAGCACATCGAAACCTTCGCCAAGGGCGCGAAGACCGACAATGAAATAGTGGAGCTGATGATCGGGCGCGAATACCGCCATGTGTTTCCGCCGAAGCCGGCGCGCAACGCGTCGCCGGAACCCATGCTCGAGGTCGAGAAATTGAGCTGGGGCGACCGGCTCACCGACATCTCGCTGAAGGTCGATCGCGGCGAGGTCGTCGGCATCGGCGGCCTCGATGGCCAGGGGCAGCGCGAGCTGCTGCTGGCGCTGTTCGGCGTGCTGAGCGGCGTATCCGGCACTGTGAAAGTCGCGGGCCAGGCGGCGCGGCTTACGAGCCCGCGTCATGCCAAGTCGCCGGGCGTCGGCATGGCGCTGATCCCGGAAGACCGCAAGACCGAGGGGCTGATGCTGCCCATGTCGGTGCGCGACAATATCTCGCTCGCCGCGGTCGAGAAATTCACCCACGGCCTGCTCATCGACCGTTCGGCGGAAAGGCGCGCCGTCGAGGACATGGTGCAGCGGCTGGCCATTCGCGCCGGCAGCGCAGATGCGGCCGTCGGCACGCTTTCCGGCGGCAATCAGCAAAAGGTCGTCATCGCCAAATGGCTGATGACCGAGGCTCGCCTGATCCTGCTCAACGATCCGACCCGCGGCATCGACGTGGGCACCAAGCAGGAAATCTACCAACTGCTGCGCCGGCTGGCGGACGCGGGCAACGCGATCCTGCTCTACACCACCGACTACGACGAATTGATCGGCTGCTGCGACCGCGTAGTCATGCTCTACGACGGACGCATCGTCCGCGAGTTGTCGGGCAACGCGCTCACCGAGCGCAATATCGTCACGAGTGCCCTTAACCTGCCCTTCGACGCGGCGGCGGAGGCGCGGCCATGAGAGAGTTGCGCATGCGGCTGGCACAGAACTATGGGCCGCTGGTCGCCTTCGGCCTGTTCGTGCTGATCTTCGCGGTCTACATCGGCAATCACCCGGCCGGCCTGACCGTCGCCGTTGCCACCACCGCCGCAAACAAGGGTGTGCTGCTGGCGCTCGTGGGCATGGCGCAGACCTTGCCGGTTCTCACCGGCGGCCTCGATCTGTCGGTCGGCATGATCTTCGTCATGTGCAACTGCATCGCCTCGGCCATGGTCAACGGCAGTCCGCTCCAGACCGCAACGGGCGTCGCCGCCGTGCTCCTGGCGGGCCTGGCCTGCGGCCTGCTTAACGGCGCCATCATCGTCTACGGCCGCTTGCAGCCGATCATCACCACGCTCGCCACCGGAGCGATCTATTACGGCATTGCGCTGGCGATCCGGCCGGTTCCGGGCGGCGAGGTCAACGAGGCCTTGAGCGATGCCCTGACCAACCAGGTCTTCGACACGGTCCCAACCACCCTGGTGCTGCTGGCCGCCGTCGTGATCGTGATCTGGCTGCCGTTCCGCGCCTCGGCGCTTGGCCGTGGCTGCTACGCGGCGGGTTCGTCCGAACCGGCGGCCTATATGTCGGGCGTCGACATCAACCGCTCCAAACTCGCCGCCTATGCGCTCTGCGGCCTGCTTGCGGCCGTCGCCGGACTGTTGCTCACCTTCGTGACCGATTCCGGCGAGGCCAGCGCGCCGGGCGGCAGCGTCTATACGCTCAACTCGATCGCCGCCGTGGTGATCGGCGGCACGTCGCTCCTCGGCGGCGTCGGCGGCGTCATTGGCGCGATTTTCGGCGCCTTCGTGCTGCGCACCATCGGCGACCTGCTGTTCGTCTTCGACCTGCCGCCGCTCTGGCAGCCGCTGATCCAGGGCGCCATCTTGCTCGCCGCGCTCAGCCTCGGCGCGGCGCGCGTGCTGCGCATCCGCAATCGTCTCGAGCTGTTCGGCTGACCATGCCCGCCTTGTTCAAATCCATCGACCGCCCGGTGCTGATCGCGTTCGGCTTTCTCATCGTCATGCTGGCCGCCGGAAGCTTCTACTCGTCGAACTTCCTGTCGGCGACATATCTCATGCAGCAATTGGAAGTGGCGTCGTTCCTCGGCATCGTGGCGACGGGCGCCATGATCGTGATCCTGCCCGGCCACATCGACCTCTCGGCCCCCTGGGTCATCACCATCGGCGGCATGATGGCAACCGCCGCCGCCGGCTGGTGGGGCGAGACCGGCGCCATCGTGGCGCTGCCCTTCGCCGTGCTCTGCGGCATCGCCGTCGGCGTCATCAACGGCCTCGGCGTCGCTTACTTGCGCATCCCCTCGATGATCTTCACCCTCGGCATGAACGCGGTGGCGCAAGGGCTGATGGTGCTGCACACCGGCGGTTTCGCGCCGACCGACGAGGCGACGCCGTTCATGCGCTGGCTCGCGGTCAAGCGCACGCTCCTCGACATTCCCAACACCGCCTTCGTCTGGCTTCTGGTCGGCGTGCTGCTGGTCATAGCACTTCGCCGGACGCCGTTCGGCCGCTATGTGTACGCCATCGGCAATCGCGAGCGCGCCACCTATCTCTCCGGCGTCGACACGCGCCGCGTGCTGATCATCTGCTTTGCCGCGAGCGGCGCCTGCAGCGCGCTTGCCGGCGTGATGCTGGCCGGCTATTCCGCCAAGGCCTATCAGGCCATGGGCGACGCCTATCTGTTGCCGGCCATCGCCGCCGTGGTGCTCGGCGGCACCAATATCCTCGGCGGCAGCGGCACCTATCTCGGCACGGTGGCGGGCGTGCTGCTCATCACCTTGCTGCAGAGCATTCTCTCGGTGATGCAGATGCCGGAGGCTGGGCGCCAGGTGATCTACGGCGTGGTCATCATCGGCATGTTGATGGTCTACGGCCGCGGCGCGAAACGGGTAGGCTGAGCGCCTTCAGGGCCGCTGCGCGCCGACCTGCGCCACATAGACGGCGTAAAGCGACGTGGTCGCCGTGATGAACAGCCGGTTCCGCTTCGGCCCGCCGAAGCAGACGTTGGACACCACCTCCGGCACGCGAATCTTGCCGAGGAACGTGCCTTGGCTGTCGTAGCAATGCACCCCGTCGCCGGCGCTGGTCCAGACATTGCCGTCCGTGTCGAGGCGCAAGCCGTCGGCGACGCCCGGATTGATGTCGGCGAAGACGCGGCTCCGCGCCAGCTTCTTGCCGTCCACCACGTCGAAGGCGCGGATGTGATGGGCGCCCTTCGGATTGTGCGAGAGTTCGGTGTCGGCGACGTAGAGCGTTAATTCGTCGGGCGAGAACGCGATGCCGTTCGGCTTGGCGAAATCGTCCGCGACGACGCTCAAGGTCCCGTCGCGCGGATCGAAGCGATAGACGTAACAGGCGCCGATCTCGCTTTCGGCCTTGTGGCCTTCGTAGTCGCTCATGATCCCGTAGGTGGGATCGGTGAACCACACTGTTTCATCGGCCTTGACCGTCACGTCATTCGGCGAGTTAAGCCGCTTGCCCTGGTATTTGTTCGCCAGCACCGTGACGCTGCCGTCGTGCTCGGTGCGGGTGACCCGCCGCCCGCCGTGTTCGCAGGTGATGAGCCGGCCTTGGCGGTCGCGCGTGTTGCCGTTGCTGTGATTGGCGGGCGCGCGGAACACGCGGACGCCGAGCTCCGGCGCGTATTGCATCATCCGGTCGTTCGGGATGTCGCTCCACACCAGCGATCCCGTATCGGCGAACCAAACCGGCCCTTCCGCCCACAACATGCCGCCATGGATCTTCTCGACCCAGGCATTGGCCAGCAGCATGGTGCGGAACTTATCGTGCGCGATCTCGAAATCCGCGGACATGGCGACCCCCCGCCCCTAAGTTCGAACGGCGCATAGCTTAGAGGAATGATTCTCGAATGGCGCGCTTACTCGGTTTTGGCCGCGAGGCCACGCAAGCGATCCAGGTCGAGCCTGCCCTTGGCGCCCCAGCCGGCGGCGCCGGCGGGGACCTCGGGGCGGAATTCCTCGTAAAGGTGATAAGCCCTGCCGGCGAGCTTGGCAGGCGGCAGGGAGCGCGCCAGCGTGGTCATCGCGGCGCGGGCCGCGTCCAGCGTCTCGCCGAACGCCTTTTCCAGATAGCGCTCGACGCTTTCCGGGTCGATGGCGCGATCCTTCACCAACGCCCGGATGCCATCCTGAGTCGCTGCGACCGGCACCGCGCGATGCAGGAGGTCCACGTGCATCTTTTGGCCCGACGCCATCTTGCGCCGTTTCTCCTTCACGTCTTTGGGCGCCGGCTGAAAGACGCCGATCGAGACACCCTTGGCATAAGCATTCAATCCGGCGACCGCACGGCCGAGTGTCAGCGCTTCGTCCCAGGCGAAGCCAAGGCGCTCCGCCACCACCGCCGCCCACAAGGTCAGCACCGGTGCGCGATTGATGGTCACTACGTGACGATGCGCGTCGGCCATGTCCAGCGCCCTTTCAAGTGAGCCGGAGGCAGCCGTTTGGAGTCTAGGGGCAAGCCCCGTAGGCGCCAACACGGCGATACACGGCCATCTAGGGGAGGCGATAGCGCGGCATGCCGCCACGGCGCGAATTGGCTGGGGGACTAGGATTCGAACCTAGACAGCCAGAGTCAGAGTCTGGAGTCCTACCGTTAGACGATCCCCCAACCGGGTGGTCCGGATCGACGGCGGCACCATATGTAGGCGCTCCAACCTTGTCAACGCCGCCACCCTTTAACACCGGCTCATGCGACGGGATGGTCTTCCGCCCCCCACTCCATACCCGACCCTATCCGGATGCCCAGGTAACCTAGCCAGCCGACCTGTGTTAAAGACGACATCGGAGCAGACGCCCGCTTGGCCCGTAGGGCCCCGAGTGGATCGGCTGCCGCAGGGAGGGACCGCTCTGGACATCGCCGCCGCATTCGGCCGCCGGCCGCCGCGGAACGCGCGTCATCGCCGTGCCCTGGCGCTGCTTGCGGCCAGTATCGCGCTCGGAATGCTGGCGCTATCGCCCGCATCGTATGCCGCCGTCAGCGACAAGCCGGCGCCATTGACCGCGACCGACGACGCGGCAGCCGACGCCTATCAAGCCGCGCTATATGCGGCCTGCGCCGATACTTGGGCCAAGCTCAATTGGGATCGCGAAGCGCCCTCCGCCGCCATGGCCGTCGGCGCGCACAATTCGAAGGACGCTCACTGCTTTCCCGTACGCGGTGCCGAGAGCGTGCGCACCGCCATCGACTCGGCGCTCGCCCAATGCCACGCCGAGTACGACCGCAGCTGCACAATCTTTGCGGAAAACCACGTGCTGTCGTTCTGGGCGCAGGAATTGGCCGACGCGGCGCGCCGCATCCAGCGCTCGCCGGAAGAACGCAAATACATCCGCTGCACCCGGCCGGGACTTTGGGAGACGTATATCGGCCACACCGGCCCGATCTCCATGACGGTCGGTTATCAGGACGGCGACTACCGCTGCTACGCCGCCGACGACGTTTCCTATGCCGCGGCCGTCGGCCGGTCGCTGGATTTCTGCCGCGAGCGCGGCTCGAGCCAATGCGAAGTCTTCGCCATCGGCGGCTGGCTCCGGGAAAAGTTCCTGCGCGCCGGCGACCGCATGAAAGGCGTCAGCCGCGACGAATACACCTACCTTTACCTGAGCTGCCTCGATCCCGGACATCTGGAGGCCTACGACACCACGCCGGCGCACGTGGGCAAGCTGCTGTGGGGCGAATGGAGCGACGACTTTCCGGCGAATGCGGGCCGCTACGCCTGCCCGGCCGAACCGACCGAAGCGCCGCCGGAAGCGGCGCTGCAGTCGTTGAAGGCCGATTGCGCCAATCGTCATGTGCGCTGCCTGGCGCTGGCTTACGGCGATACGCTGCGGCCGTGGGCCAAGGCCGTGGCCGACCAATTGCGCGGGTCGCTGCAAAACGACGTGGTCTATATGGGCTATGCCTGCGCCATTGCCGACGTCGAGGCGGGGCTCGAGCGCGCGCCTTCGGTTGCGGCACTGCTCGGGGTGCGGATCAAGGGCGAGCGGCGCTTCGATTGTCTTTGGCAATTCGGCCAGAAGGATCGCGACGCGGCGCTCGCGGCATTGCCCTGCGACGTGCAGGTCTACGAATGCAAGCTGATCGCCGTCGACGGCGTCATCGAACCGGAGCTCCGCGAAGCCGGCGCGCCCGAGCGCATCGCCGAACTGGCGACCATCAGCTTCGGCTCGCTCGGCCCGGGCGGCATCGACGCGCCGCAGTCCGCCCCGCCCCGCCTCGCCGTAGCGGGCCCGCTGGTCGAAACCATGCCGCCAACATTGGCGTTTGCGCTGCAATCAATAGCGCCGGCCGCCGGCCGCGTACCGGTGGCGGCAATGCCGCGGAAACCGGCGAAACCGGCAACAACGGCAAAGCCCGCCGTGGCAAAACCTGCCGAGCCCCCCAAGCGAGCGGCGCCGGCGCAACCCGCGTCCTCGGCGGCCGGCGGCAAAGTCATTGTCAGCCGCGAGCAATGCGCCGAGCTGCAGTCGCAGATCGACGACATCCGCGCCAGCGCCAATTCGGACCGCCAGCGCGCCGCCCGCTCGGAGGACGGGGCCGAGGCGGCGCTCCGCTCCGACATGGACAAGCTTCGCTACGTCAGCGGCTTGCAACGCCAATACTGCCATTGAGCGGCTGGCGCCGCGGCCGAGAGGTCGCGATGAGGTGATCTGCCAGCGCCGCGGAAATCCGGTTATACTTTTCCACGATGGCTTGGCCAGGGGCTGGAGGCGCCGATGCGGCGCGCGGTTGTCGTTGTTTTTTCGGCACTATTTTTCGGCGTTTTCGCCCATCCGGCCGGCGCGGCGGAGCGCGTCGATTTGGCCTTGATCCTGGCCGCCGACGTTTCGCGCAGCATCGATCAGCAGGAGTTCGAGCTGCAGCGCAAGGGTTACGCGGCAGCCTTCACCTCGAATCGCGTACTTGCCGCCATCGCGGCGCAGCCGCACCAGTCGATCGTCGTCTGCCTGGTCGAATGGTCGGGCCTGGGCGATCAGAAGGTCGTGGTGGACTGGACCATCGTGCGCGACCGTGGCACCGGCGAGGCCTTTGCCTCCGCCATCTTGGAGGCGCCGCGGCCATTCGCCGCATTCACCTCCATCAGCGCCGGCATCGACTTCGCCATGAAGCAGTTCGCCAACGCGGGCGTCGATGCGGAGCGGCGCGTCATCGACGTTTCGGGCGACGGCACCAACAACAGCGGGCGTCCGGTGACCGACGCGCGCGACGACGCGGTCGCCGCCGGCGTCACCATCAACGGCCTCGCAATCATCAACAAGCATCCGGTGCCGGGATACTACGAGCATACCCAGCCGACCGAAGGGCTGGCGGAATACTATCGCCGCAACGTGATCGGCGGCCCGGGCGCCTTCCACCTGGTGATCGAGAATTTCTCGAGCTTCGCCGACGCGGTGCAAAGCAAGCTGATCCGCGAAATCGCCGAAAGCCGCCCCACGCATCCGGCCTGGCGGGCCGAAGGCCCGCGCCCCGCCCGCGACAACTGACGGCGCGCTCGGGTCAGAATTTCTCCACCCAGGGGCGCAGCTCGACCTCCCACGACCATGCGCTGCGGTGCTGCCGGTGAACTTGATAGTAGGTCTCGGCGATAGCGTCCGGGTCCAGCATGCCATCCGGCCCGCGTTCGTTGCCGCGCGGATCGCCGGCGCGTCCGATGCCGCCGTCGATGACGAAATGCGCGACGTGAATGTTCTTCGGCTGCAGCTCCCGCGCCATGCTCTGCGCCAGGCCGCGCAGGGCGAACTTGCCCATGGCGAAGGGCGCCGAGTGCACGTAGCCCTTCACGCTGGCCGAGGCGCCGGTGAAGAGAATGCTGCCCTGGCCTTTCGCCAGCATCTGCCGCGCCGCCGCCTGGCCGACCAGAAATCCGCCATAGGCGCTGATCGCCAGCGTCTTCTCGACTTCCGCCGGATCGAGTTCCACCAACGGCCCGCGCGTGCGGTAGCTCGGATTGAACACGACGGCGTCGGGCGTGCCGAAATCGCGAAGCACGGCGTCGAAAAGCCGCGTGACATCGGCCGGCGATGCGGCGTCGCACGCATAAGTCCGCCCCTTGGTCTCGCCGGCCAGGGCCTGCAGCTTCTCGGTCCGGCGCGCGGCGAGCGCGATCGCGTGTCCCTCCCGCGCGAAGCGCCGCGCTAGGGAAGCGCTGAGCCCGCTTCCCGCTCCAACAATGACGACGGCGCCGGCCATGAATTCCTCCCGTGCAGTGATCGATGCCCCGTTCATATAGGGCGGGCAGCGCGCAACGGCTGCCGTTAGCGCCAAGGACTTCCCATATGCGTCTCAATCAGAAATAGATAATATACCTTTACAACTATAATATTGCAGAGCTGCTCTGCGGCCCTATGCTCCACCTCACGATTCGCGCGAATAGCGAATTCCAATCATGAGGGTGGACAAATGAGACGAGCGCTCAAGCTACTGGGAATCACAACTATCCTCGCGACGTCTTCGGTGGCCGCTTTGGCGGCCGACGCGCCCTCGGGCCCCTATCTGCGCCTCGACAGTGGTTTTTCTTGGGCGCGGGATCCTGGGCTCAACACCACCGGCACCAGTCCCTTCTTTGCCGGCGTCATGGTCAATACGACCGGCGACTCGCTCGGAAACTCCTTCGTCTTCGGCGGGGGTGCGGGCTACCGCATCAACTCCATGTTCCGCGCCGATTTCACGCTCGGGTATCGCGGCGGCTACGACCTCGAAGGCAGCGGCATCGGCGTG
>DASQHM010000022.1:0-8244 GCA_035632095.1 Candidatus Cybelea sp. | reverse complement strand
CGCCTCATAGTGCGCATATTCGACGCGCGAGAAGAGATACTTGGCGTTTGGGAACGTGGGCACCCAGCGGCCGCTTTCGAGCTTGGTGTTCCAGCCCACGTGATCGACGTGCATGTGGGTGCACATGACGTAGTCCACTTGCTCTGGAGCCACGCCGACCTCGCGCAGCCGGTCGAGATAGGGCCCGTCGCGGTCGTTCCAGAACGGCGCGCCCGGGCGCGACTTGTGATTGCCGATGCAGGTGTCGATCAGGATGGTGTGCTTGCCGTTCCGCACGACCCAGGTGTGCATGCTCATGTTGAGGCGGTCGAGCTTGGGGAAGTAGTGCCCGGGCAGCAGCCAATCGCGGTGTACGTCGATGTATTCGGGCGTGTAGTCGGCGAAGATCGCGCTCGGCTTGAACGACGGCCCGGCGATGTCCTCGACGCGGGCGACCGATACCTCGCCCACCATGCGCTTGCTCATGCTGCCTCCCCCTTTTGCCGCGGCCCTTAGCGTACGGTTTCCGGCGTCAGCGACTTGGCCACGTCGCGCAGCTTGAATTTCTGGATCTTGCCGCTCGGCGTCTTCGGCATTTGCTCGACGATCTGCAGGCGCTCCGGGAAATAGTTCTTCGCCAGCTTTTGCTCGCTCAGAAACGTCAGCATTTCGCGGAAATCGAGACTCTTGCCCGCCCGGAGCACGACGAAGGCGCAGCCGCGCTCGCCGAGCCGCTCGTCCGGCATGGCGACGATGGCGACTTCCTGCACCGCGGGATGGCGGTACATGAGCTGTTCCACCTCGACCACGGGCACGTTCTCGCCGCCGCGGATGATTATGTCCTTGGCCCGCCCGGTGATGCGGATGTAACCGTCCGCGTCGATGCGGGCAAGATCGCCGGTCTCGAACCAGCCGTCCGCATCGGTGCCATAGAGCTGCGGCCGCTTCAGGTAGCCGACGAAGTTGCTGCAGCCGCGGGTTTGCAGCCGGCCTTCCTCGCCAACTGCGACCGGCTTGTCGTCCGCATCGACGGTGCGCGTTTCCATGCCCGGCAAGGCAAGCCCGTCGGTGCCGAAGGTCTTGTCCGGCTTGTCGCCTACTTTGGTGGTGGTGACCGCGCCGTTTTCCGTCATGCCCCAGGCGGAGACGATTTCGGCGCCGAGCGCCTCTTTCGCACGCTGCACCAGCACGCGCGGAATCGGCGCGCCGGCCGAAAGGAAGATGCGCAGGCTCGCCACGTCCTTCGGCCGCTTGATTGCCGTTTCCGTGAGATCGGCCAGGAACGGCGTCGAGGCCATGGTGAAGGTGACGCCCTCGGCGGCGATGATCGAGGCCGCCTCGCCCGGATGCCAGATGTCCTGCAGCACGGCCTTGGCGCCGAGAGTGACCGGCATCATCAGGCCGTACATGAAGCCGGTCTGGTGCGCCATGGGCGAGGCCATGAGCGCCACGTCCGCCGCGCCAAGGCCGAGCCGCTCGGCATAGGGCAGGATATTGCTGAACAGCGTGTTGGCCGTGTGCATCACGCCCTTGGGTTCACCGGTGGTGCCGGAGGTGTACAGCACCTGGATCACCTCGTCGGGCGCGGGCTTGCGCGCCGCAAACAGCTTCGCCGCATCGCCATGGGCTTGCTTGCCCAACATTCGCCTTTCGAAGGACGCTTCGCCCTCGCCGCCGATCACCAGTACATGCTGCAGCGCCGGCAGCTTGCCGCGAATATCCTCGATCATCGCCGGATAGTCGAAACCGCGGAAGACGCGCGGCACGACCAGGACGCGGGCCTCGGCCAGACCAAGCATGAATTCAAGCTCGCGCTGGCGGAAGATCGGCATGAGCGGATTGGTCACGGCGCCGATGCGCAGACACGCCAGATGCAGCGCCGTGAATTGCCACCAGTTCGGCAGCTGATACGACACAACGTCGGCTTTTTGCACTCCCAGCGCGACAAGCCCGAGCGCGATCTGCTCCACGCGGCGCCCCAATTCGGCGAAGGTCAATTCGGTGCGCTCGCCGGTGACGCTGTTGTGGTCCACGAGCGCGATCTTGTCGGGGTTTCGCGCGATCGCCTCATCCAGGTACTCGGTGAGCACGCGATCGCGCCAATGGCCCTGGCGCCGCATCGCCGTTACGCGGGCGGACGGCAAAATCGGATCGAAGTTCACGGCGCCCTGCTCCTTCAGACCGGACTTTCGTTCGGGAACTTCGGCTTGCGCTTTTCCCGGTGCGAGGCAAGGCCTTCGCGTACCTCCGGCCCGGCAAACCCCATGAACTCGAGCGCCAACGAGGTATCGAAGGTCGGCCCGGCCATGCGGAACCAGTTGTTGAGCGCATACTTCGTCCAACGCACCGCGCTCGGCGCGCCGTCGGCCAGGCGAGAGGCGATCTCGACGGCCTTGGAATCGAGCTCGGCGTCCTCGACCGCGAGCGAGATCAGCCCGATACGCTCCGCTTCGGCGCCGGAAACCGGATCGCAGAGCAGGAGATAGTATTTTGCCTTGGCCATGCCGCAGAGCAGCGGCCAGATGATCGCCGCATGGTCGCCGGCCGCGACGCCGAGCCGGGTATGACCGTCGATGATGCGCGCCTCTTTCGTGGCGATCGACACATCGGCCAGCAGGCCCGCGACCAAGCCTGCGCCCACCGCCGGTCCGCGAATGGCGCTGACGATCGGCTTGGAGCAGTTGATGACGTTGTAGACGATGTCGCGCGCTTCCTTCCAGTTGCGCGCCCGGGTCTGGAAGTCGTCCATGATCTTCTGGATCATGTCGAAATCGCCGCCGGCGGAGAACGCCTTGCCGGCGCCGGTGAGGATTGCCGCGTTGACGCTCGGATCCTCGTCGATGTCGCGCCAGATGGTGCCGAGCTCCGCATGCATGTGTTCGTCGGCGGAATTCAGCCGCCCGGGGTTGTTCATGGTGACGCGCAGGACGCGCGGATGCGGGCGATCGAATTGCAGGCGCTTGTAGCGGGCATACCGGTCGGTCATGGCGCTTCCTCGATGCTTCTGTTCGGCGTTCGCGAATATGTTGCGCCAGGGCGGCGGCAGTGTCCACCGGCGGAGTGCGCGCGCGAGCCATGCATGGAGCCGACATTGCCTCGAGCGTGCGTCCGACGCATGATCGGCCATGGAACGGACGGAGGAGCGGCAAGTGTGATCCTGACCCAGGACCAGGAGATGATCCGCGACGCGGCGCGGAAATTCGCCGCCGAACGCTTGACGCCGTTCGCCGCCGAACGCGAGCGCACGGCGACGTTCCCGCGCGAGGCGTTCAAGGAAATGGGCGCGCTCGGCTTCCTCGGTATGACCGTGCCGGAACGCTGGGGCGGCGTCGGCGCCGACTACGTCTCCTATGCGCTTGCGCTGGAGGAAATCGCGGCAGGCGACGGCGGCGTATCGACCGTGGTCAGCGGCCACAATTCCGTCGGCTGCATGCCGGTCCTCGAATATGGCACCGAGGCGCAGAAGGAGCGCTGGCTGGTGCCCATGGCGCGCGGCGAACTGCTTTCGGCCTTTTGTCTGACCGAACCGCAGGGCGGATCGGACGCCAGCGCCATCCGCACGCGTGCGACGCGGCGCGGCAACGGCTGGACGCTGAACGGAACCAAGCAGTTCATCACCTCGGGCTCGACCGCCGACGTGGCCCTGGTGTTCGCGGTCAGCGATCCGTCCGCTGCCAAGCGCGGCATCAGCGCGTTCCTCGTGCCGACCAAGACGCCCGGCTATCGCGTGACCAAGATCGAGAAGAAACTCGGCCAGAACTCGTCCGACACCTGCGAGATCGTGCTGGACAACGTTGAGCTCGGCGGCGATGCGCTGCTCGGCAAGGAAGGCCAGGGCTATCGCATCGCGCTCGGCAACCTGGAGGGCGGCCGCATCGGCATCGGTGCGCAGGCGGTCGGCATGGCGCGAGCGGCGCACGAGCTGGCCTTGAACTACGCCCGCGAACGCCTGGCCTTCGGCAAGGCCATCATCGAGCACCAGGCCGTGGCGTTCCGCCTTGCCGACATGGCAACCAACATCGAAGCGGCCCACCAACTGGTGCTGCACGCGGCGGCGCTCCGCAGCGCCGGCCGGCCGTGCCTGAAGGAAGCCTCAATGGCAAAGCTGTTCGCCACCGAAATGGCCGAGCGCGCCTGTTCCGATGCGCTGCAGGTGTTCGGCGGCTACGGCTACATGGAAGACTACGACGTGGCCCGCATCTATCGTGCCGTGCGCGGCTCGAAAATCTACGAAGGCACCAACGACATCCAACGCATCGTCATCGGCCGCGCCATCGCCAACGGCTGAACGGGCGCAAACCAGGGAGGAACGCCCATGAAACTGCAGGGCAAGACGGCCGTCGTCACCGGCGGCTCATCCGGCATCGGCCGCGCCACGGCGCTGATGATCGCCGGCGCCGGCGCCCACGTGATCGTCGGCGACGTGGACGAAGCCGGCGGCAAGGAGACGGCGGCGCAAGCCGCGCGATCCGGGCACAAGCTCGACTACCTGCGCCTCGACCTGCTCGACCAGGGCTCGATCAGGACTTTCGCCGACGCCGTTCACGGCAAGGTGCCGAAGATAGACGTGCTGGTGAACGCGGCCGGATGGGACATCATCCAGCCGTTCATGGAGAACCCGCCGGAGATGTGGGAGAAGGTCATCGGCATCAATCTGCTCGGTCCGGTGCGACTCACGCGCGCACTTCTGCCGCCGATGATCGCGGCCAATGCCGGCAAGATCGTCAACGTATCGTCGGACGCCGGCCGCGTCGGCAGCATGGGCGAAACCGTCTATGCGGCGGCCAAGGGCGGCGTCATCGCCTTCACCAAGTCGCTGGCCCGCGAGATGGCGCGCCATCGCATCAACGTGAATTGCGTCTGCCCCGGTCCCACCGACACGCCGCTCCTCGCCCGCCAGCCCGAGCGCATGCGCGAGGCCCTGACGCGCGCCATTCCGTTTCGCCGCATCGCCAAGCCGGAGGAAATCGCGGACGCGATTTTGTTCTTCGCCTCCTCGCGTTCCGACTACGTCACCGGCCAAGTCTTGAGCGTCAGCGGCGGGCTGACGATGGTAGACTGACGGCTACAAAGCTTCCGACAACCGATAGGCAGGGCCATGGCTCTCTCCCACGACAAGCAGCGCATCGATTTCGCCAAATATCAGCCGAAACATTTCTCGTGGCGGCTCGACGGCAAGGTTGCCACCATCACCTTGAACCGGCCCGAGCGGAAGAATCCGCTCACTTTCGAATCCTATGCGGAACTGCGCGATACGTTTCGCGAATTGACCTACTCCGACTTGGTGAAGGCGGTTGTCGTCACCGGCGCCGGCGGCAACTTTTGCTCCGGCGGCGACGTGCACGAGATCATCGGACCGCTGGTCAAGATGCAGGAAGCGGACGACATGGCGGGCCTGATGGATTTCACCCGCATGACCGGCGATGTGGTGAAGGCCATGCGCGCCTGCCCGCAGACCATCATCGCCGCGGTGGACGGCATCTGCGCCGGGGCCGGCGCGATCCTGGCCATGGCGTCGGACCTGCGCCTCGGCACGGCGGAGAGCAAGGTGGCGTTCCTGTTCGTGCGCGTCGGCCTCGCCGGCGCCGACATGGGCGCCTGCAACATCCTGCCGCGGATCATCGGCTCGGGCCGTGCCGCGGAACTGCTCTACACCGGACGCGCCATGGACGGCGCCGAGGCCGAGCGTTGGGGCTTCTACAATCGGCTCTGCGCGCCCGACAAGTTGCTGGCCGAAGCGCAAGCGCTTGCCGCGTCGCTTGCCGCCGGCCCGACCTTCGCCCATGCCATGACCAAGAAATGCATCCATCAGGAATGGAGCATGGGCATCGACGAATCCATCGAAGCCGAAGCGCAGGCGCAAGCGATCTGCATGCAGACCCGTGACTACGGCCGCGCCTATCGCGCCTTCGTCGACAAGAAGCGCCCGGTGTTCGAGGGGAACTAAGCTTCGAAAGCAACTAGGCAGGGTCCGACGGATCGGGCGCGATCAAGGATAGACCGCGACCTATTCGTGAATTCCATTTCGCGCCCGTCAGCGTGACGGCGTCGTATCGGGGTATGGCCTAAATACGGTGGTTCCCGTAACATCCGCCCCTCTTATCGATTCAAGCGATGGGCAGCGTCGTTGGCGACCACCGTGATACAGCGCAGGCTGACTACGATTCTCGCGGCCGATGTCGCCGGCTTCAGCCGGCTGACCGGCGCCGACGAGGAAGGCACGGTGGCGCGGCTGCGCCAGCTCCGGAGCGAGCTGATCGATCCCGCCATCGCGACGCACCGCGGCCGCCTGGTCAAGACCACCGGCGACGGGGCCTTTGTGGAATTCGCCAGCGTGGTCGACGCGGTGCGCTGCGCCGTCGAGGTGCAGCGCGGCATGGCGGCGCGCAACGCCGGCTTCGCATCCGAAAAGCAAATCCAATTCCGTGTCGGCATCAACCTCGGCGATGTCGTCGTGGAGGCCGACGGCGACCTCATGGGCGATGGCGTAAACGTCGCGGCGCGTCTGGAGGCGATCGCGCCGGCTGGCGGCATCGTGCTGTCGCGCGCGGCATGGGATCAGGTCGAGGGCAAGATCGACCTGGCGATCGAGGACCTGGGCGAGCACAGCCTGAAGAACATCGCCCGGCCGGTGCACGCGTACCGCGTTCAGCTCGGCGGGACCGAACCGAAGGCCGACAATCCGCTTGTTGCCCGTTCCGAAAAGCCGTCCATCGCCGTCCTGCCGTTCCAGAACATGAGCGGCGATCCCGAGCAAGACTATTTCGCCGACGGCATGGTCGAGGACATCATCACGGCGCTGTCGCGCGTGAAGTTGTTCTTCGTCGTCGCCCGCAATTCCAGCTTCGTCTACAAGGGGCGGGCGGTGGATATAAAGCAAGTCGGGCGCGAACTCGGCGTGCGCTATGTGCTGGAAGGCAGCGTCCGCAAGGCCGGCAACCGGGTGCGCATCACGGGTCAGCTCATTGAGGCGGCAAGCGGACATCATGTCTGGGCCGACCGTTTCGAGGGCAACCTCGAAGATATCTTTGCGCTCCAGGACAGCGTAACGGCAAGCATCGTCGGCGCGATCGAACCGAGCCTCATGGCGGCCGAGATCGTCCGCGGCCGTTCGAAACCGACCGAGAACCTCGACGCCTACGATTGCTTCTTGCGCGGAACCGCAGCCTATTACAAAGCCACCCGGGAAGGCCATGATGCGGCCGCGACATTCTTCGAACGTGCGATAGAGCTCGATCCGCACTACGCGTCGGCGAAGGCGTGGTACGCCGATTCCCTTGTCATGCGACGAGTTCATGGCTGGCTTAGGCCCGGCGACGAAAACAAGGGCCTGAAGCTGGCGCGCGAGGTTGCGGCGGAAGCCGGCGACGACGCGACGGCGCTCGCGCGCGCCAGCAGGGCTTTCACTTTCTTCGGCGGGGATCACGGCTTGGCGGTGACGCTGGCGGAACGGGCGCTGGCCCTCAATCCGAACTCGGCGCAGGTCTTGGTGGCCGCTGGCTGGGAGCATTGCTTCAATTGCACCGATCCCGGCAAGGCAATCGAACTATTCACGCGCGCCATGCGGCTCAGCCCGCGCGATCCGGAAATACCGTTGACGCTGAGCGGCCTCGCCTATGCCAATTTGATGCTCGGCCGTGACGCGGATGCGCTGCTTTGGTCGCAGAAGGCGATACAAGAAATGCCTAGTCTGCTACCCGCGTATCGCGCACAGATTTTCGCGCTGGTCCGCCTGAACCGGATCGACGAGGCGCGCGAGACCGCGGACCGCATGGTCGAGCTGGATCCCGCCTTTACGATCGCCGCGCGGACGCCGCCCTATCGAGACGCCCGTTTCCGGGATGAACTGCGGAGTACATTGAAGGCCGCCGGCTTGCCGGATTGATGCCTTCGACCGTGGCCGCCGGCCGATAGCCGCCGACGATCTTGCTGGCGCGGCGCGGCGGCCGGATTTGGCGCATTCGTCCAAATTAATCGGACATTAAGCACGATTTATCACCCGACAATTTAGCGCTAATTTTATCGACCATCGAACAATCAAAGCGATTCAACGTCTTTACCAACACTCTTAACATTCATCAACTCTTTCTCTATTGTCTTGAGTTTCAATGAATTAATCTTGTGTTAGCCATAACTTTTTTCTCTACTTCTGGGCAACCGGACGATGGACCCAGAGATCAGCCTGATAGGGACCTCGCCGCGGCGGACCAAAACTCAACGCTGGAGAGTCCCATGCTTCGCATTTATGTCGCCGCCACCGAAACC
>DASQHM010000021.1:0-7465 GCA_035632095.1 Candidatus Cybelea sp. | reverse complement strand
GTTCATCGCGCCAGGCTCGCCTATGTCGGCCATCTCGATGCGCTGAAGCCGGCCTTGACGGTCAGGGATAATCTCGGCTTTTGGGCGAGGTTCGCCGGGGGCGCGCCCGACATTGCCGCCGCCGCCGTGGACGCGGGGCTGCGGCGATTGCAGCTCGATCATCTGCATAACCTGCCGGCGCGCTTTCTGTCCGCCGGCCAGCGGCGGCGGGTCAATCTGGCGCGGCTGCTGCTTAAGCCGGCGCCGCTCTGGCTGCTCGACGAGCCGACCACCGCATTGGATCGCGAGGCCGCCGGCATTGTCGCGGAGATCATCGCCGAGCATCGGCGCGGCGGCGGCATGGTGCTGGCGGCGAGCCACGTGGACCTCGGCCTCGATGGCGCCGCCGTGCTTCGTCTCGGCGCCGCGCGGGCGGCGGCATGAGCGCGTTCCTGGCGATCTTCCGCCGCGACCTGGCGCTGTCGTTTCGCCAGGGCAGCGCGGTGACGCTCTCGGTGATGTTCTTCGCCCTCGCCGTGACCTTGTTTCCGCTCGGCGTCGGACCGGAGCCGCAGGTTCTGGCGCGGGTCGGCGCCGGGGTGCTCTGGGTGGCGGCGCTGCTGTCGGCGATGCTGTCCCTCGACCGGCTGTTTCAGGCCGATCACGAAGACGGCTCCCTCGATCTCATCGCGCTCGGGCCGCTGCCGCTCGAATTCACGGCGCTTGCCAATATCGCCGCCCATTGGGTTGCGTCCGGCCTGCCCTTGGTCGTGATCTCGCCGGTGTTGGCCTTGGCGCTCAATCTGCCGCTGAACGTCATGCCGGCGGTGGTCGCCGCCATGCTGCTCGGCACACCGAGCTTGAGCCTGATCGGCGCCATCGGCGCGGCGCTCACGGTGGGTGTGCGCCGCGGCGGCGTCCTGCTGTCGCTGATCGTGCTGCCGCTCTATGTACCCGTGCTGATCTTCGGCGTCGCGGCCATCGACGCCGCAGCGGGAGGTGCCGCCTTCCGGGCGCCGCTGCTCATCCTCGGCGCGCTTCTCGCGTTGGGGCTGGCGCTCGGGCCGATCGCATCCGCGGCCGCGCTGCGTCTGGCGCTGGAATAGAAGCGGAGAAAGGGACTAGTCTCGCGCCATGCACCGCTTTGCCAACCCGACCCGCGTGCTCCGCATTGCCGCCGCGATCCTGCCGTGGAGCGCCGCGCTGACGATCGTTCTGTTCGCGTCGGGTCTCTATTTCGCGCTGGTCGCGTCGCCCATCGACTATCAGCAGAAGGACGCGGTGCGCATCATGTATGTGCATGTGCCGGCCGCGTTCATGGGCATGATGGGCTATGCGCTGCTTGCTGTGGCCAGCGCCGTCGGCTTGATCTGGCGGCACCCGGTTGCCGATTTGACCGCCAAGGCGGCCGCGCCGATTGGCGCCGCGTTCACGTTCGTGTGTCTGGTCAGCGGCTCGCTCTGGGGTCAGCCGACCTGGGGCACGTGGTGGGTTTGGGATGCGCGGCTCACGTCGGTGCTGATCCTGTTTTTCCTTTATGTCGGATACATGGCGATCTGGCAGGCCTATGACGATCAGGCGCGCGCGGCGCGGGCCGCGGCGATCCTGGCGCTGGTCGGTTCGGTGAATTTGCCGATCATCCATTACTCGGTGACCTGGTGGAATACGTTGCACCAAGGCTCCAGCTTCTCCCTCGCGGGTTCCGCCATCGACCCCGCCATGCTGCTGCCGCTGGGCTTGATGACCGGCGCCTTCGCCGCCTATTTCGTCACGGTGCTGATCTATCGCCTGCGCAGCGAAATCGCCCAACGCAAGCTCGGTGTGCTGCGGCTCCGCCAGGCGGAAGGCCTGCAAGCGACGTAGGCCCGTCCTCGGTGGGGGGCGCCGCCGCTGGACGCCCTTCCGCGCCAGCCTATATAACGGGGCCGTCATGGAGACCCTCGGATCGTTCTTCGCCATGGGCGGTTACGCCGCCTTTGTCTGGCCGGCCTTCGGCGTGACGGCGGCCGTGCTGATCGGCCTTTTGCTGGCAAGCCTCAAGAGTTGGCGCGACAACGAGGCGGCGCTGCGGTCGCTCGAGGACAGCCAGCAGACGCGCCGCCGCCGTTCCGAGCGAGGCAACGCTCCGTGACGCGCAAACGCCGCCGCCTTTATGTCGTCATTGCCGCCATGACCGCGCTCGGCGTGGCGACGGCACTGGTGCTGTTCGCGCTCCGCGACAATTTGACGCTATTCTTCAGTCCATCGGAACTCGCGGACAAGCACATACCGGCCGGACAGCGCGTGCGCATCGGCGGGTTGGTGGAGGAGAAGAGCCTGGTGCGCAACGGCACGACCGCGACATTTCGCATCACCGACATGCAGCGCGACATCAAGGTGACCTATACGGGCCTGCTGCCGGATTTGTTCCGCGAGGGCCAGGGCGTGGTCGCGCAAGGCCGTCTCGATGCCGGCGGGGTCTTCGTCGCCGACGAAATCCTGGCCAAGCACGACGAGCGCTATATGCCGCCCGAGGTCGCCGCCGCCTTGAAGAAGAGCGGCCATTGGCAGCCGGAGTCTGCTCAGCGAGGAGTGGGGAAATGATCGCCGAGATCGGTCACTTCGCCCTGGTGCTCGCGCTGATGCTGGCGCTCGTGCAAGGCAGCCTGCCCGTGATCGGTGCCTCGCGCGGCAACGCCGCCTGGATGGCGCTCGCCGGACCTGCCGCCGTCGGCATGCTGGCGTTCATCGCCGTCGCCTTCGGAGCGCTCACCTGGGCCTACGTCGTCTCCGACTTCACCGTGCTCAACGTGGTGCAGAATTCGCATTCGGCAAAGCCGCTCATCTACAAGATCGCCGGCGTCTGGGGCAATCACGAAGGCTCCATGCTGCTTTGGGTGTTGATCCTCAGCGTCTACGGCGCGGGCGTGGCGCTCGCGGGCGGCAATCTGCCGCGCGGATTGCGCGCGCGTGTGCTCGGCGTGCAGGCGTGGATCGCCATCGGATTCCTGCTGTTCATCCTGTTGACCTCCAATCCGTTCCAGCGCGTCTTCCCGCCGCCGCCCGACGGCCAGGGACTCAATCCGCTGCTGCAGGACCCCGGCCTCGCGTTTCATCCGCCGTTCCTCTATCTCGGCTACGTCGGCTTCTCCATGGCGTTCTCCTTCGCCATCGCCGCGCTGATCGAGGGCCGCGTCGACGCCGCCTGGGCGCGCTGGGTGCGCCCTTGGGCGCTCGTCGCCTGGTGCTTCCTGACCACCGGCATCGCCATGGGTTCCTATTGGTCCTACTACGTGCTGGGCTGGGGCGGGTGGTGGTTCTGGGATCCGGTTGAGAACGCATCGTTCATGCCGTGGCTCGCCGGCACCGCGTTGCTGCATTCGGCGATCGTGGTGGAGAAACGCGACGCGCTGAAGAGCTGGACCGTTCTGCTCGCCATTCTGACCTTCTCGTTCAGCCTGCTCGGCACCTTTCTGGTGCGCTCCGGCGTGCTGACCTCGGTGCATGCCTTCGCCACCGATCCGGCGCGCGGCGTGTTCATCCTCGCTTTTCTGGTGATCGTGATCGGCGGTTCGCTGCTGCTCTACGCGGTGCGCGCGCCGACCTTGAAGCTCGGCGGCTTGTTCGCGCCGGTCAGCCGCGAGGGCTCGTTGGTGTTGAACAACCTGGCGCTGGCCGTGGCCTGCGGCGCCGTCCTGTTCGGCACGCTTTACCCGCTGCTGCTCGATGCGCTCAGCGGCCAGAAGATTTCCGTCGGGCCGCCGTTCTTCGACATCGTCTTCGTGCCGCTCATGGTGCTGCTGATCGCCGCCATGGCGTTCGGACCGCTGCTTGCCTGGAAGCGCGGCGATGGCCTCGACGCCGTCGCGAAGCTCAGAGCCGCCTTCGTGGTCACGGCAGCGGTCGCGCTCGCCACCTGGTGGCTGGCGCGCGGCCAGTCGCCGCTGCCGGTGCTCGGCATGGCGCTGGTGGCCTGGCTGTTGACGGCTGTCGCCGTGGAGCTGGCGCAGCGCACCAAGGCGTTTCGCCTGCCGTTCGCCGAATCATGGGGCCGCGCTATGCGCATGCCGCGCGCGGCCTATGGCATGTCGCTGGCGCACGCCGGTGTGGCGCTGGTGGTGCTCGGCATCACCGCCTCCGGCGCGTGGCAGAGCGAGAAGCTCGGCGCCATGAAGATCGGCGACAGCGCCGAGGTCGGCGGCTATGTCTTCACCTTGGCCGGCATCGAGCCGGCGCGCGGACCGAACTATGAAGCGCAGCGTGCGACGATCGACGTGACGCGCGGCGGGCGGTTGGTGGCGGTCATGCACCCCGAAACGCGGCATTACCCCGTCCCGCCCACCGATACCACCGAAGTCGCGCTGCAAACCACGCCGGTCCGCGACCTCTATGCGGTCGTCGGCGAGCCGGACGGGAACGGCGCCTATGCGGTTCGCATCTACACCAAGCCGCTGATCGCCTGGATCTGGCTCGGCGCCGCCGTGATGGTCGCGGGCGGCGTCCTGTCGCTAAGCGACCGCCGTCATCGCGTCGGCGCGCCGAAACGCCAGCCGCGCGCGGCCTCGGCGCCCGCGCCGGCGGAGTAGGGGCGCGCGCCCATGCGAGTGCAATACGCCGTGCCCGTCGCGATTTTCGCACTGGTTGCCCTGCTGCTCGGCGCCGGACTTTATCTCAATCCGCGCGAGATACCCTCCGCGCTCATCGGCAGGCCCGTGCCGAGCTTCCAATTGCCGCCGTTGCCCGGGCACGATCCGGGCTTCTCCTCTGCCGACCTGAAAGAGGGCCAGGTGGTGCTGGTGAATGTGTTTGCCACGTGGTGCGTGCCCTGCCGCGCCGAGCATCCGATCCTGCTCGAACTCAGCAAACGCCATGAAGTGCCGATCTTCGCCATCGACTACAAGGACGACCCCAAGATGGCCGAGGCCTGGCTTGCCGAGTTCGGCAATCCCTATAGCCGCATCGGCATGGACAAGAGCGGGCGCGTCGGCATCGATTGGGGCGTCTATGGCGTACCAGAGACGTATGTGATCGACAGGACCGGCAATATCGCGTTCAAGCAGGTCGGGCCGTTGACGGCGGACGACATGGAACAGAAGATCCTGCCGCTGATCCGGCAATTGAAGGCGCGCGGATGAGCCGTCTTTTGCTGGTCGCGGTCCTGCTGCTCGCCGCGGCCCTGGCGAGCGCCTTCGAGGCCGATACGCCGCTGGCCGATCCGGCGCTGGAGGCCCGCGCCCATGTCATTGCGCGTTCGCTTCGCTGCCTGGTCTGTCAGAACGAATCCATCGAGGATTCCAACGCCGATCTGGCGCGCGACTTGCGGCGCATCGTGCGCGAACGGCTTGCGGCGGGCGATACCGACAACCAGGCGCGGCAATATGTGGTCGACCGCTACGGCGACTGGGTTCTGCTGAAACCGCCGTTCAAGCCGGCCACCTGGGCGCTCTGGCTCGGCCCGCCGATCTTGCTGGTCGCGGGCGGTGTCGGCATTTGGCGTGCCGCGCGCCGGAAGCGCTTGCGCGCAGGCGACGCGGAGCCGCCGCTAAGCTCGGAAGAAGCGCGCCGCATCGCGGCGCTGCTCGATCCGGAATGAACCGATCATGCTCTGGGTGATTTTTGCCGCCATGATCGCGGCGGCGTTGCTGCTGCTGCTCTTGCCGTTGCGGCGCATGCGCGGCGCCACGGCGTCCCGCGCGGCATACGATCTCGAAGTGTATCGCGATCAGCTCGCCGAAATCGGCCGTGACCGCGACCGCGGCGTGCTGACCGATGCGGAAGTGTCGGCGGCAAGGCTCGAGATCGAACGGCGCATGCTGCGCGCCGGCGCCGATTTGAAAACCGCCGCCGCGACCAATTGGCGCTGGCGCGGGGCGACGTCGGCGGCGCTTGCCGTTCTGCTGCCGGCCGGCGCGCTCGCCCTCTACGCGATGCTGGGCGAACCCGCGGTGCCGGATCGTCCCTTTGCCGAGCGCAAGGACGAAGCGCCGGCGGCGCACGATGCGCAAGCGGATCAAATCGCCGACATGGTCAATCGTCTGGCCGAACGCTTGAAACGCGAGCCGAACAATCCGCAAGGCTGGCTGCTGCTCGGCCGGTCGTATCTGGTGATGCATCGCTACGACGACGCGGTGAACGCGTATCGCAAGGCCTCGGAGCTCGACCCGGAAAACCCGGACGCGTTCATGTTCCTCGGCGAAGCGCAGATCTATGCGGCGGACGGCACGGTCACGCCCGGCGCGGTGGAGAGCCTGCGGCACGCGCTCAAGCTCGATCCGAAGCATCCCGGCGCGCGGTTCTATCTGGCGCTGCAACGCGAGCAAGCCGGCGACACACAGGGCGCCTTCGACGGCTGGCTCGCCTTGGCCGTCGATAGCCCGGCCGATGCGCCCTGGCGGCCGGTTCTGGACCAGCAGCTTCGTTCCTTGGCCGAAAAGCTGCACGTCGACCTTGCCAAGGTGATGCCGAACGCGCCCCCGGCGTCCCCGGCCCCGCCGCCGGCTGCGGCGCAGCCAAACGCGCCTGGCCCCGGCGGGCCTAGCGCCGCCGACGTGGAAGCCGCGCAGCAGATGTCGCCCGAGGCGCGCGAGCAGATGATCCGGACCATGGTGCAGCGGCTCGCCGACCGCTTGGGCCAGCAGCCGGATGATTTCGACGGCTGGATGCGCCTCGGCCGCGCTTATCAGGTACTGGGCCAGGGAGACGACGCGGCGGCTGCGTTCGCCAAGGCGGTGAAACTCCGGCCGAACGATGCGTCGGCTGCGGCAGCTCTGGCCGATGCGGTGACGGCACGCGGGGCAAAAAAATAGGAGGCACCGATGAGGGCCTCCGATCCGGCATTGTGGGCAAAATGCCCGTACCCGGAGAGGGAAAGTTACGGCATCCATGACCTCATGGATGGGGGCCACGAGGTCACGACCTATACGGAGCAAGCGCCATGCCACAAAAGTAGCTTGGCAAAAGCGACCGTACTACGCCAACTTAGCTAAATTCCAGGCAGCTTGGTAGTATTTCCCATGTAAAAAATGGACATAGGCTGCCGTCTGCCGTCCCAAATCGGGACAGCAATGCGCACGAAGTAGCGCCTGCCGATTTGGTAAAATTTTATCGAATTAACGGAGTGTTAGGGCGGGTCGGCTGGAATACGGCCATCGCGGCGACCGCACCAGGCCGGAATGCAAATCACGCCCTCGTCCAACCTGATCGCTGCCCTCTCCGCCCTGCAACAGCCGCAGCGCGCGGCCATCCCGTTTCAGCCGCTATCGCCCGGGCAGACCTTGCCGGCGGCCAAGGTCAACGGCCCCGGCGGGGTGCTGCCGATCGCACCCACCCTGCCGACCCAGCCGGTGTTGCGTCCGGCCCCTGTGTCTCCGCCCGCCGGCCCAGCCTCGCCGTCCGATCCCGCGCCGACGCGTCCGCCGCTGTCTCCGCTCGGCCGCTTCATCGACATCCGCGTCTGATCCGCGCCCGATCCAAGTAGGCCTCGTCGCGACGGAAGGATTCCATCCCG
>DASQHM010000020.1:0-9812 GCA_035632095.1 Candidatus Cybelea sp. | reverse complement strand
TCGTCAGTTGCTTCTTTTGTATCTACGGCGACCGTCCGCCGCGACACCCGGCAGGAGCTATCGGGGAGCGATCCCAGCACCTGCCATAGTTGCGACGAGCCTACTTTCCCGGGGCTCACTTTTCCATATTCCTTACGGCTATCAGGCTCAGCATGCGATTGCGGCTCCAACCCCCACCTGGCCCTGAATAACCCTGATTATTAAGGGATTACGCCGCCTCGAAACGGCTAAGACCGGCCGGGAAACCCCTTGCCTCCCTTGGCGTTCGCCCCGTAGCTTAGGTTAAGAGGCTTGAAGGGGGTGGCCGGGTCAAAAGGCGCAAAGCGCAACCGGCCTGCTTGACCCTGGGGAGACGTTGGCGTGAGCACATCATCGGTGGAGCGGCAGGGCGCGGTTTCGCCGCGGTTGGCGGCGGGCGGTCCTATGTCCGGCGCCGATACCCTGCGCGCCGCGGTCGACGACACGCTGCCGAAACTCCTCGTGCGCAACGCCGAAGTGCGCGGCAAGCGTCCCGCCATGCGCGAGAAGGATCACGGCATTTGGCAGACCTGGACTTGGGCGCAGGTGCTCGACGGAGTGCGCGAGATCGCCGGCGGCTTGAGCGCTCTCGGCTTGGCGCGCGGCGATCGCGTCGCCATCATCGGCGACAACCGGCCGGAGCTCTACTGGGCGATGATGGCCGCGCAATGCCTCGGCGCGGTGCCGGTGCCGGTCTATCAGGATTCCGTGGCCGACGAGATGCTGTTCGTGCTCGACCATGCGGGCGCGCGCTTTGCCGTGGTCGAGGATCAGGAACAAGTCGACAAGCTCGCCGGCATCAAGGATCGCTTGGTCGGTCTTGAGCACGTGATCTACAAGGATGCGCGCGGGTTGCGCCACTACGGCCAAGCCTATCTCGGCTCGCTCGCGCAGCTTCGCGCCCAGGGCCGCGACTGGAACGCGGCGCATCCCGACGTCTTCCTCAGCGAAATCGCCAAAGGCAAGGGCGCCGACGTGTCGGTGATCTGCTACACCTCGGGTACCACCGGGCGGCCCAAGGGCGTTATGCTGTCCTTCGACAACCTGGTGCGAACGGCCAAGCTCTCCATCGATTTCGACCGGCTCGGCGAACGGGAAGAGGTCATGGCTTACCTGCCCATGGCCTGGGTGGGCGACCACTTCCTCTCCTATGCGCAAGGTTTGGTCGCGGGCTTCGCGGTGAATTGCCCGGAGAGCGGCGAGACAGTGATGTCGGACCTGCGTGAGATCGGGCCGACGTTTCTGTTCGCGCCGCCGCGCATCTTCGAGACCATCCTGACCCAGGTCATGATCCGCATGGAAGACGCAGGCCGCGTGAAGCGCTGGCTGTTCCGCCGTTTCATGGACGTGGCGCGGCGCTCCGGCATCCGCATTCTCGAAGGCAAGTCGGTCTCATTGCTCGACCGGGTGCTGTACCGGCTCGGCGATCTGCTGATCTACGGCCCGCTTCGCAACACGCTCGGCTTCAGCCGCATCCGCGTCGCCTACACCGCGGGCGAGGCCATCGGGCCCGACATCTTCACGTTCTTCCGCTCGCTCGGCGTCAACCTGAAGCAGCTCTACGGCCAGACCGAATCGAGCGTCTATTGCTGCCTGCAAACCGATGCCGACGTGCGTGCCGACACGGTCGGGCCGCCGGCGCCGGGCGTCGAGATGAAGATCACGCCCGAGGGTGAGGTGATGTATCGCAGCCCCGGCGTCTTCGTCGGCTATTACCGGAACGTCGAGGCCACCGCCGAAACCAAGACCGCGGACGGCTGGGTGCACACGGGCGATGCGGGCGTCTTCACCGACGACGGGCATCTGCGGGTCATCGACCGCGCCAAGGACGTGGGCCGGCTCAACGACGGCACGTTGTTCGCGCCGAAATATCTGGAGAACAAGCTCAAGTTCTTCCCATATATCCGCGAGGCCGTGGCGTTCGGCGACGGCCGCGATTTCGCTGCCTGCTTCATCAACATCGACCTCGGCGCCGTCGGCAATTGGGCGGAGCGCCGCGGCATCGCCTATACCAGCTACACGGACCTGGCGGGACGCGACGAGGTCTACGAACTCATCCGCGGCAATATCGAGCAGGTGAACCGCGACTTGAGCACGGATGCAGCGCTTGCCGGCTCGCAAATCCGCCGCTTCCTGATCCTGCACAAGGAATTGGATGCGGACGACGGCGAGCTGACGCGCACGCGCAAGGTGCGCCGCCGCACCGTCGCCGAACGCTATAGCAACCTGATCGACGCGCTCTATTCCGATCGCAAATCGGTCGCCGTCGAGGCGCGCGTGGCATACGAGGACGGCCGCGTCGGCACCATGCGCGCCGAACTGAAGATCGCCGACGTGCCGGCGTTCCAGCATATGCGCAAGGCCGGCTGATGGTCGATGCGGCTTTGGACCACGCCGCGCCGCCGCGCCGTATCGGCCAGGTGCTGCTGAAGGTCGACAACATCACGCTCAGTTTCGGCGGCGTGCGCGCCTTGAGCGGCGTCAGCCTGGAGATTCGCGAGCACGAGATTTTCGCGATCATCGGGCCGAACGGCGCCGGCAAGAGCTCGATGCTCAACGTCATCAACGGCTTCTATCACCCGCAACAAGGCACCATCACCTACAAGGGCGTGACCCGCGGCGACATGCGCCCTTACGATGCGGCGCGCCAGGGTATCGCGCGCACGTTCCAGAACATCGCGCTGTTCAAGGGCATGTCGACCCTCGACAACATCATGACCGGGCGGCTCTTGAAGATGCGCAGCGATCTGCTGACCCAGGCGCTCTATTGGGGACCGGCGGAACGCCAGGAAATCGAGCACCGCCGCGCGGTGGAGCGCATCATCGACTTCCTCCAGATAGAGGCGATCCGCAAGGTTCCGGTCGGCAAGCTGCCTTACGGCTTGCAGAAGCGCGTCGAGCTGGCGCGGGCGCTTGCCGCCGAACCCGATCTGCTGTTGCTCGACGAACCTATGGCCGGCATGAACATCGAGGAGAAGCAGGACATGTGCCGCTTCGTTCTCGACGTGAACGACGAATTCGGCACCACCATCGCCCTGATCGAGCACGACATGGGCGTGGTGATGGACATTTCGGACCGCGTGGTCGTGCTCGACTACGGCCGCAAGATCGCCGACGGCACGCCGGATCGGGTGCGCAACGACCCGAAGGTGATCGAGGCCTATCTCGGCTTGGCGCACTGAGGGGAAGCGGCGGCGATGGAATTCTTCTTCGAGGTTCTGATCGGCGGCCTGCTCTCCGGCGTGATGTATTCGCTTGTGGCGCTCGGCTTCGTGCTGATCTTCAAGGCGTCCGGCGTGTTCAACTTCGCTCAAGGAGCGATGGTCTTGTTCGCGGCGCTGACCTTTGTCGGCCTGCTCGAACACGGCTTCGCCATCTGGGCGGCGGCGATCGCCACTATCGTCACCATGGTGGTGCTGGCGATCGTGGTCGAACGGCTGGTGCTTCGCCCGCTGGTGAACCAGGAACAGATCATCATGTTCATGGCTACCATCGGCATCGCCTATTTCCTGAACGGCATCGGCCAGGCCATGTGGGGCGCCGACGTCCACCCGCTCATGCTCGGCATCCCGCAAGGGCCGGTCGATGTCCTCGGCATCCAGATCGACAAGTTCGATCTGATCGCCGCGGCCGTGGCCGGATCGCTGGTGGCGGGGCTCGCGTTCTTCTTCCAGAAGACGCGCATCGGCCGCGCGCTCCGCGCCGTCGCCGACGATCACCAGGCCGCCATGTCGGTCGGCATTCCGTTGAAGCAGATCTGGGTGATCGTGTGGACGGCAGCCGGCATCGTCGCCTTCGTCGCCGGCATCATGTGGGGCTCGAACCTCGGCGTGCAGTTTTCCGTGGCGCTGGTGGCGCTGAAGGCGCTGCCGGTGCTGATCCTGGGCGGGTTCACCTCGATCCCCGGCGCCATCGTCGGCGGCCTGCTGGTCGGCGCCGGGGAAAAACTGTCGGAGGTGTTTCTCGGGCCGTTCGTCGGCGGCGGCATCGAGACCTGGTTCGCCTACATGCTGGCCATGCTGTTCCTGATGGTGCGGCCGCAGGGCTTGTTCGGCGAACGCATCATCGAGCGGGTCTAGGGGCCGGACATGCTTTACCGCGAAGCCGGCCAGTTCAAGGCGTCCTACGCCGCCGATCAGGCCATCTTTCCCATTCTGCAGGACCGCATCGGCGCGATCGCGATCCTGGCCGTCGCGTTCCTGGTGGTGCCGTTCGCCGCCAACGAATATTGGCTGCGCACGATCCTGACGCCGTTTCTCATCTATGCGCTGGCGTCCATCGGATTGAACCTGCTCACCGGCTACGCCGGCCTGGTGTCGCTCGGCACCGGCGGCTTCATGGCGGTCGGCGCGTTCACCGCCTACAACCTGGCGATCCGAATTCCGGGACTGAACGTCGTCGTCGTGTTCCTGCTGGCGGGTTTGGTGGCGGCATGCGTCGGCATCCTGTTCGGACTGCCGTCGCTTCGCATCAAGGGCTTCTATCTCGCCGTTGCCACCCTGGCGGCGCAGTTCTTCCTGGAGTGGCTGTTCTCCCACGTGCCGTGGTTCACCAACGATAGTTCCTCCGGCGTCATCAGCTCGCCCGAGATCGTCATGTTCGGGTTCCGGTTCAGCGGCCCCGTCAGCCGCTATCTGCTGACGCTGACCATCGTCGCGGTGCTGGCGCTGCTGGCCAAGAATCTCGTGCGCGGCAATATCGGGCGAAGCTGGATGGCGATCCGCGACATGGACATCGCCGCCGAGATCATCGGCATCCGGCCGCTGCGCACCAAGCTGCTCGCCTTCGCCGTTAGCTCGTTCTACATCGGCATCGCCGGCGCGCTCTGGGCCTTCGTCTACCTGGGCTCGGTCGATCCGAGCGCGTTCGACCTCGACCGCTCGTTTCAGGTGCTGTTCATGGTCATCATCGGCGGCCTCGGCAGCATCCTGGGCTCGTTCCTCGGCGCCGCCTTCATCCTGCTGCTGCCGATCCTGCTCTCCAACCTTCCCGAACTGTTCGGTGTGCACATCGGCACCGCCGCCGGCACCAATCTCGAATTCGTGGTGTTCGGAACGCTGATCGTCTTCTTCCTGATCGTCGAGCCGCACGGCCTTGCGCGCCTCTGGCAGATCGGCAAGGAGAAACTCCGGCTCTGGCCGTTCCCGCATTGACGACGCCATGAGCAATCCGCCCGACACGCCGACCCGCTACGAGCCGAACCGGAAGACGGATGCGTTCCGCAATTACGGCAAGGAGGTCGCGCCAGTGGTGCGCGAGTTCTACCGCCTGAACCATGAGCATCAGACCCGCGACTTCGTGCAGCAGAAAAAGCGGCAATATCTGGGCCTAACCAAGATCCGCATGGGCATTTGGGAAGCGCTCGAATACCTGGACACGCTGGTCGACGACAGCGATCCCGATACGGACTTGAGCCAGATCGAACACAATCTGCAAACCGCCGAAGCGATCCGCCGCGACGGCCATCCCGACTGGTTTCAGCTCACTGGGCTGGTGCACGATCTCGGCAAGGTGCTGTGGCTTTGGGGTGAACCGCAATGGGCCGTGGTCGGCGATACGTTCCCGACCGGCTGCGCCTATTCGGACAAGATCGTGTTCGCCGAATTTCTTGCCGACAATCCCGATGCGAAAAGTCCGCAATATGCGACACGGCTCGGGGTCTATGCGGAACATTGCGGCCTCGACCAGGTGGATATGTCTTGGGGCCATGACGAATACTTCTATCACGTGGCTAGGCCGTACCTGCCCGAGCCGGCGCTCTATATGCTGCGCTATCACTCCTTCTACGCGGCGCATCGCGAGGGCGAATACGCCTATCTGATGAACGAGCACGATCGCGAAATGTTCGCGTGGGTCAGAAAATTCAACCCCTACGATCTCTATTCCAAGGGCGAAGCGAAGCCCGACGCACGCGAACTAAAGCCTTACTATCAGGGCTTGATCGGAAAATACTTTCCGGCGCTTGTGGCGTTTTGAGTCGCGGAAGCCTGAGGCAATTGGCCCCAAAGCATGAGCCATGCTAAGTTTCCGGGCCGGGGGCTCAATGAGCGTGTGACAGCAGAATCACTGAATGGGAGGTAACGATGATGTTGCGACGATTGGGATTGACGCTCGTCGGTGCAGCGATTGCCGCGAGCAGTTGGATGATCGGCACGGCAATGGCCGACGACCAGAACGAACAGTTCATGCCGCTGCTGGTGTATCGCTCGGGCCCGTATGCACCGAACGGCATTCCGTTCGCCGATGGCCAGGCCGACTATCTCGCCCTGCTGAACGCCCGCGACGGCGGCATCAACAAGGTGAAGATCGCCAGCGAGGAATGCGACACCCAGTACAACAACGACCGCGGCGTCGAGTGCTATGAGCGCCTGAAGCACAAGGGCCCAACCGGTGCGGCTCTGTTCAGTCCGCTCTCGACCGGCATCACCTATGCGCTGATCGAGCGCGCGGCGCAGGACAAGATCCCGGTGCTGTCCATGGGCTATGGGCGCACCGACGCGGCGGATGGCCGCGTCTTCCCGTGGATCTTTCCGGCCGTCGCCACCTATTGGAGCAACGCCGATGCATTGATCCAGTACGTGGCGCAGAAAGAAGGCGGCATCGACAAGCTCAAGGGCAAAAAGATCGCCCTTGTGTACATCGACATCGCCTACGGCAAGGAGCCGATTCCGGTGCTCGAAGCCTTGTCGAAGAAATACGGCTTCGTGTTCGACAAGTTCCCGGTCGCGGCGCCCGGCATCGAGCAGAAGTCCACGTGGTTACAGCTCGCGCGCCAGACCAAGCCTGATTGGACGTTCCTCTGGGGCTGGGGCGTGATGAATTCGACCGCCATCAAGGAAGCCGCCGCGGTCGGCTATCCGCGCGATCACTTCATCGGCGTGTGGTGGAGCGGCGCCGAGCCCGATGTGGTTCCCGCGGGCGAAGGCGCGGTCGGCTACGAGAGCAGCTCGTTCCACGCCGCCGGCCAGAACTTCGCCGTGATCCAGGACATTCTGAAATACGTCTACGGCAGCGGCCAGGGCAAGACCACCAAGGAGAAGGTGGGCGAGGTGCTCTATAACCGCGGCGTCATCAACGGGCTCTTGGCTACGGAGGCCATCCGTACCGCCATGAACAAGTACGGCAACAAGCCGATGACCGGCGAGCAGGTGCGCTGGGGCCTGGAGAACCTAAACCTCACCGAGGCGCGGCTGAAGCAGCTCGGGTTCGACGGGCTGATGACGCCCTTCCACCTCTCCTGCGCCGACCACGAAGGCGGCGGAAAGATCAAGATCCAGCAATGGGACGGCAAGACCTGGAAGTTCGTCAGCGACTGGATCACGCCGGACAAGTCGGTGGTGCGTCCGATGATCGAGGAATCGGCGGCGCAATATGCCAAGGAAAAGGGCATCACGCCGCGCGACTGCTCTAAGGAAAGCTAAGTCCGTCGCTTCGTTGCTGCCGCGTTGAGTGAGCCGACATGAGCGATGCGCCATGAGTGATGGACCGAGGCCGCTGTTGGCGGTCAACAACATCGAGGTGATCTACGATCACGTTATCCTGGTGTTGCGGGGCGTATCGCTTCAGGTTCCCGAGGGGGGCGTCATCGCCCTCCTCGGGGCCAACGGCGCCGGCAAGACCACCACGCTCAAGGCCATATCGAACTTGCTGCGTTCCGAGCGCGGCGACGTCACCAAAGGCAGCATCGAATTCGCCGGCGAACGCATCGACAAGCTGTCGCCGCCGGAAGTGGTGCGCCGCGGCGTGATCCAGGTGATGGAAGGCCGCCATTGTTTCGGCCATTTGACGGTCGAGGAGAACTTGCTGACCGGCGCGTTCACGCGCGGGCGCGATCGTGTCCGCATCGCGGAAGATCTCGACATGGTCTACGGCTACTTCCCGAGCCTGAAGGAACGGCGCAAGAGCATCGCCGGCTACACCTCGGGCGGCGAACAGCAAATGACCGCGATCGGACGCGCCATGATGGCGCGACCGCGCATGATCCTGCTCGACGAGCCGTCCATGGGCCTGGCGCCGCAACTGGTCGAGGAGATTTTCGAAATCGTGCACCGGCTGAACCAGGATGCGAAGGTGAGCTTCCTGATCGCCGAGCAGAACACCAATATGGCGCTCCGTTTCGCGTCCTACGGCTACATTCTGGAGAACGGCCGCATCGTTCTCGACGGCGACGCGGCCGATCTGCGCGAGAACGAGGACGTGAAGGAGTTTTATCTCGGTCTCGGCGCCGGGGGGCGCATGAGCTATCGTCACGTGAAGCACTATCGGCGGCGCAAACGCTGGCTGGCATGAACGAAGACCGCGAGCACTACGATCGCCTGGAGACGCGCAAGCCCGCGGCGCGGCGGCGTGCCCAGAGCAAGCAGCTCGCCAAGGCGGTCGCCCATGCCAAGGCAAACTCCGTCTACTACCGCGAGGTTCTGGCGAACGTCGACGCCGCTGCGATCACAACGCCGAAGGCGCTTGCCGCGCTGCCGGTGACGCGCAAGTCGGAACTGAAGGACGCGCAAGCGAAGCGCCGGCCGTTCGGCGGCTTGGAAGCCTGGCCCGTGACCAGGTTGGCCCACGTGTTCCAGTCGCCCGGCCCGATCTACGAGCCGGATTCCGGCGTTGCCGATCATTGGCGCTTCGCCCGGCCGCTGTGGGCCGCCGGCTTGCGGCCCGGCATGCTGGTGCATAACACGTTCTCCTATCATCTGACGCCGGCCGGCATGATCGTGGAGACCGGCGCGCACGCGCTGAACTGCCCGGTGTTCCCGGCCGGGATCGGCAACACCGAACTGCAACTGCAGGCCATCGCCGATCTCCGACCGGCCTGCTACTGCGGCACGCCGTCGTTCCTGAAGATCCTGCTGGAAAAGGGCCGCGAGGCGGGCGTCGACACGTCGTGCTTCAAGCTCGCCGTGGTCGGCGGCGAGGCACTGCCGCCCTCGCTCCGCGCCGAGATCAACGCGGCCGGCGTTTTCGTGCTGCAGAACTACGGCACCGCCGATCTCGGACTGATCGCCTACGAAAGCCGCGCCATGGAAGGCATGATCGTCGACGAAGGCGTGGTGCTGGAGATCGTGCGCCCGGGAACCGGCGATCCGGTGTCCGAAGGCGACGTGGGCGAGGTGGTGGTGACCACTTTCAACCCGGTCTATCCGCTCATCCGCTTCGCCACCGGCGATCTGTCTGCGGTCATGGCCGGCGCCAGCCCCTGCGGGCGCACCAACATGCGCATCAAAGGCTGGATGGGCCGCGCCGATCAGACCACCAAGGTCAAGGGCATGTTCGTGCACCCGAGCCAGGTGGCGCAGGTGACGGCGCGCCATCCGGAAATCGTCAAGGCGCGGCTCGAAGTGACCAGCCGCGACAACATCGACGAGATGACCTTGCGCTGCGAGGTGAAGGACAGCAGCGCCGATGCCGGCGCCATTGCCGCCACCGTGCAGGCCGTGTGCAAGCTGCGCGGCCAGGTGACGTTCGTCCGGCCGGGCGAACTGCCGAATGACGGCAAGGTCATCGCCGACCTCCGCACCTACAAGTGACGCTGCCTCTTCCCCTCTCCCCCGCAAGCGGGCGGAGAGGGTAAAGTTGAGGCGTGCTATTTAGACGGGGGCCGCATGAGGTTCGCGGGCGATGAGCTGACCTGCGTGCGCGGCGATCGCCTGGTTTTCGAGGGCGTCAGCTTCGCGCTCGAATCCGGTGGCGCTCTGGTCCTCGAAGGTCCGAACGGCAGCGGCAAGTCGAGCCTGTTGCGCCTGGCGGCGATTTTGCTCAAGCCGGCAGCGGGGCGGCTGACCTGGGACGGCGGC
>DASQHM010000019.1:0-36370 GCA_035632095.1 Candidatus Cybelea sp. | reverse complement strand
ACAGGCCTTTTAGCTTCTTAGTCTCCAGGCTCGGCCAGAGCTCTCTTGGATCCACGTAGTCGTATTCGATTGCGTAACCAGGCCGCAGCATCACTGCCTGCTCCAGTCCAGGGATTGTCTTGAGAAGTTCGCGCTGGACGTCTTCTGGGAGGGACGTGGAGATGCCGTTTGGGTAAATGGTATGGTCGTCCAGCCCCTCCGGTTCGAGGAAGATCTGATGCCCATCCTTCCCCCCAAACCGTACCACCTTATCTTCCAGGGAGGGGCAATAGCGGGGGCCGATGCCTTCGATCCGGCCACTATACATCGGAGCTCTGTGCAGGTTGGCACGAACTAGGTCGTGACCCCTAAGTGTGGTAGTTGTAATATGGCATACCACCTGTGGCGTCCTGATATTTGTGGTCAGGAAGGAGAAGGGGCTAGGGGGATGATCTCCAGCTTGTGCTTCCAATGCGCTGTAATCGATCGTCCGCCCGTCGAGGCGGGGCGGTGTGCCTGTCTTCAAACGCCCCAGTGAAAACTTCAGATTTTGTAGCCGAGCTGACAGGCCAAGGCTAGGGGCCTCACCATGCCGGCCGCCCTGGGTCTTTGACTCCCCAATGTGGATGACCCCGCGGAGAAAGGTCCCCGTGGTGAGAACTACACATCCTGCTCCGATCCGGCTCCCATCGCCTAGGCACACGCCTTTTAATTGGCCTCGTTCAACCCATAGGTCCTCCGCACTACCCGCAGCTAGCTCCAATCGAGCTTGCTCCCGCAAAGCCCCCTGCATGGCCTGTTTATAGAGCTTTCGATCAGCTTGCGCGCGGGGCCCGCGGACGGCTGGCCCCTTGCTGCGGTTCAGAACCCGAAATTGAATTCCCGCTTGGTCTGCAACCTTTCCCATCAGCCCGTCAAGGGCATCGATCTCCCTGACCAGATGCCCTTTGCCCAGCCCCCCTATAGCGGGATTGCACGACATCTCTCCGATCGTATCCAAGCGTTGCGTGAGCAGCAGTGTTCGGGCCCCCATGCGTGCGGAAGCGCTTGCAGCTTCACAGCCCGCGTGCCCGCCACCAATCACAATGACGTCGAAAAATCGCATGGCGGGAAGCTACCTTTCGGTGGTCCCAAAGTCAAAGATATCGATATGTTTCACGTGAAACTAGCATTCGAAAACACAGGCTATTTCCCGATGCAAAACTCAGCGAAAACCACATCCAAGATATCCTCCACATCAACCCGGCCGGTGATCCGTCCCAGTGCCCTTACGGCCAGGCGAAGATCCTCGGCGGCGAGCTCTATCCCTGCTGCATTGTGAAACCGCGACAGACACTCACGGCATTCCAAGAGAGCCAAGCGATGTCGCTCTCGTGTTATGGCGGGCGAGGCACGAGTATCAAGTCGATCCCCTACCTTGGCCTCAAACAAGGAAAGAAAATCATCCACGCCCTGGCCAGTCCGGATCGAAATGGGTAGTGCCCGCTGACCCCTAATTTCGAGGTCCCCCCCTAGGGGTCGTTGGTCAATTTTATTTACCAATACTAGGGTGTCTTTACCGACCAGTGACTGTATAGAGGCATCAGCCTCGGGCCATATGGTCGCATCCAGCACAAGGATTTTGAGATCCGCATCCGCAGCTCGAGCCAAGGCCCGACGAACACCCTCTTGCTCGACAATCTCAGATGTCTCCCGTAATCCCGCAGTGTCTGCGATAATCACCGGATACCCGCCCAGATCCAGGTGAATCTCTACGATGTCCCGCGTCGTCCCTGCAGTGGCCGAAACGATGGCAGCCTCGCGCCGAGCAAGCAAATTAAGCAGGCTTGACTTGCCTGCATTGGGCGGGCCGAGAATTACTACCGACAGGCCATCGCGCAAGCGCTCTCCTCGATGGTCATCCTGTAGATGGCTGGTTATGGCACTTATGAGCTGGTCAATTTTTACTCGGCCTTCAGCCGCCAGAGAGGCGGGAATGTCCTCATCGGGAAAATCGATATAGGCCTCGGTCTGGGCCAGAACGCGAATCAACTCGGAGCGCCACGATTCATAGAGTCCGCCAAGCGCACCCGCCATTTGTCGCAAGGACTGGCGGCGTTGCGCCTCTGTATCGGCGTTCACCAGGTCGGCCAGACCCTCGGCAGCCGTCAAATCCAGTTTTCCATTCTGAAAAGCGCGCCGCGTAAACTCGCCAGGTTCGGCCGGCCTAAGGTCGCAAACTGCAGCGAGCGCGCAAAGTAGGCCGGCAATGACAGCGCGGCCGCCGTGGATGTGCAGTTCCAACACATCCTCGCCGGTATAACTCCGAGGGGCAGGAAACCAAAGACCGAGCCCTTGATCGATCTGCTCATGTGTTTGCGGATGATACAAACTTGTCAAGATCGCACGCCGTGGCTTAGGCAGTGCAGCAGCATGAGTGAGCTGCAACCATGCCCGGCCAGCCGCAGGCCCAGAAACTCGGATGATGGCAACGCCGGCGCGACCCGCCCCCGAAGCCATGGCGAAGATTGTGTCGGGCATCCTTAACCGAAGGCTCTACTTGGCACTACCAGGGTTAATCCGAGCGGCTGCGGTCGCTCGCCCCGGAAAACTGCGGCCAGAACATCTTTTGGAACTGTTCCAGACTTTGGATCGATACGGGCAACCAGGTTTTGAGCAAGGTCTCCGGATCCATAGCGGCCAGGTTCTGCTGCATACGCACCTGCAACTCGGCCATCAGAGCTTTTTGCATCGGTTCCACGTCGGGCAATCCGAAGAAGGTCCTTGCCTCTTGTGGCGTACAGTCAATATTGACGGTGACCTTCATGCCATGTCCTCCCACCGGCCGCGCCGCTTATGGGGCGATGCTAGCATGACCGCCCCGAGCCGGTGACCTCTACATGACCGACGTCGATCGCAACAATCTTGATCGGGAGACCAGCCCGTATCTGCTGCAGCATCGGGACAACCCGGTTCATTGGCAGCCCTGGGGGAAGGAAGCGCTCGCGGCGGCAGCAGCGGCGAACAAGCCCATCCTGCTCAGCGTCGGCTACGCCGCGTGCCACTGGTGCCACGTGATGGCGCATGAAAGCTTCGAGAACGCCGAAACGGCCGCCCTCATGAACAAGCTCTTCGTGAACATCAAGGTCGACCGCGAAGAACGGCCCGACATCGATTCGATCTATCAAACAGCGCTCGCCTTGATCGGCCAGCATGGCGGCTGGCCGCTTACCATGTTCCTCACGTCGTCCGGCGAACCTTTTTGGGGCGGGACATATTTTCCGCCGGACCAACGCTATGGCCGGCCGGCTTTCCGCGATGTGCTCGCCCATGTGGCCGATGTCTTTGCCACCGACCCGGCCGTGATCGCCAAGAACCGCGATGCGCTCATGCAAGCGCTGAGCAAGACCGCCGACCACGGCGGAAGCGAGAGCGAGACAATCCCCGTCATTACGCCGGCGCTGCTGGACCAGATCGCCCAACGCCTGGTCCGCGAGGTCGACACGGTGCACGGCGGCATCGGCCAGGCGCCGAAGTTTCCGCAGACCTATGTCCTCGAAGTGCTCTGGCGCGCCTATCTGCGCACCGGCACCACGAGTTTTCGCGAAGCCGTCCTGCTCACCCTCGACCGCATGAGCCAGGGCGGCATTTATGACCACCTCGGCGGCGGATACGCGCGCTATGCCACCGACGAGCGCTGGCTCGTGCCGCATTTCGAGAAGATGCTTTACGACAACGCCTTGCTCGTCGATCTCCTGACCATGGTGCAGCCGCTCGCCAAGAGCCGTCTCTATGAGGCGCGGGTGCGCGAGACGATCGCTTGGGTGCTACGCGAAATGCTGGCTGAGGGTGGCGGCTTCGCGGCGTCGCTCGACGCGGACAGCGAAGGCGAGGAGGGCAAGTTCTACGTCTGGACCGAAGCGGAGATCGATGCGCTGCTCGGCCCTGGCGCCGAGACATTCAAAGCGCATTACGACGTGACGCCGTCCGGCAATTGGGAAGGCCATACCATTCTCAATCGCACGCGACTGCCGCATCTGTTGAGCGACGCGGAAGAGGCCGAGCTTGCCCGGCAGCGCGCCGTGCTATTGCAGCATCGCGCCGCGCGCATACGGCCGGGCTGGGACGACAAGGTGCTGGCCGATTGGAATGGTTTGATGATCGCCGCCATGACCGACGCCGGCGCGGCCTTCGGCGAACCGGCATGGATTGCCGCGGCCAAGACCGCGTTCGCATTCGTGCGCGACAAGATGACCGTCGACGGGCGGCTCCGTCATTCCCATCGCCGCGGCCAAGCCAGGCATGCGGCCGTGCTCGATGACTATGCCAACATGGCTCGCGCCGCGCTGGCGCTGTATGCCGCCGACGGCGATGACGCCTATATCGCTCAGGCGCGCCAATCGGTCGCGGTGCTTGACCGGCATTATTGGGATGCGGCGCGCGGCGGCTATTTCTATACGGCCGATGACGCCGAAGCCTTGATCGCGCGCACCCGGCATGCGTCCGACAACGCCGTACCGTCCGGCAACGGCACCATGCTCGGCGTCCTGGCGCGCCTGGCCCAGCTCACCGGCGACGCCGCTTATGCCGCGCGCGCCGACGCGCTTGTAGCCGCATTCGCGCCCGAGCTCGCGCGCAACTTCTTTCCGCTCGGCACGTTCCTGAACAGCTTCGAGACACTGACCGATGGCTTGCAGATCGCGATCATCGGCAGGCGCGGCGAGGCTCCGACCGAGGCCTTGATCGCCGCCGCCCAGCGCGGCGCGGCGCCCGATCGCATTCTGAACGTCATACCGCCTGGCGCCTCCTTGCCCTCCGGCCATCCGGCATTCAGCAAGAATCAGATCGACGGCAAACCCACGGCGTATATATGTCGAGGTCAAACCTGTTCCTTGCCCATCGTCGAGGCGGATGCCTTGCAGGCCGCCTTGGCACGACCCTGAAGGTGGACCATGCCGCAATTGACCCTGCATAGCCCCGTCGGCGAATTGACCGTGACCGAAGAGGACGGCGCCATCGTCTCGGTGGATTGGGGCCGCGGCCCCAAATCCCAGCAGGGCGATACGCCGCTGCTGCGCGAAGCCAAGCGCCAGCTCGATCTCTATTTCGATGGAAAACTCAAGGAGTTCGACCTGCCGCTCAGGCCGGCCGGCGCCGATTTCGAGCAGCAGGTCTGGCAGGAGATGCTGCGCATCCCATACGGCGAGACCCGCAGCTACGGCGAGGTGGCGACGGCCGTGGGCAATGCGGCGCGCGCCGTCGGCGGCGCCTGCGGCGCCAACCCGATCCCGATCATCATTCCCTGCCACCGCATCCTCGCGGCCCAAGGCAAGATCGGCGGTTATTCCGGCCGCGGCGGCGTCGAGACCAAGGTCGCGCTGCTGCGCCTGGAAGGCGCGTCGCTGCTTTAGCGCCTACAGAATGAACTTGCGCAGATCCGCGTTGCCGGCGAGGTCGCCGACGCGCTTTTGCACATAGGCCGCGTCGATGGTCACCGTCGAGCTGGGATGATCCGTCGCCGTGTAGGAGATCTCTTCCAGCAGGCGCTCCATGATCGTGTGCAGCCGGCGCGCGCCGATGTTTTCGACGCCCCGGTTCACCTCTTCCGCCATGCCGGCGATGGCGTCGATGGCATCCGGCGTGAAGATCAACTTCACCTGTTCGGTGTCGAGCAGCGCCGTGTACTGCTTGATCAGGCTCGCTTCCGGCTCGGTCAGGATGCGCTTGAAATCGTCGCGGCTGAGCGGCTTCAACTCGACGCGGATCGGCAACCGACCCTGCAATTCGGGCAAGAGATCGGAAGGCTTCGCCAAGTGAAAAGCGCCTGACGCGATGAACAGCACATGGGCGGTCTTCACCGGCCCATGCTTGGTTGCGACCGTCGTACCTTCGATCAGCGGCAGCAGATCGCGTTGCACGCCCTCGCGGCTCACATCGGCGCCGCCACGGAACTCGGAGCGGCCGCAGATTTTGTCGATCTCGTCCAGGAACACGATGCCGTTCTGCTCGACCGCGGTGATTGCCTCTTTGAGCAAGGCGTCCTGATCGAGCAGCTTGTCGCTCTCCTCCTGGGTCAGCACCTTGTGGCTTTCGGCGACGGTCATCTTGCGCGGCCGGGTGCGCCCGCCCATGGCACGGCCGAAGATGTCGCCGAGATTGATCATGCCCATTTGCGCCCCGGGCATGCCGGGAATTTCGAAGGTCGGCATTCCGCCGCCGCCTTCCGCCACCTGGACTTCGATCTCGCGATTGTCGAGCTGACCCTCGCGCAGCATCTTGCGGAATTTCTGCCGCGTGTCGGCGCTGGCGTTTTCGCCGACGAGCGCGGTCACGACGCGATCCTCGGCGGCGAGCTCGGCCTTGGCGCCGACCTCTTTGCGCCGGCGCTCCTTGCCCATGAGGATGGCGACCTCGAGCAGGTCGCGCACGATCTGTTCCACGTCGCGGCCGACATAGCCGACTTCCGTGAACTTGGTCGCTTCGACCTTGAGGAACGGCGCTTGCGCCAGCCGCGCCAATCGGCGCGAGATCTCGGTCTTGCCGACGCCGGTCGGCCCGATCATCAGGATGTTCTTCGGCAGCACCTCTTCGCGCAGGTCTTCGGGGAGCTGCTGGCGCCGCCAGCGGTTGCGCAAGGCGATGGCCACGGCGCGCTTGGCGTCGTGCTGGCCGATGATGAAGCGGTCGAGTTCGGAAACGATTTCGCGCGGACTGAAAGCATTGGCGACTGTCATGGCGGTCAGAGGCTTTCGATGACGATGTTGTTGTTGGTGTAGACGCAGATGTCGGCGGCAATTCCCATGGCCTTGCGCGCGATCGCTTCCGCATCCATGTCGCTCAGATCGATGAGCGCACGGGCTGCGGCCAGCGCGTAGTTGCCGCCCGAGCCGATGCCGATCAAACCGTCCTCCGGCTCCAGCACATCGCCGGTGCCGGTGAGAACCAGGCTCACCTCCGCGTCGGCCACCGCCATCATCGCCTCGAGCCGGCGCAGGTAGCGGTCGGTGCGCCAATCCTTGGCCAGCTCGACACAGGCGCGGGTGAGCTGTCCCGGATGCTTTTCGAGTTTGCCTTCCAGCCGTTCGAACAGGGTGAAGGCGTCTGCCGTGGCGCCGGCGAAGCCCGCCAGCACCTTGCCGTCGCCGATGCGCCGCACCTTGCGCGCGTTGGACTTGATGACCGTCTGGCCAAGCGAGACCTGGCCGTCGCCGGCGACGACCACGCGCCCGCCTTTGCGGACCGAAAGGATCGTCGTGCCATGCCAGGTGGTCGCGTGTTCGTCAGCCATTTCATTCCTCGGGGGCAGGTTTTCGACCGGAGGCGGTTTGCGGTTCATGCACCGCGGAACTGGCCGCCTGGGGACGGGGACCCTGTCATTTAAGCATTGCCGGCCACCAATCAAGAGCCGGATGGCACTGGCACTTGTATGCCTTCGTCGAAGCGCACAATTTGCGCCGTCGCCGCCAGCGGTACGGCTGTGCTTCCGCTGGCGAGTTATGCGGGTGTTGCAACAATCTAACCTTATCCGGCCGATATCATTAGCACTTTCCGCCTGCACCTGGCTCCAACCGCCCAGCCTGCAATCCGACGCCATAAGCGCTAAGGCGTGAGACCGCTGGCCGAGCACACCACCAGCGCGGCCGTTGCGGCCAGCCTCGCACGCCGCCGCAACCCATTGATCTCACGAACGCCTCGGCCACACCTGCCGTCGGTGCCGCCGCGCTGGCTTCGCTAGCCCCTTCCTGCTATATCGCCCCTCAGGATTGATTCACGCTGCGTTGGCTCAAGGAGGGCGGTATGCGCCAGGCCCGCGTCGAGCGTCGGACCAAGGAAACGTCGGTCCGCGTTGCGCTCGACCTCGACGGCACCGGTGTCTACAAGGTGGCGACGGGGATCGGTTTCCTCGACCACATGCTGGAGCAGTTTTCGCGCCACAGCCTGATCGACCTGGAGGTCGAGGCGAAGGGCGACCTGCATATCGACTACCACCACACCACGGAAGACACCGGCATCGTCATCGGCCAGGCCGTGTCCCAGGCGCTCGGCGAGCGGGCCGGGATTCAACGCTGGGGTTCGGCCATGATACCCATGGACGAGACCTGCACCCGCGTGTCGCTCGACGTCTCCAACCGGCCCTACCTGATCTGGCGCGTCCAGTTCAGCAAACCGAAGCTCGGCGAGATGGATACCGAGCTGTTCAAGGAATGGTTCCAGGCCTTCGCCCAATCGGCCGGCGTCACGCTGCACGTGGAGAACCTGTACGGCGAGAACAACCACCACATCGTCGAGAGCTGCTTCAAGGGCCTGGCCCGGGCGCTCCGGCAAGCGGTGGAGATCGACCCGCGCAAGGCCGACGCGGTGCCCTCGACCAAGGGCGTGCTCGGCGGCTCGCTCTAGCGAGCCCCGGAATACCAATCGCAGGCGGGAAGGGCACGCCATGAGCGTCGCCATCGTCGATTACGGCTCGGGGAATTTGCGTTCGGCCGCAAAGGCCTTCGAGCGCATGATCCACGAAAGCGGCCAGGTCCGCGCAGTGGCGGTCACCGCCGATCCGGCGGTGGTCGCCAAGGCCGAGCGCATCGTGTTGCCGGGTGTGGGCGCCTTCGGCGATTGCCGCGCCGGCCTCGACGCGCTGCCGGGCATGGTGGCAGCCCTCGACGAAGCCGTGCGCCGGCGCGGCCGGCCTTTTCTCGGCATCTGCGTCGGCATGCAGCTCATGGCGACCCGCGGCATCGAATACGGCGTCCATCCGGGATTCGCCTGGATCGCCGGCGATGTGGTGCGGATCGAGCCCCGAGACCCGGCGCTTAAAGTGCCGCATATGGGGTGGAATCAGCTCACCATCGTGCGGCAACATCCGGTGTTGAACGGCATCGCCACGGGCGCCCATGCCTATTTTGTCCACAGCTACCATCTGGCTTTGACCGAGAGCAGTGCGCTTTTGGCCAGTACCGACTACGGTGGCCCGCTTGCAGCCGTCGTGGGGCGCGACAATATGGTGGGAACGCAGTTCCATCCCGAAAAGAGCCAGGCGACCGGCCTGCGTTTGATCGCCAATTTCCTGACCTGGAGTCCGTGAGGTTCGCATGAGTACGCGCATCGAAAAGCCGACCAAACTGCCCGAGCCCGATCTCGACGATCTGTGCGAGGCGACGGAAGAAGCCATCATCGATGGAAACGGCTTCGGCTGGCTGAAGGCGCCGCCGCGCCGCGTGCTGGAAAGCTATTGGAAGGGCGTGCTGCTGGTGCCGCAACGCGAGCTCTACGTCGCGCGGCTCGACGGCCACATCGTCGGCTCGGCTCAATTGCTGAAACCGCCGCCGAACAACGAGGCGCAGGGTCACGGCGCTACGCTGACCACGTTCTTCATCGCACCCTGGGCGCGCGGCCACGGACTTGCGCGCGGCTTGTTGCGCGCCGTGGAGGACGCTGCGCGCGCCGCCGGCTACGAGATGCTGGACCTGGACGTGCGCGAGACGCAGACCGCGGCCATTCATCTTTATGAAGCGGCCGGCTTCCAGCGCTGGGCGGTGAAGGCGCGCTACGCCAAGGTCAACGGCCAGTATGTGGCGGGCTATTTCTACAACAAGGATCTCCGCGCCGCCGCAACCGAAGCGAAAAGCGAAGTCACTGGCGCGCAGGCATGAACCTTTACCCCGCCATCGATTTGAAGGATGGCGTCTGCGTGCGACTGGAGCAGGGCGATATGGGACGCGCGACCGTGTTCAATGCCGATCCGGCCGCGCAAGCGCGTTCGTTTCAGTCGGTGGGCTTCACCTGGCTGCACTTGGTCGATTTGAACGGCGCCTTCGCCGGCAAGCCGGTGAATGCCGCCGCCGTCGACGCCGTTCTTGCCGCGGTGAAAATACCGGTGCAGCTCGGCGGCGGCATCCGCGATATGGCAACCATCGAGGGCTGGCTCTCCCGGGGCATCCGACGTGTCATCCTCGGGACGCTGGCCGTGAAGAACCCGAAGCTCGTGAAGGATGCGTGCAAGCGCTTTGCCGGCCAGGTCGCGCTCGGCATCGATGCGCGCGGCGGTAAGGTGGCGGTCGAAGGCTGGGCCGCCGCATCGGAGTTGACCGCGCTCGACCTCGCGCGCGCCTTCGAGGATGCAGGCGCTGCGGCCATCATCTACACGGACATCGACCGCGACGGCCTCCTGCAGGGCGTCAACATCGACGCAACCGCCGCCTTGGCGGAACGCATCTCCACGCCGGTGATCGCGTCCGGTGGCGTCGCGGGGTTGAAGGATCTGGAAGGGCTGAAGGCCCGCAGCGCATCCGGCATCGAAGGCGTGATCATCGGCCGCGCGCTCTACGACGGCCGCATCGAGCCCGCCGAGGCGCTGCGGCTGATGGCGGCATAAGGCGCGCATGCTCAAGGTCCGCATCATTCCCTGCCTCGACGTGAAGGACGGCCGCGTGGTCAAGGGCGTCAACTTCGTCGACCTGGTGGACGCAGGCGATCCGGTCGAACAGGCGCGCATCTACGACGCCCAAGGCGCCGATGAGCTTTGCTTTCTCGACATCACCGCCAGCCACGAGAAGCGCGACATTCTCTACGACGTGGTGGCGCGCACGGCAGACGTTTGCTTTATGCCGCTGACGGTCGGCGGCGGCGTACGCACCACGGAAGACGTGCGCCGTCTCTTGCTCGCGGGCGCCGACAAGGTGTCGATCAACACCGCCGCGGTCGAGCGGCCCGATTTCGTGCGCGAAGCGGCGGAGAAATTCGGGCGGCAGTGCATCGTCGTCGCGATCGACGCGAAGCGGGCCGCCGATGGCCGCTGGGAAGTGTTCACTCACGGCGGGCGCAACGCCACCGGCCTCGACGCAGTGGACTGGGCCAGGCGCATGACCGGGCTCGGCGCCGGCGAAATCCTGCTCACGTCCATGGACCGCGACGGCACCAAAGCCGGATTCGACCTCGGCCTGACGCGTGCCGTGTCCGATGCGGTCACGGTGCCGGTGATCGCGTCCGGCGGCGTCGGTTCTCTGGACGACCTGGCCGACGGCATCGCCAAGGGCCATGCCAGCGCGGTGCTGGCGGCGTCCATCTTCCACTTCGGCGAATTCTCCGTAGCCGAGGCCAAGGCTCACATGAAACGGCGAGGTATTGCGGTGCGCGAGGGAGATTGACATGGCGAAGGCGAGCGACGCGGCCGTAATCGAGCGTCTCTATGCGGTCGTCAAGAGCCGCAAGGGCGGCGATCCGGACAAGTCCTACGTGGCGAAACTTCATGCGCGCGGCACGGCGAAGATCGCGCAGAAGTTCGGCGAGGAAGCGGTGGAGGCCATCATCGCGGCGCTCCGCGGCAAGCCCGACGAGATCGTGGCGGAGAGCGCCGACACGATCTTCCACCTGCTGATTTTGCTCGCCGACGCCGATATTGAGCCGAGCCGGGTCTGGGCCGAACTGGAACGGCGCGAGGGTACGTCCGGCTTCGACGAAAAGAAGTCCCGCGCCAAGACGTGAACGAAGATCGCCGCCGATGACGTCAACAGCCTACGACCCGAACAACGTCTTCGCCCGCATCCTGCGCGGCGAACTGCCAGCAAAGAAGGTTCTGGAGACCAAGCACGCCTTTGCCTTCCATGACATTCGTCCGCTGGCGCCGGTGCACGTCCTGGTGATTCCGAAGGGCGCTTATCGCGACATGGACGATTTCACGCGGAACGCCAGCGCCGAAGAGATCGCCGATCTGTTCGCCGCGGTCGGCCAGGCGGCGCGACAACTCGGCTTGGCCGCCGGCGGCTATCGCGTTCTCGCCAACACCGGCGCCGACGCGCACCAGGACGTGCCGCATCTGCACATTCACATTTTCGCCGGCCGTCCCTTGGGGCCGATGCTGAAACGCATCGAGCGTTAGTCCGCCGTCGCCGCGGCTTCCGGCGCGGGTTTCGCCGTGGCGATCTGGGATAAATCCTCCGGCAGGTCGCGCCCGCTCGGCACCAGATAGATCGGCATGGGCTGCGTGCGGCCGCGCACTTCGATGTCCCGGCGGGCGAAGCCGGCGAGGCTGATCCCGGCGCGCTTGGCCACCCGGTTCGACACCACAAGCTCGACACCGAATTCCTTGGTGAGCTGCTCGAGGCGGCTCGCCGTGTTCACCGCATCGCCGATTGCCGTGAGCGACATGGTGCGCGCATAGCCCATTTCGCCGACGATGACGGTCCCGGCATGCACGCCGATGCCGATGCGCAAGGGCTCCGGCAGGTCGTGACTGAGCGTGCGGTTGAGCTCGGCCAAGGCTTCCGACATGGCGCGGGCCGCGCGCAGGGCCTGCCGGCAACCTTCGTCGGCGTCAGTGCGCAAGCCGAACAGCGCCATGACGCCGTCGCCGATGAACTTGTCGACCTGCCCGCCGGAGCGCTCGACCGCCATGCCCATGGCACGGAAATACTGATTGATCACGAACACCACGTCATAGGGCAGCTTCATTTCCGAGAAGCGCGTGAAGGAGCGCAGGTCCGCGAACAGGATGGCGATTTCGCGCTCGCTGCCCTGGGTATAGGCCGGGCGCGTGAAGCCGTCGCGCGGCTGCGCCGTCGCCGGCAGAAGCGGCACCACGGCCAGGTCATGGGTCGGGCGAAGCTGGCAAGCGAGCCGCACGCCTTCCGGCGCGCCCACGCGGGCCAAAACCTTGACCTCGTCGTCGCTCGGCGTCGGCAGCCACTCGCGCCCTTCGGCAATGCGCACGCGGCAGGTGGAGCAGCGGCCGCGGCCGCCGCAGACCGATGCGTGCGGAATGCCGCCGATGCGGCTTGCTTCCAGCACGCTGGTGCCGGGGCGTACCGTCACGCGCCGTCCCATGGGATAGCCGATGGTGACCAGCCCGCGCCGCCGCTCGATCCAGTTATGCAGCACCCATGCGGCCAGCCCGATCAGCGGCACGATGACCATGAATTTGCGGGACAAGCCGAGCGCCGATTCCAGCCACGCGACGGCGGCGCTGTACGCGTCCGGAGACAGGTTGACGGCGGCGTTATAAGCCGCCCGCCAGATGGGATCCTGATAGAGACGCACGGCCTCGCGGCTGCCTTCCATGAATCCGAACAGCGCGCAGACCGGCAGCAGCACTGCGATGGTGTAAAGGGCGGCGCGCCATTGCGGATACCACGGCTTCAGCCGCAGCCACATATGCACGCCGATGCAGCCGTGAAACCACGCGACGATCACCACCACGGCCTGCTGAACGCCGAGCCACGGCTTGAACATCCAAAGCGACAGGACCACGTATGCATACGTGTCGTTGAGCTTGAAGGCCGCATGCAAACCACGATTGGCCAGCACGTGCTCGATAACCAGCGGCGGAATGCACAAGCCGAAAACGATCTGCGCGATCTCCACCCGCCCGATGGAGCGCCAGGCGCGGCGCCGGTACAGCGACAGCAGCACGAGCGTGATATGGGTGACGACCGCGCCGTAGAGCAGCAGGGCGCCGATCCAATTGCGCCAGATCGCGAGAAACACCACGCGGCCGGCTTCCATGGCATCGAGGCCGATCAAGCCCAGACTGTGGTTGAGCAGATGGGTCGCGAGGAAGGCGAATAGGATCAGCCCGCTCGCCAGCCGCGCCCGATTGAACCAATTGAGGCCGAGGGCCACGTCAGGTCATCCGAGGGTTTGGCGGACCAGATCGGCGAGCGAGGTTTGCGGCCTGGCGCCCAGGTGGCTGATGATCTCGGCGGCGCAAAGGCCGGCCACCCGCCCGCAAGTTCTGAGGTCCTGTCCATCGGTCAGACCCCAGAGAAAGCCCGCCGCATAGAGATCGCCGGCGCCGGTGGTGTCCATGACCCGCGCCACCGGTTCCGCATCGATCACGTGGATTTCCTTGCCGGCGACGATCACGGAGCCCTTGGCCGACCGGGTTAACGCGCAGATCAGGTCGAGCTCGCGCACGTGCTGGAGCGCCGCATCGAAATCCTTCACCTGGTAGAGCGCGGTTATCTCCTGCTCGTTGGCGAACAGGATGTCCACGTCGTCGCGGACCAGATGCAGGAAGTCGCTCCGGTAGCGGTCGACGCAGAAAGCATCCGACAGCGACAGCGCCACGCGCCGGCCCGCGTCATGGGCGACGCGAATGGCGCGGCGGAACGCCTCCTTGGCTTGCGGCGGATCCCAGAGATAACCCTCGAGGTAGGTGATTTCCGCCGCCGCCACCTGCTTCTCGTCGATGTCGTGAGCCGTCAGCTCGACGCAAGCGCCGAGATAGGTTTGCATGGTGCGCTGCGCGTCGGGCGTGACCATGATCAGGCATCGCGCCGTGGACGGGCCGCGGGATGCCGGCGCGCTGGCGAACTCGACGCCGAGCGAGCGGATGTCGTGGGCGAAAACCTGGCCGAGCTGATCGTCGCGCACCTTGCCGACGTAGCCCGCCCTGCCGCCGAGCGACGCGATGCCGGCGATGGTGTTCGCGGCCGAGCCGCCCGAGCATTCGACGGCGGGCGGCATGGCGCGGTAGAGCTCGTCGGCCCGCGAGGCATCGACCAGGGTCATCGCGCCTTTTTTCAAGTTTTGCTGCACCAGAAAATCGTCCTTCACCTGGGACAGCACATCGACAATGGCGTTGCCGATACCAAGCACGTGTAGCCGCGTTTCCGTCATTCGTCTTGCCCTCGAAAGACATGCCCGCGGCAGTATAGTCGGCGCACGCTGCCGCGGGAAACGAACGGCACCCCGTATACGCGGGAACACGCCGCACGGTTTGCCTTCGCTGTACAAATGACTCCGCCTCGGCCAGTCTTGTTCCATGCACGAACTGATACGCAAAAACGCCCGCGAGGTGGTCGGCCTGCTCGCCAAGGGCGAAATATCGCCGCTCGAGTTGATCGACATCGCGGCGGCACGCATCGCCGAGACCGACGGCGCCGTCAACGCGCTGCCGACCCGCTGCTATGACCGGGCGCGCGACCACGCGCGGCGGCTGATGCGGAGTCGCCCGGCCGATCCGCCGCCCGGCTACCTCCACGGCTTGCCCATCGCCATCAAGGACCTGACCGAGGTCGCAGGTGTGCGCACGACCCACGGGTCGACCGTCTATGCCGACAACGTCTCCGCCCGCTCGGACATCCTGGTGGAAAAGCTGGAGGCCATGGGCGGCCTGGTGATCGCCAAGTCGAACACGCCGGAATTCGGGGCCGGGGCGCAGACGTTCAACGATGTCTTCGGCACCACCGCCAATCCCTGGAACACGGCCATGACCTGCGCGGGCTCGTCAGGCGGCGCGGCAGCCGCCTTGGCCGCCGGGCAAGTCTGGCTGGCTCACGGCAGCGATCTCGGCGGCTCGCTCCGCACGCCAGCGAGTTTCTGTTCGGTGGTCGGCCTGCGGCCTTCGCCGGGCCGGGTCGCCAACGGTCCCGCGGCCTTGCCGTTCCAGACCATGGGCGTGCAAGGGCCCATGGGCCGCGAGGTGGGCGACACGGCGTTGTTCCTCGACGCCATGTCGGGGCGCCATGCGCTGGATCCGCTTTCGCAGCCAGCGCCGGGGGTTCCCTTTGTCGCGGCGGTGGATAAGCCGGTCGCCCCCAAACGGGTCGCTTGGAGCCCGGACCTCCGGTTGATGCCGGTGGCGCGCGAGGTGCGCGAGATTTGCGGGCGGGCGGCCCACTCCTTTGCCGATCTCGGCGCCGAGGTAGTCGAGGATTGCATCGATTTCGGCGATGCCGAGGACACGTTCCAGGTGCTGCGCGCCATGGGCTTCGCCAACGGCCGCGCGTCCCTGCTGGCACAGCATCGCGACCAGCTCAAGCCTGAAGTCGTCTGGAATATCGAGCAGGGCCTGAAACTCACGCCGGCCGACATCGGCCGCGCCGAACGGGCGCGCGGCGCGCTCTATCACCGGACGGCGGCGTTTTTCGAGCGCTACGACCTGCTGCTCTGCCCGGCCGCGGTCGCGCCGCCGTTCAGTCACAAGTTGCGCTATCTCGCCGAACTCGACGGCCATGCGTTCCCGACCTACGTGAGCTGGATCATCGCGACCTTCGCCGTCACCTTGACCGCGTGCCCGGCAATTTCCGTGCCTTGCGGTTTCACAAGGGACGAACTGCCGGTCGGCTTGCAGATCGTCGGGCCGCCGCGCGGCGAAGCGCGCCTGCTGGCGGCGGCGAAGCTATTCGAATCGCTGCACGGCCTGCACAAGCGCGTGCCGATCGATCCGCGCGGGGGCTGATGTTCAACGCGTTTTCTCGCGCCGTCGAGCAATTCACCGACCCAGCCTTCCGCCGCGTGCTGTATCAAAGCGCCGGATTGACGCTGCTCACCTACATCGTCACGGGCATGGGTCTTGCGTACGGGCTGAAGCAGATCCCGCACGTGGATTTTCCCTACATCGACTCGATCATCGACATTCTGGCGAGCTTCGGCGTGGCACTGGCGTTGGCTTACGTCTTTCCCACCGTCGCCAGTCTGTTCGTCGGGCTCTTCGTCGACGACATCGCCGATGCGGTGGAGCGGCGGTATTACCCTGGCGTGCCGCAAGGCAAAAGCCTCCCGATCGGCCCGGCGATCTACTACTCGCTGAGGTTTTTCCTCGTCATTGTCATCGTCAATTTGGTGGCTCTGCCGTTCTACATTTTGCTGATTTGGTTTCCGCCCTTGGCTGCCGTGCTTTTCTATTCAATCAACGGATACATCTTGGGACGCGAATATTTCGAGCTGGTGGCCATGCGCCACGTGCCCCCGCGCCAGGCGCGCAACCTGAGGAAATCGATTCGGGGGCAAATTTTCGTTGCAGGCGTTATTGTTAGCTTTGTGTTAACCCTGCCTGTGGTCAACTTGCTTGTGCCGATCATCGCGACGGCAGCAATGGTTCATATTTTCCAAGGACTTGATGGCAAAGTATTGACAGTTGTTCTGAAAAGTAAAGAATAACGCTTTATTTTGCCAACATCTGGATAAGGAAAGACCAAATGTTTGGCCGCAAAAAGACAAGCTCCGATCAAGATCGACCCGCAGTGATCAATTCGCCGCCGGTCGAAGACGATATCCCGCCCATGCCGGCGGCTTTACAGCCGACCGCGCTTAAGCCCGCCCTCCGAATGACGACCCCTCAGGGAACCAGCATGTCCAGCACCGACAGCTCTATGCCAACCCCTTATCGGCCCGACATTTCTCGCCGTACGGCCGATATTCCCGGCTCGCCCCGGCCGGTCTCGACCTCGCCCGCCCGCATGGACGCACCCAGCCCGAAGACGCTCATCGTCGGGCGCGAAATCAGCCTCCAGGGCGAGATCACGTCCTGCGACCGGCTGGTCGTCGAGGGCAAGGTCGAGGCGGCTTTGAGCGACTGCCAGACGATCGAGATTGCCGAGTCGGGCCTGGTCAAGGGCGCCGCCGAAGTGCAAGAAGCTGACATCCGGGGGCGCTTTGAGGGTAAACTCACGGTACGGGGGCGGCTGCTGATCCGCTCGGCCGGAAAGGTCGCCGGCGATATCCGCTATGGCCAGCTCGAGATCGAGTGCGGTGGTCAAATCACCGGCCAGATCGAGTCGACCGGCGCCGAGCGTATCGGTTTGCAGCCGCGCGTTGCCACGGGATTGCTCGCGGGCGAATAACCGCGACGGTCTCGCGTCAGTCAGCGAAGGTTGAGGCGGAGCCGCAAACGGCGGCTCCGGCAGAAGGGAGCGATCGACCGGGGGGCCGATCGCGCGAGAGGATGGGCGACGAACGCAGTTGCATGCGGCGCTTGGCGCTGGGAATTTCCCGGCGGAGTATTGCGCATATCTTAGCCGGCACCGCGCTTGCGGTTTCTTTGGCGTCGTGCATGTCGGCGCCCACATCGGAATCCACACAAACCGCGACTGCGCCGGGCAAGGCGGACAGCGTTACAGCATCATCAGCCGATGATGAGGTTCTGGGCGCCGCGCACACGACGCTCGCCATGCCGCCGCGCTCCCGCGTCGCACCGCCGCAACTCGCCGGCCTCACCGCTAGCGAAGTGACGCAGGTTCTGGGCGTGCCGGGCCTGCAACGCCACGAACCGTCGGCCGAAGTTTGGCAGTACCAAGGTTCGTCGTGCGTGCTGTTCGTGTTTCTCTACCAGGATCCCGCGCGCGACACGGCGGCCAGGCAGGCCAGCACGGAACCGCACGCGGATCGTCGCGAATGGCGCGTCACCTATGCGGAAGCCTTGGCGCGCGGCGACGGCCACCGAGTGCCGGCGCAAGAGTGCCTCAACGGACTGATCGACCGCCGGCCGCTGACGCTCGGGCTGAACTGACCAGGCGCGCCGGCGCCTTGGCCCGCGGCGCCGACTTGCCTGACGCAATTTTCGTCAAACCGTGTTTCTTCGGGCCGGCACTCGCCAGCGTTGCCCTCTTCATGCCGCCGGCCCCGGAACCGGATTTTGCACTGACCTTGATGTTGGCTTTTTTCGCGGCCGCTCGCGACGCGCCTGGCGCGAGCGTCTTGCCGCTATATGCGCAAAGATCGGCAATCACACAATTCTTGCAATCGGGCACGCGCGCCTTGCAAACATAGCGTCCGTGCAGGATGAGCCAATGATGTGCGTGCTGGCGATAGGCGTCCGGCACCGCGCTTTCCAGTTTCAGTTCGACCTGCAGCGGCGTCTTGCCGCGCGCGATGCCGGTGCGGTTGGCGACGCGGAACACATGGGTGTCGACCGCGATGGTCGGTTCGCCGAACGCCACGTTGAGCACGACATTGGCGGTCTTGCGGCCGACGCCCGGCAGCGCTTCCAACGCCTCGCGATTGCAGGGCACCTTGCCGTCGTACTGCCGCACCAATATTTCGCTCAAGCGAATGATGTTCTTGGCCTTGCTGTTGTAAAGGCCGATGGTCTTGACGTAGTCGCGCAGGCGCTGTTCGCCGAGCGCCAACATCTTGCCCGGCGTGTCCGCCACCTTGAACAGTTCCTTTGTCGCCTTGTTCACGCCGGCATCGGTTGCCTGCGCCGAGAGGACAACGGCAACCAAGAGCGTATACGGGCATCCGTAGTTGAGTTCGCTCTTCGGCGCCGGGTTTTTTTTGGCGAGCCGCCGGAAGAGCTCGCCTATGTCCGTTTTTTTCATCGCGCGAATGTAGCCCTGTGAAACGGGGAAGGGAATAGCTTCGGACTGAGGTTCCGCGAATCTTTTTTCCAGTGCGGCTGCCTTGACACACCGCGTCCTGCATTGCCGTCGACGCGGCGACGATCTATCGTTCGCGCATGGCACACGAGGCGGACCAGGCCGCGACGCTGCATTTCGAAGCCATGCTTACGCCGCATCGTTCGCTCGGACGATTGGGCTTCGGGCTGTTGATGATCGGCATCTCGTCGGTGAGTTTCGCGGCAGGCATCGGGTTCTGGTGGCTGGGCGCTTGGCCCATATGCGGTTTCATGGGTCTCGACGTGTTGCTCGTCTATATTGCGTTCAAGCTCAGCTATCGCTCGGCGCGCGCAAGCGAAACCGTTCGCCTTTCCGACACGGAACTGCTCATCCGCCGCACCGATGCATCGGGCGCGGTGCAGAGTTTCAGCTTCAATCCGTATTGGGTGCGGGTCGGCACAAACGCGGCGGCGGATCCAGCCGGCGCCGTCGTGCTTGGATCGCATGGGAAATATGTTGCCGTCGGCGGGTTTCTAAGCCCGGACGAGCGCAGCGTATTTGCCGCGGCATTGCAGGACGCGCTGCATCGTCATCGCAGCGGAAAGTTCGATCCGGCAGCGCCTTAGGCCGGGCTAAAGGCCCAGCACGTCATTCATGTGATAGAGGCCCGGCGGCTTGCCGCGTGTCCAAAGCGCCGCGCGTACCGCGCCGCGCGCGAAGATCGCGCGGTCCGCCGCCTTGTGGACAAGTTCGATGCGTTCGTTGTCGGCGGCAAAGATCACCGAATGGTCGCCGACCACATTCCCGCCGCGAAGCGCCGCGAAGCCGATGTGGCCGCGCTTGCGCGCGCCGGTGATGCCGTCGCGCCCGCGATCGGAAACCTCCGCCAGTTTGACGCCGCGGCCCGCGGCCGCCGCTTCGCCCAGCATGATCGCCGTGCCCGATGGCGCGTCCACTTTCAGGCGGTGATGCATCTCGACGATCTCAATATCGAAATCCGGATCGAGGGTTTTCGCCAACTGGCGCGTCAGTGCGCTCAGCAAATTGACGCCGAGGCACATGTTGTAGCTCTGTACGATCGCCGTATGACGCGCGGCGCGGCCGATCGCCGCCAGATGCGCTTCTTCGAGGCCCGTGGTGCCGACCACCAGCGCGCATTTTGCCTGTGCTGCGATTTCGGCGTGGCGCACGCTTGCGGCGGGCGCGGTGAAATCAAGCACCACATCCGCATCGGCGAACAGGGCAAGGGGATCATTCGTGATCTTCCGGCCGACGGGGCCGATGCCTGCGACCTCGCCAAGGTCGCGCCCCAAGGACGCCGCGCCGTCGCGCTCCGTACCGCCGACGAGAACGCAACCCGACGTCGCCGCGATCTGGCGCGCGAGCGCGATGCCCATGCGGCCGGCCGCGCCGACGATGCCGATCTTGATGTCCGCCATGACCGCTGGTCCTCTCCTCGCACGACGGTCGGATTAAAGCATATTTGCCGACGCGGAAGGCCCTCATGCTTCGACCCCTTCGACACGCCCCGCGCCTCATCCTGAGCTTGTCGAAGGATTGAGCGCGCGGGGCTGCTCAGGGTCTGGGCTCAGCGTGAGGGGCATATTGGATGAACCTCACCCTGAGCCTGTCGAAGGGTGAGGCGCGCCGGCCGCGCTACTCGCGGAAGTCGTCCCAGAGCTCTTTCACCCGGGCGAAGAAGCCCTCGGTCTCCGGGTTCGTGTCCTTGGTGCCGGCCTGGTGGAACTCGTTCAGCAGTTCCTTCTGGCGCTTGGTAAGATTCATGGGCGTTTCGACGAAGGCCTGAACCAGCATGTCGCCGGTGCCGGAGCCGCGCATGGCCGGCATGCCCTTGCCCTTCAAGCGAAATTGCTTGCCGGTCTGGGTGCCGGCCGGAATGGTGACGCGCGCCCGTGCGCCGTCGAGGGTCGGAACCTCGATCACGCCGCCGAGCGCAGCGGTGGTCATGGTGATCGGCACGCGGCATTGGATGTGCGGGCCTTCGCGATGGAAGATCTCGTGCGGCGTGATCGACAGAAAAATGTAGAGATCGCCGGGCGGCCCGCCGCGGAGCCCCGCTTCGCCTTCGCCGGCGAGACGGATGCGCGTGCCGTCCTCGACGCCTTTCGGAATGTTCACCGCCAACGTCCGCTCGCGATGGGCGCGGCCGGAGCCGCCGCAGATGCGGCACGGATTCTCGATCACCCGGCCCATGCCGCCGCAGGTCGGGCAGGTGCGCTCGATGGTGAAGAAGCCCTGTTGCGCCCGCACCTTGCCGGCGCCGTGACAGGACGGGCAGGGCGAGGGGCGCGAATCGCCGGCGGCGCCGGTGCCGTGGCAGGCCTCGCAGGCGGCCTGGCCGGCCACGCGAATCTTCGCCGCCTTGCCTTGGTAGGCTTCCTCGAGTCCGATCTCCAGGTTGTATCGCAAGTCGGCGCCGCGCGAAGCACCGCCGCTGTTGCCCCGCCGTCCGCCCATGAACTCGCCGAACAGGTCGTCGAATACATCGGCGAACGAGCCGGTAAAATCGAAACCGCGCGCGCCGGCGGCGCCCGCGCCGCCTTCGAACGCCGCATGGCCGTATTGATCGTAGGCCGCGCGCTTCTGATCATCCTTCAGGATGTCATAGGCCTCGTTGATGTCCTTGAATTTCTGCTCGGCAGCCTTGTCGCCCGGATTGCGATCCGGATGGAACTGCATCGCCTGCTTGCGGAAGGCCTTCTTGATATCATCCGCGCTGGCTTGCCGCGCGACGCCAAGGAGTTGATAGTAATCCTGCTTCGTCATGCCGCTGATCTTGGCCTTGGCACCCCGCCGGCCCCCTCTCCGAATGCACCCGACGCCCGCCCGTCTATAAGCAAGGCGCTTATAGGCGGTGGGCGCCGGTCTCGATCACACAGCCTCGATCGTCGGCCGCACGCGATTTCGCGCCGCCCGGATTTTACGCGGACTTGTTCTTCTTCCGCGTCTCTTCGTCCACTTCCTCGAAATCGGCGTCGACCACGTTCTCTTCGCCCGGCCGGCGCTGTTGACCCGCCCCGCCATTGGGACCGGCGCCGGCGCCCGCGTCGGCGGCTTCGCCGCTCGGCGCCTGCTGTTGCTTGTAGAGCGCTTCGCCCGCCTTCATGGAACTCTGCGCCAACGTCTCCATTTTCGCCTTGATGTCGGCCACGTCGTCGCTCTCCTTGACCGACTTGAGCGCGGCGATATCCGCTTCGATCTGGCTCTTGTCGCCGGCGGCAACCTTGTCGCCGAGCTCCTTGAGCGTCTTCTCCGAAGAATGGATCAGGGCATCCGCGTGGTTGCGCGTCTCCACCAATTCGCGGCGCTTTTTGTCTTCGCCGGCATGGCTCTCCGCTTCCTTGACCATGCGTTGGATGTCGGCGTCAGACAAGCCGCCGGAGGCCTGGATGCGGATCTGCTGTTCCTTGCCGGTACCCTTGTCCTTGGCCGAGACCTGCACGATGCCGTTGGCGTCGATGTCGAAGGTCACTTCGATCTGCGGCACGCCGCGAGGCGCCGCGGGCAGGCCGATCAGATCGAATTGGCCGAGCAGCTTGTTGTCGGCCGCCATTTCGCGTTCGCCCTGGAACACGCGAATGGTCACGGCACTCTGGCCGTCCTCGGCGGTCGAAAACACCTGGCTCTTCTTGGTCGGGATCGTGGTGTTGCGCTCGATCAGCCGCGTGAACACGCCGCCGAGGGTCTCGATGCCGAGCGACAACGGCGTCACGTCGAGCAGCAGCACGTCCTTCACGTCGCCCTTGAGCACGCCGGCCTGGATCGCGGCGCCGATGGCCACCACCTCGTCCGGGTTCACGCCCTTATGCGGCTCGCGGCCGAAGAAGGTCTTCACCGTCTCGACCACTTTGGGCATGCGGGTCATGCCGCCGACCAGCACCACCTCGTCGATGTCGCCGGCGGTCAGGCCCGCATCCTTCAGGGCCGCGCGGCAGGGCGCCACGGTCTTCTGAATGAGGTCGTCCACCAGCGCTTCCAGCTTGGCGCGGGTCAGCTTCAAGGTCAGATGCTTCGGCCCGGTCTGGTCGGCGGTGATAAAGGGCAGGTTGATCTCGGTCTGCATGGAAGACGACAGCTCGATCTTCGCCTTCTCGGCCGATTCCTTCAGCCGCTGCAACGCAAGGCGATCCTTGCGCAGGTCGATGCCGTTGTCCTTCTTGAACTCGTCGGCCAGATAGTCGACGAGACGCATGTCGAAGTCTTCGCCGCCGAGGAACGTGTCGCCGTTGGTGGACTTCACCTCGAACACGCCGTCACCGATCTCGAGAACGGAGACGTCGAAGGTGCCGCCGCCCAAGTCATAGACCGCGATGGTCTTGCCCTCTTGCTTGTCGAGCCCATAAGCAAGGGCCGCGGCCGTCGGCTCGTTGATGATGCGCAGCACTTCCAGGCCGGCGATCTTGCCGGCGTCCTTGGTGGCTTGGCGTTGCGCGTCGTTGAAATAGGCCGGAACCGTGATGACCGCCTGGGACACTTTCTCGCCCAGGTAGCTTTCCGCGGTTTCCTTCATCTTCTGCAGGATGAAGGCCGAGATTTCCGACGGCGAATAATCCTTGCCGCGCACGCGCACCCAGGCGTCGCCGTTCTTACCCTTGACGATCTGGTAGGGCACCATGCCCTTGTCCTTCTGCGTCGTCGGGTCTTCGAAGGTGCGGCCGATCAGGCGCTTGATGGCGAAGAGGGTGTTTTCCGGATTGGTCACCGCCTGGCGCTTGGCGGATTGGCCGACCAGGCGCTCGCTGTCGTCGGTGAACGCGACCATGGACGGCGTGGTACGCGCGCCCTCCGCGTTCTCGATGACCTTCGCGGCCTTGCCTTCCATGATGGCGACGCACGAATTTGTCGTGCCGAGATCGATGCCGATAACCTTAGCCATTCGTAACCTCGTTTTCACTGCGGCGAGCTTGCCCGGCCCTAACCAAGGCGCCAGGCACACCCCCACCAGTTGCTCAATGGGCCTGTGCTGCGACCTATATAGGGACGCAGTACCCGAGCCGCAACCGCCGAAATGGCAAAAAGCAGGGGCCACCGGGACCCCGATGCCGCCGCAAGCGCCGGCTGGACAGGGCGGCGCGTTGGGTTAAGGCTCGGCCCATGATCGTCTCGGCCAGCTACCGCACCGACATCCCGGCCTATTACGGCGCCTGGTTCCGCCGCCGTCTGGCCGAGGGCTTTTGCCGCGTGACCAATCCGTACGGCGGAGCCGCGTACCGTGTCCCCTTGACGCCGGACGAGGCGGAAGCGTTTGCGTTCTGGACTCGAAATGTTGGGCCGTTCATGGGCGTGCTGGACGAGCTGGCCGAAGCCGGACGGCCCTTCGTCGTCCAGTTCACCATCACCGGCTATCCGCGCGCCTTAGAGCCGGGCGTGCTGGATACCGATACCGCCGCGGCGCAAGTGGAGGCGCTTGCTGCCCGCTTCGGCCGGAGGGCCGTCGTCTGGCGTTATGATCCGGTGGTCACATCGAGCCTGACGCCCGCAGCATTCCACCGCGAGAATTTCGCCCTGTTGGCGCGCCGGCTGGTCCGGTCCACGGACGAGGTCGTGCTCAGTTTTGCCCATGGATACAAGAAAATGCTGCGCAACATGACTGCCGCAAGCCTGCAGCATAGATTCACCTGGGACGACCCTGCGCCGCAGCAAAAGCGCGAATTGCTCGCCGATTTGGCCGCCATCGCCGCCGGTCTCGGCATCAAGCCCAGCCTTTGCGCCCAGCCGGACCTGCTGGTGCCGGGCGTGTCGCCGGCGCGGTGCATCGACGGCGGCCGGCTGAGCGAGGTGGCGGGACGGCCCATTGCCGCGCGGCAAAAAGGCAACCGGCCGGCTTGCGATTGCGCCGAAAGCCGGGATATCGGCGCCTACGACTCTTGCGCTCAGGGCTGCGCCTATTGCTATGCCGTGCGCGATCGGGCCACGGCGCAAGCGCGGCTTAAGGCCCACGTCCCAGACGGCGAATTCCTGATCGCGCCGGCCCAGGCGGCCGGCGCTCTGGTATAGTTCGCTGGCAATTTCGCCCGACCGATAGGCAGCACAATGGACCGGCCCGATCCCCTCGAAACGCTCACCGGCACAACCGAATTGCGCGGCATCTACGACGAACCGACCGACCGCGCCAAGCGCAAGACGCTCCGCCGGCTTGACGTCCATTGCCGCCGCTTCATCGCGCTCTCGCCATTTCTCTGTCTCGGCACGTCGAGCGCCGCCGGATCAGATGTGTCGCCGCGCGGCGATGCGCCGGGCTTTGTGCAGGTGCTCGACGACACGACCCTGGCCATCCCGGACCGGCCGGGCAACAACCGGCTCGATTCGCTGTCCAACGTGCTGGAGAACCCGGCCGTGGGCCTGTTGTTTCTCGTGCCAGGCGTGGACGAGATCCTGCGCGTCAACGGCACCGCCCGCGTCGTGACCGACGGGGAGCTCCTGGCGCGCTGCGAGGTGAACGGCAAGCGCCCCGCCTCGGCGCTGGTGGTCGAGGTGCGCGAAGCCTTCCTCCACTGCGGCAAGGCGGCGATCCGCTCGCGGCTCTGGAAGGACGACTACAAGGTCGCGCGCGGCACCTTGCCGAGCCTCGGCCGCATGGTGACCGAGCAGATCGACGGCGGTCTCAGCGCCGAAGAACTCGAAGCCAAGGTCAAGGTCGCCGACGAGCGCATCGACGACGCCTACGCCAACCGCCTTTACTGACCGCGGCAATCTTCGATGAACGCGGCGGCGGCGAATCGCAACATGCGATGAAGCCGCCGGCGCGCTGACGGCAAGCGGGCGCGGCGTCGCGCTTGCGCCCGCTCGTCGGCCTGCTACAAGCATGGCCGATGACGAATAACGCATCCGAGTCGCGCTCCGCGCCGGCACGCTTGCGCGCGGCAATCGGCGTTTATGCCGAACCGAAAGTGCTGGCGGTGCTGTTTCTCGGCTTTTCCAGCGGACTGCCGCTCGGACTGACCGGCCAGACCTTGGCCGTATGGATGCGCGAATCCGGCGTGTCGCTCGCCACCATCGGGTTCTTCGCGCTCGTCGGTTTGCCCTATGTGCTGAAATTCCTCTGGGCCCCCGCCATCGACGCCATCGCCATTCCCTGGCTCGGTCGCCGTCTCGGCCGCCGCCGCGCCTGGCTGGTCACGACGCAAATCGCGCTCATGCTCGCCATCGCCGCGCTCGGCCTGAACGATCCCGTGGCGCATCCACTGACCACGGCCGCGCTCGCGCTCGTGGTCACGTTCTGCTCGGCCAGCCAGGATATCGTCGTCGATGCCTTTCGCGTCGAAAGTCTCGACGCATCGCGCTTCGCCGCCGGCATGGCGGATTACGTGGCCGGCTATCGCGTGGCGCTGCTCGCGGCCACCGCCGGCGCTTTCGAAATCGCCGCGCAATTCCAGGGCGCCGGATTGCCCGGCCGTGGCGGCTGGAGCGCGACCTATGCCGTCATGGCGGCGCTCGTGCTGCTCGGCACGGTCACCACATTGCTGTCGAGCGAGCCGGAAGACCGCGACGCGGCGCGCCGCGCGTCTGAGCCGTTCCGGCGCCGGCTGCAAGCCGCCGTGGTCGAGCCCTTTGTCGAATTCTCGCGCCGTCCCGGCTGGCTCGTGGTGCTCGGCTTCGTGGTGCTGTTCAAGTTCGGCGATTCCATGGCCGGAATCATGACGGCACCGTTCGTACTCGATCTCGGATTCGACAAGACCGAATACGGCCGCGTGGTGAAGCTGTTCGGATTCGCCGCCACCCTGGCCGGCGGTTTCGCCGGCGGTTCGCTGCAACGGACGGCCGGCGTGGTGCGCAGCCTGTGGATCGCCGGCATCGGGCAGATGGCGGCAAACCTCATGTTCGTCTGGCTCGCGCACCAGGGCGCCGACACGCCTTCGCTCATCCTAACCATCGGCGTCGAGAATTTCGCCAGCGGTTTCGGCACCGTCGTCTTCGTCGCCTATCTTTCGGGGCTTTGCCGCGAACGCGCCTATACGGCAACCCAATACGCATTGCTTTCCGCCCTCGCCGCCGTCGGGCGAACGGTCCTCTCGGCCTATGCCGGCTGGCTCGCGGAGCATGTGGGGTGGAGCGGGTTCTTCCTGCTGGCCGGATCGGCCGCCTTGCCGGGCCTGGCGCTGCTCTGGTGGCTGACCCGCCGGGGCCGGCTCGGCGAGGCTCCGGCGGTTTAAGTAATGAGCAAACAGGCGCCAGGACCGCGACTGCCCGGCGCTCCCCGGTCCGGCAGGAACAGGGCGGTTTGACCAAGTTGCGGTCACCGCTTAGACTCTGCGGCCAAATAACCAGCGCAGGGAGCAGCGGCGATGCACAAGCGTGCGGACGAAGCCGACGGCGCGAACCACATGATCCAAGATACGGCAGCACATCCGGGCTGATCCCATGCCGACCCTCAAGCGGCGGCGCAAGTTCCGCGTCATTCAGGGCAGCGAATCCGGCTCTGCTTGGCAGGGCGGGGCGCGGTTTGGCGCGGCGCGGCGCTGGGGCGCCGGCCCGAAGCTGCGCCTGGTGGCAGCCGGCGGCCATGTGCTCAAGGACTTCACCGTCCGCTGGGGCGCCAAGCTGCTCAGCCGCCTGATGCAACATCGTCGCAAACCCGTCACGGAACTGGGATATACTACGGCTGGTATGTATCAGCCGCTGCCGCACCGAGATCAACCCGGCGCGCCTTCTGCGCGCGAGGGGTGGCGGCTTACGGCGTCCGGCGGGCGCTACGAGATCCGCCTGACCCGGAACCCGGCGGACATCGCCGCCGCGCAAGCGCTCCGCTATCAGATTTTCTACCAGGAAATGTCCGCCCGACCGACCGCCGCCATGGCGCGGGTGGGGCGTGACTTCGATGCGTTCGACGGCATCTGCGACCATCTCCTGGTGCTGGATCATGCCCGGCCGGTCGGCCAGACCGTGGTCGGAACCTACCGGCTGCTGCGACAGGCGGTCGCCGAGCGCCACGGCAGTTTCTATTCCGCGGCGGAATACGACATCGGCACGTTGATCGCGGCGACCGGTGCTGCCGGCGGCCTGCTCGAGCTCGGCCGGAGCTGCGTGCATGTCGACTATCGCACCAACGCCACCATTCAGCTTTTGTGGCGCGGCATCGCCACCTACATGAGCGATCACGCCATCACCCACATGTTCGGCTGCGCCAGCCTGCCCGGCACCGATCCCCAGAAGTTGGCGCTGCCGTTGTCGTACTTGCATCACAATCACCGGGCGCCGCCGCATTTCCGCGTCCGCGCGCTCCCCGAGCGTTACGTGTCGATGAACATCCTGCCGGCGGAGCAGGTCAATCATCGCCGCGCCATTCAGGCGCTCCCGCCGCTGGTGAAAGCCTATCTGCGGCTCGGCGCCTATATCGGCGACGGCGCCGTGGTCGACCGTCAGTTCGGCACCACCGACGTGTTCATTCTGTTGCCGGTCGAGCGCATCGGCGAAAAGTACATGACGCATTTCGAGCGCGACGAAACCGAGCCCGCCCGCGCCTGAACAGTCCGCACCCGATCTGCCCACCAACCGGTTGCGCCGGCCCGGCGCCCTTGAAACAATCGGCGCGTCATCGTCAAGGAGGCGCGCCGTGGCCGCATACATTATCGCCAACGTAGACGTCACCGATCCGGCGGCCTACGACAACTACCGCAAACAGGTCATGGCCACGGTCACCAAGTACGGCGGCAAGTTCCTGGTCCGCGGTGGCGCGCTCACCAAACTAGAAGGCGACCAATCCTGGGCGCGGGTGGTGGTGTTGGAATTTTCCGACAGTGCGGCGGCGCGCAAATGGTACGACTCCAGCGAATACCGGCCGCTGATCAAACTCCGGCAAAGCGCCTCGCGCTCGAACCTGATCATGGTCGACGGCGTCTGAGCGCGCCGGGTTGCCGCAGCCATGAACATCGCCGCGCTGCTGAGCAAAGCTGCCCTGACGTTTCCGGCCAACGCCGCCGTCTCGCTCGGCGACACCGTGGTTCAGGACTACGCGACCTTGGCGGCGCGCGCGAGCAGACTCGCGCGGGCGCTGACCGAGCGGCTCGGCTTCAAGCCCGGCGAGACCGTCGCCATGGTGATGACCAACCGTCCGGCATATCAGGAGGTGCTCTACGGCATCTGGCACGCCGGGCTCGTCGCGGTTCCGATCAATGCCAAGCTGCATCCGAAGGAAGTGGCGTGGATCCTGGATAACGCCGAGGCGCGCGCGTGTTTCGTCTCGCCCGATCTGGCGGACGACATCGCGCCGCTGACCGCCACGATCGAACGGCTGCGGCATGTCATCGTCAGCGACAGCGCCGAATATGCAGCCTTGTTCGCCGGCGAGAGCGCGGCGCTCTACGACCGCGGCTCTCCCGACGACATCGCCTGGCTCTTCTACACGTCCGGCACCACCGGACGGCCCAAGGGCGCCATGTTGAGCCATCGCAATTTGCTGGCCGCGACCGTCAACTATTTCGCCGACGTGGACTCGATCGAGCCCGGCGACTGCATCGTGCATGCGGCGCCCATGTCGCACGGATCGGGATTGTACGGCTTGCCCCATGTGGCCAAGGCTGCGAACCAGGTGATCCCGGAGAGCGGCGGCTTCGATCCGGCGGAGACGCTAGCGCTGATCGCGCGCTGGCCCGGCACCAGCATCTTCTTCGCGCCGACCATGGTGCATCGCTTGATCGAATCGCCCGTGCTGGCAGACGCGGACACGCGCAACCTGAAAGCCATCATCTACGGCGGCGGTCCTATGTACGTCGCCGACCTGCTGGCGGCGCTGAAGGCGCTCGGGCCGAAGCTGGTGCAGATCTACGGCCAGGGCGAGGCGCCCATGACCATCACCGGCCTGCCGAAGCGGATGCACGTCGACAGCGGCCATCCGCGCTACCTGGAGCGCCTCGGGTCCGCCGGCATCGCGCGGACCGACGTGGAGGTCATGGTGGCGGATGCCGACGACAAGCCGCTGCCGGCGGGCGAAATCGGCGAAATCCTGGCGCGGGGCGACGTGGTCATGCGCGGCTACTGGCGCAATCCGCAGGCGACCGCCGAGACCCTGCGCAACGGTTGGCTGCACACCGGCGACATGGGCTCGTTCGACAGCGACGGCTTTTTGACGCTGAAGGACCGCTCGAAGGACATGATCATTTCCGGCGGCAGCAACATCTATCCGCGCGAAATCGAAGAGGTGCTATTGCGCCACCCGGAAGTCGCCGAAGTCTCCGTGGTCGGCCAGCCGCATCAGGATTGGGGCGAGGAAGTGGTGGCCTTCGTCGTCGCCCGCGGCCAGGTCGATGCGGCGGCGCTGGACCGGCTCTGCCTCGAACACATCGCCCGCTTCAAGCGTCCGAAGCACTATCGCTTCGTCACGGCGCTACCGAAGAACAACTACGGCAAGGTGCTGAAGACCGAATTGCGCAAGCTGCTGCAATCGGCGTGAGTTCGGATCACTCGGGCGGCAACAGCCGCGCCGCCGCCGCGTTCGGCACCAGCAGCCAATAGCGGCCCGATTGCTTCATGTGCCCGGCGGTCTCCGCCGCCTCGGGCCCGAAACCCCAGAACACGTCGCCGCGGACCGGGCCTCGAATGGCGCCGCCGGTGTCTTGCGCCATCATCAGCCGGCGCAGCGGCACGTCGGGCTGTCCTTCCGCCCCGGGTTTCGAGGTATCGAGCCAAAGCGGCGTGCCATAGGGAATGAAGCGGTGATCGACGGCCAGCGAGCGGCCCGGCGTCAGCGCCACGCCTTCGGCGCCAAGTGGGCCATCGCCCTTGATCTCGCGAAAGAAAACGTAAGACGGGTTCAGCTCCATGATCTTGTGCGCCTCGTCCGCATGGGCCAACAGCCAGGTGCGGATGGCCTGCATGGATGCGCCGCCGTCCGGAAACGCGCCGAGTTCGATCAGCTTGCGGCCGATCGCCACATAGGGATAGCCGTTCTGCGCCGCGTAGCCGACGCTGACCGTCGAGCCATCTTCCATCTTCACCCGGCCCGAGCCTTGGATCTCCAGGAAGAAGGCGTCGATGGCGTCATCCACCCAAAGCAGTTCGAGGCCCTTGCCTTTCAGCGCGCCGTCGTCGATTTGCGCCCGCGATTCGTAGGGCTTCAGCTGGCCGTCCACGACCCGGCCGGCGATGCGTTGTCCGCGCAACTCGTCGCGGAATTGCCCGAGATCGACGGTCACGAGATCGCCCGGCCGGCGATAGAGCGGCACGCTGAACTTCGAGCTCGCTTTGGCGCTGCCGTTCAGCGAAATCTCGAAGTATCCGGTGAACAGCCCGTCGGCGCGGCTCTGATTGGCGGCGGCAAGCGGCGTGAAATTCTGCTCGAACAGCGCGCGGGCGGCGGCCGCGTCGCCCTGGCTCAAACCCGCCGCCCGGTCGCAGACCGGCAGCCAGTCGGCGACGCGCCCGAGCAGGCCGAAATCGTGATCGGGCGCGTTGCGCTTCAGGCGCGCGCAGGTGCGCAACAAAGCCGGGATCGCCTCGTCGACGCGATCATCCTGCCAGCCGGGAAGATCGGCGAACCGCGCCGCCTGAAGCGCCAGCCGGTCGGGCGGCACCGGAACCGGGCGGAGCCACCACCACAGCAGCGCGCCGAGACCCGCCAAGAAAAGCAACGCGGCCGCCCAGGCGGCGGGATGCACGGCCCGCCGGACGAGAACGCGCTCCGCCATGCGGCCCTTAAGCCTGAGTGCTGGTGGCGACCAGGAGCCAGTTCGGGTCGCTCGAGCGGACGTCACGCGCGAAGGTCCAGATGTCCGTCACTTCGTCCACCGCGTTCGGGTTGCCACCGACCACGGCGCCGCTGGAATCGCGTGTGGCGTTCACCATTTCGGCCACGAACTTCACCGTGACCTCGGCGGTGCGACCTTTGATCTCCACGTCGACGATGTCGGTGCGTTTGATGGAGATGAGGGTGGTCTCCAGCTTTTGACCGGCCTTGTCGCGGGAATCGATGGCGCGCGCGAAGTTCTGATAGACGTCGTCGTTCAGCAGCGGCCGAAGCGCGCCGCGATTGCCGGTGGCAAATGCCGTGACGATCATTTCGTAGGCCGCCTTCGCGCCCGCAAGAAACTGCTTGGTGTCGAAGCGCGGATCTGCGGCGGCGAGACGGCCGAGCAACGCCTCGCCGGTCGGCCGCTGGACTTCGTTGGGCTCGCGCCGCGTGCGGTCGGGCAGCGCCACGACGCGATCGTCGCCGGCCTTGGGCTGCGCCGAGCGGTCGGCAGCGGGACGGTCTTGACCCATGGTCAAAGGCTTCGGCGGCGGCTCATGGCCGGTGCGTCGGCCAAGCACGCTCCTGAGCCGCAGAATGATGAATCCCGCGACCATCGCCAGCAGTAGGATCTCGAGAACGTTCGCGTCGCTCATGGTTCGATCGCCGCGCGTTGAGCCATATTCCTGGCGCCGTGCGCTGGTGGCATCAGGGGCGGAGCGGCATAAATGAGAGCCTATCCGTTCGCCGCCGCCGGGTCCAGCCGAGGCGGAGATTCGGAATTTCACGCGTCAGGCTTGCGCGACCGGCGTTTGTCCTTGTTGCCGCTGCTGCTGATAAAGCTGCATGAAGTCGATCGGCTCCAACATGAGCGGCGGGAAGCCGCCGTCGCGCGTCGCATCGGCCACGATCCGCCGCGCAAACGGGAAAAGAATGCGCGGACACTCGATCAGCAGCACGAGTTCCACCTGATCCTGGGGAATGTTCTGCAAGGTGAAGACGCCGGCGTAAAGCAATTCGACCACGAAGACCGTGGTCTCGGCCTGTTTGGCGGTCGCGGCAATGCGAACCGCGACTTCGTAGGCCGATTGCGCGAGATTGCGCGCACGCACGTCAACTGCCACTTCAATTTGCGGCCGCCCTTGCGTCTGCGTCAGCACTTGCGGCGCGTTCGGATTCTCGAACGACAGGTCCTTCACGTATTGGGCATTGACGCTGAGGCCCGGCGGGCCCGCGGGCGCCGCCGATTGATCGGGGTTCTTGCCGTTCTCGCTCATCGTCGCACTCCCTTGCCCGCCCACGCGATTGAGGCGGCTTGGCTATCATGGATACGGCGGGCGGACAACCGCCGCCTGGGCATGGATACGGCGGGCGGACAACCGCCGCCGCAGCCTCGGTCAGAGCACGGCAGCTCAGGGCAGGCGCCAGATCGGATCTTTGATAAACGTGTCGACAAAGGCCGCGTGGGACTCGAGTTCCTCGGCGCTTGGGGCATACGGGCGTGCCGGACGCGCCACGCGGGCCGCGGCCCCGGCGACATCGCGTTGGTCCTGGGCAAGGCCAAGACCCGGCTGCCGGCCGCCGGTCAACTCCAGATAGACCTCGGACAGTAGTTCGGCATCGAGCAGGGCGCCGTGCTTGGTCCGCGCAGAATTGTCGATGCCGAACCGGCGGCAGAGCGCATCCAGGCTCGCCTGCGCGCCGGGGAATTTGGTCCGCGCCATGCGAACCGTATCGATGGTGCGCGACATGGGGATCGCCGGCCGGCCAAGCCGCTCCAGCTCCGCATTGACGAAACGCATGTCGAATTCGGCGTTGTGGATCACCAGCGGCGCTTCGCCGATGAACTCCAGGAACTTCTCCGCCACGTCGGCGAATATCGGATGCTCCATCAGGAACTCGGCGGACAAGCCGTGCACCTCGAACGCACCGACCGGCATGTCCCGCTCGGGATTGACGTAGGTCTGATAGTTGCGCCCGGTGGCGATTTGGTTCACCAGCTCGATGCAGCCGATTTCCACGATCCGATGGCCCGATGACGGATCGAGGCCGGTGGTCTCGGTATCCAGGACGACTTCGCGCATGAAACTCCCGCCAGGTTGTCGCGATCTTGACCGCGCCAGGCTCGGCCGGCAAGCCGTCGCGTCAGGGCTTCGCCGAATCCAGCCAGCGCCGCGCCACATGCGCAATGACCCGCAACGATTCTTCGGCGCCGTCGGCGGCGCCCTTCTCGAAATCGCCCTCGACGCGGCCCATCTGGTTGGTCACATGCGCAAAGCACAGCACCGGTTTGTTCCGCGCCGCGGCGAAGGCATAAAGCGCCGCCGCTTCCATTTCGACCGCCAGAATGCCGGCCTGTCGGGCGGCCTCGATCGCCGCCGTTGTTTCGCGGAACGGCGCATCCGTGGTCCAGGTAGCGCCGACCGGCGCCGCGATGCCGGAACCCGCCAGCGCCTCCCGGGCGACGCGAACCAGCTCCGGATCTGCCGTGCTGTAATCGGCCGGCGGCATGTAGTGATAGCTCGTGCCCTCGTCGCGCAACGCCCGCTCGATGACGACGAAGTACGGCGGCGGACGAACCGCCACGATCTGCCCGGCCGAGGTCATGCTCAAGAGCAGCTCGCAACCGGATGCGAACATCTCTTCGGCGATCAGCACCGCGAACGCCGCGCCGACCGCGCAACCCACAATGCCGAACTCGATTCCGGCCTGATCGAAATCGTACAGCTCGGTGTGATAGCACGCCCAATGCGGATCGCGCCTGGCCCGCGCGGTCTTGTCGAGATAGCGCACCATGTCCCCGTCCGGATCGAGCACGCAGACCGCCGGTATCCTCCCGGGCGCGAGGTTTCGCTGGCGGCGCGCTTCGCGAAGTAACGCGTCCGGCGTGAACTGGGAGGCGGCCGAAGCATCCTTGTCGCGCAGGATCGGCGGCGGCCGGCTCATGGATTCGAACCGCGCCGGGTGATCGGATAGGCGCCGGCCGCGCCGATGAACGGCTGGATCAGCATGCGATCGAGACGCAGCTCCGAGGCATCGCGGAAGACATCGAGCCCGATGATCATCGCCTGGTGACCTGCCGCCGGCTGGGCGCGATAGGTTCCGAGAAACCGATCCCACCAGGGCAGATTGAAGCCGAAATTGCTGTTGGTCTCGTCGACCACAATGGAATGGTGAACCCGATGCATGTCCGGTGTGACCACGAGCCAGCGCAACCCCCGGTCCAGCCGCTCCGGCAAACGGACGTTGCCGTGGTTGAAGAGCGACGTGGCGTTGAGCACGATTTCGAAGACCAGCACGGCGAGAGCCGGCGCTCCGAGCGCCGCCACCACGGCCAATTTTAATCCTGCTGAAAGGAGGATCTCCAGGGGATGAAATCGCACGCCCGTGGTGGTGTCGAAATCGAGATCGGCATGGTGCATCCGGTGTAGACGCCAGAGCGCCGGCACGGCATGAAACATGACGTGTTGCAGATAGACCGCAAAATCGAGCAACAGAAAGCCAATTGCGAACTTGACCGCACCCGGCATGGCCACAGTGTTCAATAGGCCGAAGCCTTGAACCTCGGCGATCGCCGCGAGGTTCACCGCGCCAAGCGGGATCAGAAACCGCGCGAGGATCGTGTCGAGCGCGACGACGCCGAGGTTTCCCGGCCAGCGCCGCCAGCGGGTTGCCGTCCGACGCCGGCGCGGCGCCATCGTTTCCCACCCGGCCATCAGGACCAAGACGGTGCCGAAACACGTGAACCTGATTGCCGGTTCGTTCGAGAAAAATGAGTCGAGCATCGGATCAGTCGGCGCTTCGCGCCTCCCGTTGTCAATGCGGCTACCGCATGGCGAACCGCGATTTGCGCCGCATCCGCTTCGATGCCTTGGCAATGCGGCGGACCTGTTGCAGCGCAAAGCGTTTGCCGAGCCCGGTTCGCACCACGAAATCGGCGTGGCGGCGTTTCACCGCATCCGGCACCTGGCGCTGCAAGATGCCGATGAACTTTTCCTCGGTCATGCCGGCCCGCGACAGCACGCGACGGCGCTGCACCGCATGGGGCGCACTGACGACCACGACCGCGTCCACGCGCCGCTGTCCGCGGGTCTCGTAGAGCAGCGGGATATCGAGCACGACCAGCGGTTCGCGGGCGGCACGGGCGGACTTGATGAAGCGCATACGGCTTCGATTGACCAGGGGATGCACCAGGCGCTCGAGCCGGCGGATCGCCGTTTCGTTGCCGACCACGTGCCGGCTCAAGCGATGGCGGTCGACGGCGCCGTCCTGCACCGCGTCGGGAAACACCTCCGCGATCAACGGCACCGCCGCGCCGCCCTTGGCGTAAAGCACATGCACCGCCGCGTCCGCGTCATAGACCGGCACCGACAGGCGCCGGAACATGCGCGCGGTTTCGCTCTTGCCCATGCCGATGGACCCGGTCAGGCCGAGGACGATCATGGCCGGCTCATGCCAAGACGTGATCCCGCAATTCGGCCGTCACTTCCGGGGCCACGCCGAACCACGCTTCGAATGCCGGCCGCGCCTGATGCAGCAGCATGCCGAGACCGTCGACGACCGGATTGCCGCGCTTGGCCGCCGCCGCGAGAAGCGCCGTCTTGAGCGGCGAATAGACCAGATCCGCCACCACGGCCGCAGGCGGCAGTGTGGCCAGATCGATGCCGAGCGGCGG
>DASQHM010000018.1:0-2963 GCA_035632095.1 Candidatus Cybelea sp. | reverse complement strand
TCTTTGTATTGGTCTGCAATGAAATAGGGGGGTCAAAACTTTCGAGAATGCGCCTCGCGGAACTTGAGGGACCTATCCGGAAGCGTGAATCCCGATCTCGCCAGCGACGACGCGGTGCGGCGCATCCATATCGCCGAGGCGCTGTCCTACCGCCGCATCAGCTTTGGACGGTGAGGGCGCGATTGCCCGCACACGCAATATTGACTTTTGATCCTTAAGGTACGATGTCTCGTAACGGACATTCGCCGTCATGATGATCGGTGACGAGATCGACGATGGCGCGCCGCAAACTCCTGCTGCTGGGCCTTTTAAGCCTGTTTGCCGCCCAGGTCGCGGCGGCGACCGAGCTCGACCGGGTGCGCGAGTTCGAGCGCGCGCGCGAGGCCAAGCGCCAGGCGCTCGAAAGCAGCACCGCCGAGCAGCGCAAGCTCGAAGCGGAGCGCATCACGGCGCAAGCGGGACGCATCACGCGCAACGGCGCCGAGCTCGAAATCAAGCTCGACAACGGCGCCCGCACCTTCTTTCGCAACGAAGAATCGCACTGCCTCGAAGGCGTTATTCCGACCCATGACGATAGCTGTGTGGAATTCGTCTACCTCGGCCGGCTGGAGCAGCGCTTCGACCTGCTGCTGGCGCGCTACTACGAAGGCTTGGACTATCGCCTGATCGTCGATGCCAACGGACGCGCGATCCGTTTGGCCGACGTGCCGCATTTCTCGCCGGATGCCGATCGCTTCGTCGCCGTGTCGTCACCCGAAGCCTTCTCGTTCGACGGCATCGAAGTGTGGTCGGTGCGGGCGGGCACGCCGGTGATGGAATGGAACCACCAGCCCAAGGGCTACGCGCTCTATTTCTTCGGCCGCTGGAACGGCGACGACGCCATTGCGCTCGAAGTCGAGACGTACGTGGCGCACGAGCTCAAACGCCTGCCGGCACGGCTCGTGCGCCAGCCCGGCGGCTGGCGGTTGGAAGGCCCGGCGGAAGCCTCGCACTAGGAATGCGACGCTACGGCTCGCGCTTCAGGCCGCGGACGGCAAGCTCGTTCACGTAAGCGCGCCACATCTGGTCCTGCTTGCCGCCGATCTCGTAGAGAAATTCCCACGAATAGATGCCGGTGTCGTGGCCGTCGTCGAACACCAGCCGCACGGCATAATTGCCGACCGGCTCGATGCGCTTGATCGACACGTTGCGTTTGCCGGCGACGATCACGCGCTGGCCGGGCCCGTGACCTTTCACTTCGGCCGAGGGGCTTTCCACACGCAGGAATTCCGCCGGCAGGCTGAACGCCATGCCGTTCTCGAAATCGATTTCGAGCGCCCGCTCCGCGGTCTTCAGGCGCAATTCCGTCGGCGCCGGCCGCCCGTCCTTGTCATAGGTCATGCTTGGCCGCGGGCGCCTCGTCGAGGCTCCGCGCCTCGTCCACCAGCATGATCGGAATGCCGTCGCGAATTGGGAAGGCGAGGCGGGCCTTCTCGCTGATCAGTTCCTGGCGCTCGCGGTCGTAGATCAGCGTGGTCTTGGTCAGCGGGCAGACCAGGATTTCCAGTAGCTTCGGGTCGACGGTCATGGGTGCGGTGCCTTCAGCCATGGATTGGCCCTCTCGATTGAACCTTGAGCCTATTGCAGGGGCGCGCTTTCGGCGCCGGAGCCCCGCTGCATCAGGGCCATTTCGATCAGCGCCACCATCACCCGCGCGCGCTCCTGCAGGGTCGCCGCTTCCAGCAGCGCCTGCTTCTCGCTCGGCTCGAACGGACAGACCACGGCCAGCGAGTTCACCAGCGCGTCGTCGGGCGCGCGCTCGACGGCCTGCCAGTCGGCGGGAATCTTCGCCAGCACCAGATAGGCGCGGAGCGCGTTCAACAGCCGCACGCGCGGCACCTTGCCGTCGGGCTCAACGGCGCTGCTCTCCAAATCGCCGCGAAACCGCGCATAGGACGCGACCGCCTGGCGATAGAGCGTCGCCGTCGCCAGTTCCTCGACGATCTGGAACCGGCACACGCCGGTCAACGTGATCAGGAAGCGGCCGTCCTCGGTTTCGGAAAACGAAGTGATCTTGCCGGCGCATCCGGTGCGATAAAGTTCCGGCGCGCGCATGTCCGCTTTCGGATTGGCCGGCTGGATCATGCCGATCATGCGCGAGCCCGACATGGCGTCGCGGACCATGGCGAGGTAGCGCGGCTCGAAGATGTTGAGCGGCAGGCGCCCGCCCGGCAGGAGCAATACGCCGACCAGGGGGAAGAGCGGCAGGCTGCGCGGCAGCGCATCGAAACTGACATGCGCTTCTGCCTCGCTCACCGCCGGCGCCTCAGGCGAACAGCAGCGACGAAAGACGCTTGCGCGCCGCGTCTTCGTTCCAGGCGCGGTTGCGCTTGATGATTTCAAGCAGCTCGTCCACCGCTTCCTCGCGTTTGCCCGCGGCCGTGAGCGCCAGCGCCAGATCGAAGCGCGCCTGGTGATCGGCCGGGTTCGCCGCGACCTTGGTCTTGAGATTGGCGACGTCGCCGCCGACGTTCTTCGCCGATTCGGCCAGCTCCAGCGCCGCGCGCACGCTCGCCACCTCGGCATGATTGGCATGGGCGGGCGGCACTTTGGCCAGCATCGCCTTGGCGCGCGCGAATTCGCCGGCCTGCACGGCGATGCGCGCCGAACCGGCGAGCGCTACGGGATTGTCCGGCTCGAGGGAAAGCGCTTCTTCGTATGCCGCCGCCGCGGCCTCCGGATGCCCTTGCTCCAGGGCCGCCGCCGCTTCCTCCAGGATCTCCTCGACCGGGGATGCGCCGAGCTCGCCGCCGATGACGCGTTCGAGGAATTGCTTCACCTGGCTTTCCGGCAGCGCGCCGACGAAGCCGTCGATCGGCTGGCCGTTGCGGAAGGCATAGACCGCCGGGATCGATTGGATGCGGAGCTGCTGCGCCAGCGGCTGGTTCTGCGGCAGGTCGATGTTGACCTTGACCAGCTTCGCC
>DASQHM010000017.1:0-43037 GCA_035632095.1 Candidatus Cybelea sp. | reverse complement strand
TACATTCGCGCAGTGCGGAAATTCGCCGGCCTGGACGAATTGAAAGATCAGATCGCCAAGGACGCGGCAGCCGCCAAGGCCATTCACGCCGATCCGTCGAACGACCAAATGCGCCGCTTCGGCGAGGTCAAGAAGCTAAAGCGCCGCTAACGGCGCAGCGACCATCCGGCCAGAAGCAAGTACAGGCCCAGAGCCGTCGGCATACAGGCCAAGGTCGAGAAAAACATCCCAAACGGCCAATAGCCGGCATCTTCGCCATGTCGCGCTACATCAATAACGGTGCTGCCTGCCACGTAGAGCGCAAATCCGCCGGAGACCATCGCCAGCGCGCCGCCGAGAATCATCAGAGCCCATGCCATGCCTTTTGAAACGGACAAAGTGGCCCGGCGATCCCCGCGCGCGAACAGCCCGTGCGACAAGTGCCAATAGACGCCGAGTATGACAATCGTCGTGCTTGCCGCGACAACGAGGCTCGGCAACGCGATGTTCAGCAGCAGCGGCCGATTCGCGTCGGGCGGCGGGAATCTCGTTGCGACGATCTGAAACCCGGTCGAATCGAACAGCCAGCTGAGGCTTGGCACAAGCACAATCACGCCCGGCGCCAGCAAGCCGAAACCGATCCAAACGTTGCGCGCAACTGGCTCCGTTGCGGGCGCGAACCGGCGCAAGGCAAGCCACGCGACGGCAGCGCCGATTGCGATCGCGGGCAGGCCAAGGCCGAAGCTTTGGACAAGCGCCGCGCTCGACGGCCGGTCCCAGTTCTTTTCTATCGCGGCGTCGATGTCTGGGAATCCGCCCCAAACGGTGCAGAGTCCCGACGGCAATAGGACGAGCAGAGCAATGGCGAAGAGCGCCCAGTTGCGCTGCACTTGAGTCTGCGCGCGACGGACATCAGCCATTGGCGGCGGATTGACCCGTGCGGCGCTTGCGCAAGCCGAGCCAGAGCAGCAGCGATCCGATCAGCATCGGAATGCCGCCGAACAATCCGACCAGAATCAATGCGCCGCTCAAGTCGAATAGATTGTCCGGACCGCGGCCGCGCGTGGAGTCGAGAATGAACGGGATTCCCATCACGGCAGTGCAAAGTCCCGAAGGCACGAGAATCAAAACGCCGATCACGATCAGCGCGACGCCGCCGCCCGGCTTGAAGACCGGTTGACCGTCGAAGCCTTGGGGGCCGGGGTCAGCCATCCGCCGCGGTTCGTCCGGCGCGGCGTTTGCGCAAGCCGATCCAGAGCAGCAGCGCGCCGACTGCGATCGGGATGCCGCCAAACAACAGCAAGACCGGCAGGACCGTCATGACGTCGCCGGCGCTGGTATTGCCGCTTACCACCATGTCCTGAACGAATAGGAACCCGACGACGCTCGTGCACAATCCAGAGGGCACCAGGATCAACAACCCGACGACTATGAGCGCCATGCCGCCGCGCGGTGTGAACACTGGCGGCTGATTGGCTTGCGGTGCGCTGGACTCAGACAAAGCCAGCCTCACGGCGCAAGCGTTCCACCGATCCGTCGCGATAGAATAGATTGTAGGTGTCGAACGGGATGATCTTGCCGGCCGGCGTGACGAAATGGATGCAGGACCGCTTCACGGCGCTGATGCAGAAATTGAAGCGGTCGAGGAATTGCACGATTACCACCCGAAATACCTTGTCGTAGCCGAGGTCGGCCGGCGCTTCCACCTGGGGCAGGCAACAGAGAAGATCGCCGAGCACGCCCTTGGTCCGCTCGCCGGTCGTCGCCAACGAGAGCAGATCGAACATGCGCCGCTTGAGTTCCGGATAGCGCTCGAAGCTGATGGTGTTGGGCGTGGCCGCGATCAATTCCTCGCGCGGCACCAGGCGGGTGATCGGGGTGAGGGATTGGCCGTCGCGCAAGCCGTAACCGATCGATATGGCGTCGGGGTTGCAGGGCAGCGGGATCATGTCGCTTTCGCCGAATACGCCCGATTGCTCGATCACCGCGCGGCGCACGTCGGTGAGCAACATCCTGTCGCGGTTCTTGTCGAAGTCGAGATTGCGGCCCGCGTCCTGCACCGGCTGGAACGTGACGCCCCGCACGCAGGAATAGGTGAGCGCGTTACGGACGATGGCGCCGACTTCGCGATCGTTGACGCCCTTCTTCATGGCGCAGACGAGCGTGGTGGAAATGCCCGCCGCCTCCAGGTTGGCCAAGGCGTCTTCGCGCACACGTCTGAGGTCGGCGCCGCGCAAGTTTTCGAGCGCGGCGCGCTCGAGCGAATCGAACTGCAGGTACACTTCGAAGCCGCGCTTCATTTCCGCCAACGCCGCGACGAAGGCCTTGTCCCTGGCGATGCGGATGCCGTTGGTGTTCAACATCACGTGCCGGATCGGCTTCGACTTGACCAGCTTCAAAATTTCGAGGATCTGCGGATGGATCGTCGGTTCGCCGCCGCTGACCTGCAGCAGGTCGGGCTCGCGCTCGCTGGCGATCAGCGTCTCCAGCATGGTCTCGATCTCGGCGAGGCTGCGGTGCTTGGTGCGCGCGGGCGAGGAGTCCGCGAAGCAGACCGGGCAGCTCAGGTTGCACGCTTCGTTCACCTCGATCAGCGCCAGGCAGGAATGCTGTTCATGGTCGGGACAAAGGCCGCAATCGAACGGGCAGCCGTAATGCGTGCGGCTTTGATGCACCAGCGGCCGGTCGCCGGGCTTGAGGAATTCGCGCGTGCTCTTGAAATATGCGGCGTCGGTGGCGACGAGGGTCTTCTGCGTCCCATGCGCGGGGCAGCGCTTCAGATAGAAAACGTCGTTGTCCTCGATGACGATCTTGGCCGGCACCAGCCGCAGGCAGGTTTCGCAGAGCGACGTGGTTTGTCCGTAGAAGACGTAGCTCTTAGACGGCCGGACGAAGGTCATGGTTCCGCCTCAGCATGATGGCGCTGTATGCGAGCAGGACGATGCACAGCAGGTGGAACAGATCGAACGGTCCGAGGATCCGGGGATAGGGCTTGAGGAATTCCCAGGCGAAGCGCTGCAACGCATACCATCCTACGAAGACGTAAAAGCCGTGTCGCGCCATAAATGCCGAACCTATCGCCCGCTGCCAAAGGAACACTGCAAGGAACGCCAGCATGGCGAAGGATTCGTAGAGTTGGACCGGGTGGCGCGGAACGCCGTCGCCGAAGTCGACGCCCCAGGGAAGCGTCGTCGGCGTGCCGTAGGTGTAGTCCGGCAACCCGGCGAAGAAGCAGCCCCAGCGGCCGACCGCTATGCCGAGAGCCAAGGGGGCGACGAAGCCGACGCCGGTGGAGCCGCGAATGCCGTGCGCCAGTTTGTAGAGTTCCACGCCGATGACGCCGCCGAAGATGGCGCCGGCAATGCTGTGGCCCAACACGGCCCGGCCGGCGAATTCCAGATTGAGCGTGCCGAAGAGGTACGCGGCCGAGAGCGCGCCCGCCGCCAGCGCGATGAAATAGCCGGGGTCGCCGTTGAGCGTGAAGCGGCGGCCGGCTGAAGGCCGGTCGCGGCCGCGCAGCCACCACCCAAGTGCGCCACCCGCCATCCACGCCAATACGTCGAAGATCGTATGGATCAGCATCGGCGCGAGTTCCATTGTGGCGCGGCCACGCTAGCACGACGGACGCGCCGTCTCGACAGGCGGGCGGAGGCTTGCTACAACCCGCCCATGTCGGCGCATCGCGGGACGATTCGGCGAATTACGGGCCCCGACCTCAATTGACCGCTCGATTGAGGATCGGGAATGCCTTGATTCGCCCTGGCAATTTCATTCGAACGATTAGGCCATGACCGCCCCGAAGCCCCGCGACTACAAATCCACCGTCTTTCTGCCGCAGACCGACTTCCCCATGAAGGCCGGACTCCCGAAGCGCGAGCCGGAGCTGCTCGCCCGCTGGCGGAGCATGAACCTGTACAGGCGCTTGCGCAGCGCATCGGAGGGCCGCGAGAAGTTCATTCTCCATGACGGCCCGCCTTACGCGAACGGTCACCTGCACATCGGCACGGCGTTGAACAAGATCTTGAAGGACGTGGTCAACCGCAGCCAGCAGATGCTCGGCAAGGACGCCAACTATGTCCCCGGCTGGGACTGTCACGGCCTGCCCATCGAATGGAAGATCGAGGAGCAGTACCGCGCCGCCGGCAAGAACAAGGACGAAGTGCCGATCGTCGAGTTCCGCCGGGAATGCCGCGAGTTCGCCGAGCACTGGATCGGCGTGCAGCGCGAGGAATTCCGCCGATTGGGAGTCGAGGGCGACTGGGACAATCCCTACACGACCATGAGCTATTCGGCCGAAGCGCAGACCGTGCGCGAGCTGCTCAAGTTCCTGATGAACGGTTCGCTCTATCGCGGCGCCAAGCCGGTGATGTGGTCCGTGGTGGAAAAAACCGCGCTCGCCGAAGCCGAGATCGAGTATCACGATCACACCTCGCCCACGGTCTACATCAAGTTTCCGGTGATCAAGCCCTCGGTGCCGGCCGCCGCCGGCGCCGGCATCGTCATCTGGACCACCACGCCCTGGACCTTGCCGGGCAACCGGGCGATCGCCTGCAAATCGGATGCGGCATACGGCCGCTTCCGCATCGATGCCGTCGGCGAAAAGTCGATGGCGCGCGCCGGCGACGAAGTGATCGTGGCGCTCGATCTGGCCGAAGCGACGCGCGCCGGCTGCGGTATCGCGTCGTGGACGCAACTGGCGAGCTTTGCCGGCGCCGACCTCGTCGGCACCGTGTGCGCGCATCCGCTGCGCGGCCAGGGCTATGACTTCGACGTGCCGGTTCTGGCCGGCGACTTCGTCACCATGGATCAGGGCACCGGCTTCGTGCATATCGCGCCGGGTCACGGCATGGACGACTTCGAGCTTGGTTCAATGCACAAACTGGAAATGCCCGCCACCGTAGGCGAAGACGGCGCCTACTATGCGCACGTGCCGCTCTTCGCGGGCAAGCGCGTGCTCACGCCCGCGGGCAAGGACGGCGATGCGAACCGGGCCGTGGGCGAGGCGATCCAGGCGGCCGGCGGAATGCTTGGCCGCGGCCGTTTGGTTCATTCCTATCCCCATTCTTGGCGGTCCAAGGCGCCGCTCATCTTCCGAAACACGCCGCAGTGGTTCGTTTCCATGACCGAAACCGGCTTGCGCGAGACCGCGCTCAGGGCCATCGACAAGGTGCGGTGGGTGCCGGGCACCGGGCGGAACCGCATCAGGGGCATGATCGAGAACCGCCCCGACTGGCTGCTGTCGCGCCAACGCACCTGGGGCGTGCCGCTCACGCTTTTCTTCGACAAGGAAACCGGCCAGCCGTTGCGCGACGAGCGGGTCAACGAGCGCATCGTCGCGGCGGTGGAGAAGGGCGGCGCGGACGCCTGGTTCACCGGCACCAAGGAGCAGTTCCTCGGCAACGAATACGACGCCGCCAAGTACGAGAAGGTCGACGACATTCTCGACGTCTGGTTCGATTCCGGCTCTACCCATTCGTTCGTGCTGGAGCAGCGGCCCGACCTGCAGTGGCCGGCGTCGCTCTATCTGGAAGGCTCAGACCAGCATCGCGGCTGGTTCCACTCGAGCCTGCTGGAAAGCTGCGGCACGCGCGGCCGCGCGCCCTACGAGGCGGTGCTGACCCACGGCTTCACCATGGACAGCGAAGGCCGGAAGATGTCGAAGTCGCTCGGCAACACGATCGAGCCTGAGAAGATCGTGAGCCAGCACGGCGCCGACATACTTCGGCTGTGGGTTGTGAGCACCGACTACACCGAAGACCAGCGCATCGGGCCGGAGATCATCAAGGCGCAGGTCGAAGCCTACCGCAAACTTCGCAACACGCTGCGCTACGTGCTCGGCAATCTCGCGGGTTTCGCCGAATCCGAGCGCCTGCCCCGCGAGCAGATGCCCGAACTCGACCGCTGGATCCTGCACCGCCTGAGCGAGCTGGACGAGGTGGTCCGCCGCTCGGTCAACGACTTCGATTTCCACGCGGTGTTTGTCGCGATCTACAGTTTCTGCGTCGTCGACCTGTCGGCGTTCTATTTCGACATCAGGAAGGATTCGCTTTATTGCGACGGACCGTCCGCCGTGCGCCGGCGCGCCGCGCGCACCGTGTTGGACGAGATCTTTTCGTATCTCACCGCGTGGCTGGCGCCGATCCTCTGCTTCACGGCGGAGGAAACCTGGCTGGCCCGGTTCCCGGGCGAGGACGCCAGCGTTCATCTCCGCACCTTTCCCGTGCCGCCCGGCGACTGGCGCGATGACATGCTCGGTGCGAAATGGAACAAGGTGCGGGAGCTCCGCCGCGTGGTCACCGGCGCGCTGGAGATCGAGCGGCGGGACAAGCGCATCGGCGCGAGCCTGCAAGCCCATCCGACGATCTTCGCGGCGGCGGACTATGCGGCGGCGCTGGCGGGCGTCGACCTGGCCGAGCTTTGCATCACGTCGGCTGCGACCTTGCGGCAGGACGAAGGGCCGGCGGAGGCCTTTCGCTTGAGCGATGTGCCCGGAGTTGCCGTCATGCCCGGCATGGCCGCGGGACAAAAGTGCCAGCGTTGTTGGCAAGTCCTGCCCGAAGTCGGCCACGGCGCCGGAGCGCCGGACCTATGCCGCCGTTGCGACGATGTGGTTGCCGCGACCGAAGCGGGGGCCTGAGCGGAGACATGCGAGGCCTTCTCGGACCCGCCGCAGCGGTGCTGGCCTTCATCCTCGATCAGGCAAGTAAAGCCGTCTTGATCGACATGCTGCGCGACCGGCCGTCCGGCATCGAGTTGCTGCCCGAATTCAGGCTGGTCATGGTTTGGAATTGCGGCATCAGCTTCGGCATGTTCAACACGTGCAATACCAGCCCGTGGATTTTTGCCGCGGTCGCCTTGCTTCTCGTGGCCGCCCTCGGCGTCTGGATGTTCCGCGTCGCCGAGCGCCGCATTGCGCCGGCGATCGGATTGGTGATCGGCGGCGCGCTCGGAAACGTGGCGGACCGCTTCCGGTTCGGCGCCGTTGCCGACTTTTTTGACGCGCATATCGGGTATTTGCATTGGCCGGCATTCAACTTAGCGGATTCCGCGGTAGTGGTCGGGGTGCTGGCGCTGGTGGCCGATGCCTTGTTCGCCGACCCGGAAAAGGGGTAAATAGGGCCCATGGAGCCGAACAAGGGACAAATCCGAAAAGGTCGCGCGCCCAGGTGCGTCGCCGCCGGACTGATTGGGGCCGGCCTGCTGATTGCCGGGTTGGCCGGTTGCAGCGGCGTTCGCGACACGTTGGGTCTGAACAAGAAGGCGCCGGACGAGTTCGCCGTGGTGACCAAGGCGCCGCTGACGCTCCCGCCGGATTATGCGCTCAGGCCGCCGGAGCCGGGCGCCCCCGCCCTCAAGGAATCGCAGCCCCGCGTCACTGCTGAGGCGGCCTTGACCGGGCAATCCGCGCCGCAAGCGCCTCGCGCCGTCGCCGGCCGAGATCCGGGCGAGTCGGCGTTGCTGCAACGCGCCGGCGCGGCGGACGTGAACCCGAACATCCGCCAAGTGGTGAACAGCGAGTTCACGCAGCTTGCCGAGCGCGACAAGAGCTTCACCGACCGGCTCTTGTTCTGGCAGAAGCCGGCCGAACCCGGCGTCGTCGTCGATCCGAAGAAGGAATCGGAGCGATTGCGCCAGAACGCCGCAACCGGCCAGCCGGTTACCACCGGCGACACGCCGATCATCCAGCGCAAGCAGCGCGGCTGGCTCGAAGGCATCTTCTGATCGCCGACAAAGCGCGGCGCCGCCACAAATCGATCAAAGTTGCGTGTTGACCTTGCGCGCGTTTCGCCGCGAGCCGACCATCCATTGCCGGACCGGACCACTGCGTAGGATCATCATGCGACGTCTCAGACTTGTTCAGCTGCTTGCGGCGGTTTGCCTCGGCGCGATTGCGTTGCCCGGCGCCGCTTCCGCAGCCTCGATCTACAACGCCAAGACCTTCACGCTCGCCAACGGCCTGCAGGTCGTCGTCATCGAGGATCACCGTGCGCCGGTCGTGACGCATATGGTTTGGTACAAGGTCGGCGCTGCCGACGATCCGGTCGGCAAATCCGGCATCGCGCATTTCCTCGAGCATTTGATGTTCAAAGGAACGCCCAGCGTGCCGGCGAACGAATTCAACCGGATCATCGCGCGCAACGGCGGCACCGACAATGCTTTCACCACGCTCGACTATACCGGCTTCTACGAGGACGTCGCGGCGCCGAAGCTCGATTTGGCCATGCGGCTGGAGGCCGACAGGATGCAAAACCTCACGATCGGCGAAAACGAAGTGACGACGGAACGCCAGGTCATCATCGAGGAGCGCCGCTCGCGCATCGACAACGAGCCGGGCGCCTTGTTTGCCGAGCAGCTCCAAGCCGCGCAATACCTGGCGAGCCCGTACCGGATTCCTGTCATCGGCTGGAGGCACGAGATGGAGGGGCTGACCCGGGCCGACGCGCTCAGCTATTACAAGGCCCACTACGCGCCGAACAACGCCATTGTGGTGATCGTGGGCGATGTGTCCCTCGACCGCGTGCGAAGTCTCGCGGAGAAATACTATGGCGTCGTGCCCCGGCGCGATGTGCCGCCCCGGCTCCGCCCGCAAGAGCCGCCGCAGATCGCCGCGCGCCGCGTAACCATGGGCGATCCTCGCGTGCGGCAGGCGAGCTGGACGCGGAGTTACTTGGCGCCGAGTTCGAGGGCAGGCGACACCAAACTCGCCATTCCGCTCATGCTGCTGGCGGACATTCTCGGCGGCGGCGAGACCAGCCGCCTGCATCGGGCCCTCGTTCTCGGCGACGGCATCGCCACCAGCGCGGGCGCGGGATACGACGCGTTGTCGCTCGATTTGTCGACGTTCGACGTGTTTGCCCGGCCGAAACAAGGCGTGCCGCTGGAGAAGATCGAGGCGGGTGTCGATGGCGCGATCGCCGATCTGCTCAAGGGCGGCATCACGGCGGATGAATTGGCCCGCGCCAAGACGGGATACCGCGCCGGGGCGATCTATGGCCGTGACAGCAACGACGCGACCGCACGGCTGTTCGGTTCCGCTCTGGTCATCGGTCTCGACGTCGAGAGCGTCGAATCGTTCGTCGACCGCGTGGATGCGACGACCGCCGAGCAAGTGGAGAACGCCGCGCGGGCGGTTTTCGATTTGCGCCATTCGGTCACCGGCACCCTGTCCCCGAAACCCGCCAGTTGAGCCGGAGCATGCATCCCATGTCCCAGACGATCTACCGCTCGCTCGCAGCTGCGGTCCTGGTGATCGCTTTGCTGATCTCGTTGCCGCTCCGCGCCACGGAAATTCAGCCGGTTACCAGTCCCGGCGGCATCAAGGCATGGCTGGTGCGCGAGCCGTCGATCCCGATCATCGCCATCGAACTCGCCTGGCGGAACGCAGGAAGCCGGCTCGATCCCGCGGCCAAAGCCGGACTCGCCAACCTGGCGTCCGGTCTGCTCGACGAAGGCGCCGGCGATATGGACAGCCAGGCGTTTCAAACCAAAGTGGACAGCCTCGGATTGGAATTGGGCTTTTCCGCGGGTCACGATCACTTTCGAGCATCGCTTCGCACGCTGAGCGAGAACCGTGTCGAGGCTTTCCGGCTGCTCGGCCTTGCGCTCAGCGCGCCGCGCTTCGACGCCGAACCCCTGGAACGCATTCGCAACCAGATTCAAGTCCGCCTGACGCGTCAGGAAGAGGATCCGGACGTGCTGGCCTCGCGCGCTTTGATGGCCGCCGCTTTTCCGGGCAATGCCTATGGGCGCCCCGTTGACGGCACGATTGCAAGCGTCGGGCAGATTTCCCACGACGATCTGGTCGATTTCATGCACCGCCGCCTGGCCCGCGACAACGTAGTCATAGGCGTGGTCGGCGATATAAGCGCGGCCGAACTCGGGCCGCTCCTCGACAGCACGCTCGGCGGACTGGCAGCCAAGGCCGAGGTGCAGGAAGGACCCGACGTCAAGGCCGCCGCGGTTGCGGCGCCCATCGTCATCACGCGGGACATTCCGCAAAGCGTCATTGCGTTCGCTGGCCCCGGAATCAAGCGCAGCGACCCCGACTTCTATGCAGCCTTCGTGCTGAACTACGTGCTCGGATCGGACTCGCTAAATTCGCGTCTTGCCGGTGAAGTGCGCATCAAGCGCGGCCTCGCCTATTCCATCGGAACCAGCCTCGCCCTCTATGATCGCGCGGCGCTTCAGGTGGGCGAGGTGGCTACCCGCAACGAAAAAGTGGGAGAGATGCTGAAGGTCGTGCGCGACGTTTTGGCGCGCGTCCGCGAATCCGGCATCACCGCCGAGGAGCTGGCGGACGCGAAGACTTATCTCAACGGGTCGTTTCCGCGGACGTTGTCGTCCAATAGCCGCATCGCCAATTTCATCGTGCAGATGCAACTCGACCGGCTCGGAATCGACTACCTCGATCGAAGGGCCGGATTGATCGACTCGGTCACGCTGGATGACGTAAAGCGGGTCGCCGGCCGCCTTATCGATCCGGCGACGATGACCGTTGTCGTCGTCGGCAAACCGCAAGGTCTCGGCGGCTGAACCGGACCGGAAATTGGCCCGACTCGATCAAGTCTGATACGATTTTATGCCAGAATCGCGACGCGTTCGCGGCGTTTGACGGATTTGCGTCATGTCCTATGGGCAATCGATCGAATACTGCTTCGCCGGCGCCGCGCGGCACGGCGGGATTTCCCAAGCCGAGTTCGCGCCGTTCTTGGCGAAGGCCGGAGAAGCCCTGGCCCGGCTTCGCACCGTTGCGGACAAGGAGCCGCTCTGGAAGCTGCCCGGCCGGCGCGACGATTTGAGCGAGCTTGGCCCAATCGTGGAATCATGGCGCAGATTCGACGCGGTTGTCGTGCTCGGTATCGGGGGGTCGAGCCTCGGGGGGCAAGCGCTCGCGGCGCTTGCGCCTAACACGAAGCCCCGGGTGCAGTTTCTCGACAGCTTGCAGCCGGACGACCTGCCGCACGTGTTCGCGGCCAACGATGCAGCGCGGACCGGATATCTGCTGGTGTCCAAATCCGGCTCGACCGCCGAGACCATTTCGCAAGCGCTCGTCGCGCTGGGCGAGGTAAGCGCCAAGCTCGGCGCGGCAAGAATCCGCGAACACGTGGTCGCGATCGCCGAACCGGGCGACAACGCGCTGCGCCGTCTTTCGGCGCGTCACGGCATTCGCGTCCTTGACCACGATCCCGATGTTGGCGGGCGGTTTTCGGTCTTGTCGGTGGTCGGGATGCTGCCGGCGCTGTTGATGGGTCTCGATCCCTCGGTCATTCGGTCGGGCGCCGCGGATGTGCTTGATCAGACATTGCACGCCGCATCGCCGAGCGATTCGCCGCCCGCGCTTGGCGCCGCCGTCGCCGTCGCGCTGCAGCGCCGGCGCGACATCGGCACCGCCGTCATGCTGTCCTATGCGTCGGTGCTCGAGCGTTTCATCGCGTGGCACCGGCAGCTTTGGGCCGAGAGCCTCGGCAAGCAAGGCGAGGGCACCACGCCTGTGCCGGCGCTCGGGCCCGTCGATCAGCACAGCCAGCTGCAGCTTTACCTGGGCGGCCCGCCCGACAAGTTCTTCACCGTGTTCTTGCCGAAGGTTGCCGGGACGGGTCCGCGCATCGACGTGCGCCTTGCCGGAAACGACCCCTCGCTTGGCTATCTGGACGGCCGGACCATCGGCGATCTGGTGGACGCGGAAGGCCGTGCGACCATCGAAACCTTAGCCAGAAACGGGCGGCCGACCCGAGTGATGCAAATCGACCGCATCGATCAGTGGACGCTCGGCGCGCTCTTCATGCACTTCCTGCTCGAAACCGTGATCGCGGCGCACCTCCTCGGCGTCGATCCCTACGGCCAGCCGGCCGTGGAGGAAGGCAAGGTCCTGGCGCGCAAGTTCCTCGCCGAGATGGGCCAGGGGGCCAAGGCGTGAGCATTCGCCGCCTGCCCGAGACGCTGGTCAACCGCATTGCGGCGGGCGAAGTCGTGGAGAGGCCCGCCAGCGCACTCAAGGAATTGGTGGAGAACGCCATCGATGCCGGCGCGACCCGCATCGAAGCCGGCATGCGCGATGGCGGCCGAAGTCTTATCGCGGTAAGCGATGACGGTAGCGGCATGGACGCGGGCGACTTGGCGCTGGCCGTCGAGCGGCATGCGACGTCGAAACTGCCGGACGATGATCTGATCCGGATCGGCACTCTAGGATTTCGCGGCGAGGCGCTGCCCTCGATCGGCGCGGTCAGCCGCATGACCATAACGAGCCGCGTGCGCGGCGCCGACTCCGGCTGGGCGATCCAGGTGGACGGTGGCGCGGTTTCGGCGCCGGTTCCGGCGGCGCAATCGCCGGGCACACGCGTCGAAGTGCGCGATCTTTTCTATGCGACGCCGGCGCGGCTGAAGTTCCTCAAATCCGAGCGCGTCGAGTTCACCCACGCGCTCGATCAGATGAAGCGCCTGGCGCTGGCGCATCCGGAGATCGGCTTCACCCTGATCGATGACGAGCGTCTGGCGCTCAGGTTGGCTGTGGAATCCGGCGATCTGTTCCAGGCGCGGCTCGGGCGGCTCGGCGCGGTATTGGGCCGCGATTTCGTCGAAAACGCCGTGCCGATCGATGCGGAGCGGGAAGGCGTGCGGCTCACGGGTTTCGCCGGCTTGCCGACATTCCACCGCGGCAACGCGCAGGCGCAATTCCTCACCGTCAACGGGCGGCCGGTGCGCGACAAGCTCTTTATCGGCGCCATTCGCGGCGCCTACGCAGACGTGCTGGCGCACGATCGCCATCCGATCGTGGCGCTGTTTCTCGAACTCCCGGCCGATGCGGTGGACGTGAACGTGCACCCGGCGAAGGCGGAAGTGCGGTTCCGCGATGCCGGCCTGGTGCGCGGGCTGATCGTCGGGGCCGTCAAGCACGCGTTGGCGGGCGCCGGTCATCGCGCCGCCACGACGGTCTCGCACGCAGCACTCGGATCGTTCCGCGCCAATGTCTCGGCGCAAGGCTCCCACGCTTACGCAATGCCGCGATCCGCGCATGGGGCCGGATTGCGCGAAGACGCGGCGGATTGGCAATCGCCGCTGCCGGGCGGCGGTACGGCGACTATGAACCGGCCAAGCGGCCATGTGGCGTCAACAATGGCCGGCGATGCGGCGCTGGAGCGCTATCCGCTCGGCGCCGCGCGCGGACAATTGCACGAGACCTATATCGTGGCGCAGACGGACGACGGTATCGTCATCGTCGATCAGCACGCGGCGCACGAGCGCCTGGTGCTCGAACGCATGAAGGAGGCCTTGGCCGGGCGAGGCGTGCCGCGCCAAATGCTGCTGCTGCCGGAAGTGGTCGAACTCGGCGAGGCGGATGCCTCGCGGGTGGTCGAGCGGCAGGGCGAGTTGGCTGAGCTCGGCCTGGCGCTCGAACCGTTCGGACCGGGCGCGGTGGTGGTCCGTGAAACGCCGGCCCTGCTCGGCGCCTGCGACATCAAGGCGCTGGTGCGCGACCTGGCCGACGACCTCTGTGAACTGGATCAGAGCTTGAGCCTCAAGGACCGGCTCGAAGGCGTGTGCGCCACCATGGCGTGCCACGGCTCGGTGCGTGCCGGCCGGCGTCTGTCGGCGGACGAGATGAACGCCTTGCTTCGCCAGATGGAAGAAACGCCCCTATCAGGCCAGTGCAATCATGGCCGGCCGACCTACGTGGAATTGAAGCTCGCCGATATCGAGCGGCTGTTCGGCCGCCGTTAGCGCGATCACGCTTCCCGCCGCAGGAAAATAAGCTTTGCTTTTCCATAGCGCCGTGTGTCGAGGACCGCAAAACCGTTCGGCGGCACGAGGTCCTCGTTGACGGCCAGCTCCGCCACTGCGGTGGCGCCCGGCGCAATCCAGCCTGCGGCGTCCAGCGCCGCCAAGGCCGGGGCCGCCAGGTTCGATCCGTACGGCGGGTCCAACAGCACCAACAGCGCCTTGTGCGCACCGATCCCGGGATTCAGCGCGTCGCGCTGCAATACGCTGGCGCGATCGTCGGCTTCGAGTTTGGCAATATTGCCGCGAATGAGCGTTGCCGCGCCTGCATCGTTGTCGAGCATGACCGCGTGCTTGGCGCCGCGCGACAACGCCTCCAGTCCGAGCGCGCCGGTCCCGGCAAAAACATCGAGCACGGTGATGCCGCGCGGCATGGGTCCGTGCTCGGTGCGGAACGGCGCGGCGTGCGCCAGAATATCGAACAGCGCCTCGCGCGTGCGCTCGGAGGTGGGGCGGATACGCGCATTGTCGCCGGCGCGAATGGTGCGCCCGCGCCAGAGTCCGCCGACGATGCGAAGATTGCCGGGCTTGGCGGGCATCGCGCTTATGCTAGCCTTCGCTCAATCGCGGAGCAGTGCATGACCTGGAACACCTGGGCCTGGTTTGCCCTTACCGAGACGATGCTGTGCCTCACGCCGGGGCCGGCGGTGTTGCTGGTCATCTCGCAAGCCTTGCTGCGGGGCTGGCGCCGCTCCGTGTGGTCGACCTTAGGGATTCTGGCTGCCAATTGCGCCTACTTCGTCGTATCGGCCACCGGGCTCGGTGCCATCATCCTCGCCTCGCACGATCTGTTCTTTGCCGTCAAGTGGCTTGGCGCCGCCTACCTGATCTGGCTCGGCCTTGGCGCCATCTTCCGCCGGCGAAGCGTGGTGGCCGAAATTCCGTCAGCCGGTCCCGCCGCACCCGATGCGCGCCGTTTGTTTGCCAACGGATTCATGCTGCAGGCCGCCAATCCGAAAGCGTTGCTGTTCTTCACCGCGCTGCTGCCGCAATTCATCGATCCGGCGGCGGGCGTGCCCTTCCAGGTTGCGATTCTCGCAACCACCAGCGTCAGCGTCGAGTTCGCGGTGCTGCTGGGCTACGGACTCCTGTCGGGACAGGCGGCTGGTTTGGCGCGCCTGCCGCGCTTCGCCGCCATCGCCGATCGCGTCGCGGGCTCGCTGCTCGTTGCCGCCGGGGTGCGGCTCGCGGCGATCCGGGAGTCCTGACCGTTTCAGCGGCCGCCGAGGCCAAGTTGCTCCGCCAGGACCTTGCCCGATATTTCACGCACGTCGCCCGGCTCGATCTTGCCGAGCTGGAATGGTCCATAGGCGACGCGGATCAATCGAGTCACTTGCAGTTCCAGGTGCTCCAGCACTTTGCGCACTTCGCGGTTCTTGCCTTCGCGCAGCGACACGGTCAGCCAGGCATTGCTGCCTGACACGCTGTCGACGCGGGCCTCGATCGGACCATAGGCCACGTGGTCGATCTCGATACCGCGGGAAAGCCGCGCCAGGCGTTCCTCGTCGGGCCTGCCGTGAACACGCACCCGATAGCGCCGCACCCAGCCGGTGGACGGCAGCTCCAGCCGCCGCGCCAATTCCCCGTCGTTGGTGAGAAGCAATAGCCCTTCCGAGGTCAAATCGAGGCGGCCGACGGAGATGACCCGCGGCATGTCCTTCGGCAAGCGCTCGAACACGGTGGACCGGCCTTGCGGATCGCGGTGGCTGGTCACCAGGCCGCTCGGCTTGTGGTAGCACCAGAGCCGCGTCCGCTCGGCGCCGGCGATTTGCTTGCCGTCGACCTTGATGACGGCGTCCGGGCCCACGTTGAAGGCCGGGCTTTGCAGGACCGCGCCGTCGACGGACACGCGGCCGGCGGCGATCAGCTTTTCCGCGTCGCGGCGCGAGGCAACGCCGGCGCGCGCCAGGACCTTGGCGATCCGCTCGGGCTTCACGTTCATGTCTTAGGCGGCGGCGGCTTCGACGAAGGCGGTGAACAGCTTCCGGTCACCGTCGGAAATGGCATATTCCGGGTGCCATTGCACGCCAAGGCAAAACCGTTGTCCTCTGAGCTCGATGCCTTCGATGACGCCGTCGGGCGCCACGGCATTGATGACGACGTTGGGCCCGAGCGCCTTTGCGGCCTGATGGTGGGCGCTGTTCACCGTCAGCTCCGCCGCGCCGACGATGCGCCGGAGCAACGTGCCGTCGGCGACCTTGACGATGTGACCCGGTTCCGTGCGCGGATTGGGCTGCTCGTGCGCCAGCGCTTTCGGCACTTCGTCGGGAATGTGTTGGATCAGCGTGCCGCCCAGGACCACGTTGAGCAATTGCTGCCCGCCGCAGATGCCGAAAACGGGCATCCCGCGCTTGATCGCCGTCTGGGTCATGGCGAATTCGAATTCGGTGCGCTTGCCCTTGAGCTTGACCGTGTCGTGGCGCGACGTGGCGCCGAACAGGACCGGGTCGACGTCGAAATGGCCGCCGGTCACCATCAACCCGTCGATCAGGTCCAGGTAGTTCGCGACCTCGCCCATTTCATGGGGCAGGCAAATGGGCACGCCGCCGGCTTCGACGACGGCACGGCTGTAGTTCTGCCGGATGGCGTACCACGGCAGCTTGGAATAGCCGCCGGCCTCCTCCGAATCCAGGGTGATGCCGATGATGGGTCCGCGCATGGCCGGGAGTATGGTCCAAGGAAGGTTAAAACTCCAATGCCGCCAATGGTCCGCGCAGGGGCTCGGCTTGACCGCCTAGAGGCGGGGCCGCAAGGTGCGGCCATGAAAGAAACGTCGCCGCCGTTCATGGACTTGGCGCTGGCCGAGGCGGAGGCCGCGGGCGTGCGGGGCGAGGTCCCGGTCGGCGCGGTCCTGGTGGCGGCGGGCGCCATCGTCGCGCGCGCCGGCAACCGGACTCTGGAACTGTCCGATCCGACCGCCCATGCCGAGATGTTGGTGATCCGCGCCGGGGCGGCGGCGCTCGGCCAGCAGCGGCTCGCCGGAGCCGATCTTTATGTGACGCTCGAGCCTTGCGCCATGTGCGCGGCGGCGATCTCCTTTGCCCGGTTGCGTCGGCTGTACTTTGCGGCGCCCGATCCCAAAGGCGGCGCTGTCGAGCACGGCCCCAGGTTCTTTGACCAGCCGACCTGCCACCACCGGCCGGAGATCTACGGCGGCATCGGCGAGGTCCGCGCCGGCGAATTGCTGCGCGCGTTCTTCCGCGAGCGGCGCTGACCCGGGCAGGTGCGGGAGGGGGGCGACTCCGGCGGACGAGCCCGCTAGAATGGCCGCCTCAAAACATGGAATGACCGACGAGCTGCAGAAGGAAGAGCCGAGATGGAATTCGAGTATTCCCCAAAAACGAAAGCGCTCCAGGAAAAGCTGAACGCTTTCATGGACAAGTACATCTACCCCAACGAGGCGCGCTACAAGCAGGAGATCGCCACCGGCGACCGCTGGGAGCCGCCGGCGTTGATGGAGGAGCTCAAGGCCAAGGCCCGAGCCGAAGGCTTGTGGAACCTTTTCTTGCCCGAATCCAAGCGCGGTCCGGGGCTGACCAACCTCGAATACGCGCCGCTCTGCGAAATCATGGGCAAGGTCTCGTTCGCGCCAGAAGTGTTCAATTGCGCCGCGCCCGACACCGGCAACATGGAGACCATCGAGCGCTACGGCACCGAGGAGCAGAAGAAGGAATGGCTTGACCCGTTGCTGGCCGGGAAAATCCGCTCATGCTTCGCCATGACCGAGCCGGCGGTGGCCTCGTCGGATGCGACCAACATCGAAAGCCGCATCGAGCGCCAGGGCGACCATTACGTCATCAACGGCCGCAAGTGGTGGTCGTCGGGCGCGCCCGATCCGCGTTGCAAGCTGTTCATCTTCATGGGCAAGACCGACCCGAACAATGCGGACCGCTATAGGCAGCAGTCCATGATCCTGGTGCCGCGCGACGCGCAGGGCATCAAGATTCTGCGCTCGCTGCCGGTATTCGGCTACGACGATGCGCCGCATGGTCATGCCGAAGTGCTGTTCGAGAACGTCAAGGTGCCGGCGAAGAACATTCTGCTCGGCGAGGGCCGCGGTTTCGAAATCGCGCAAGGCCGTCTCGGGCCGGGCCGCATCCATCACTGCATGCGCGCCATCGGCGTCGCCGAGCGCAGCCTGGAAAGAATGTGCAAGCGGGTGAAGTCGCGCGTGGCCTTCGGCAGGCCCGTGGCGGAGCAGACGGTGACCCTCGAGCGCATAGCGGAGGCCCGCATCATGATCGAGCAGGCTCGGCTTCTGGTGCTCAAGGCCGCCTACATGATGGACACGGTGGGCAACAAAGTCGCCCGCGCCGAAATCGCCATGATCAAGGTTGCCGTGCCCAACATGCTTTGCCAGGTCATCGACTGGGCGATCCAGGCCCATGGCGCGGCCGGCGTATCCGACGATTTCGGCCTCGCCAACGCCTACGCCCATGCGCGCACCCTCAGGCTCGCGGACGGTCCGGACGAGGTGCATCGCAATCAGATCGGCCGGCTGGAGTTGCGCAAGTACAACTAACGGCGTTGCGGTGCCGGGCGGAAATCGCCCGGCGCCGCTTTCGATTCGGGGGAGCCAGGGCATGGGCGTACAGGGATGGTTCTCGGCAAATTACGCCGAGAGCCGCGAGAAGTTCTTGGGTGCCGCGGGAAACGCCGGCGCCGCCATTCAAAGCTACCGCAATCCGGCGCGCGGGCCCGATGGCGGCGCGCTGTTCACCGACGCGGCCTGGCTCGGTCCCGAGGACGCGAAGGATGTGCTTCTCACGTGCTCCGGGACTCACGGCGTCGAGGGTTTTTGCGGCGCGGGCATTCAGATCGCGTCGTTTCGCCAGCGCCTCTATGCCGATCTGCCGCGCGGGGTTGCGCTCCTCGCCGTGCATGCGATCAATCCCTATGGCTTTGCCTGGGTGCGGCGCGTCACCGAGGACAACGTCGACCTCAATCGCAATTTCGTCGATTACGCCCAGCCCATGCGGAATGCGCCTTACGACGAAATCCACGGCATGCTGGTGCCGGATGATTGGGAAGGTCCGAACCATGCGAAGGCGAACCAGGGAATCCAGAACTTCATCCAGCAGCGCGGCATGTCGGCCTATCAGGCGGCGCTGACCGGCGGCCAATACGATCACGCCGACGGCCTGTTTTACGGCGGGCGCAAGCCGACCTGGTCCCATCGCACGGTCCTCGAAATCGCACAGAAGTTCCTCCGGGGCCGCCGGCGCGTGGCGTTCATCGACTATCACACCGGCCTCGGACCGTCAGGCTTCGGCGAGATCATTTGCACGCACCTGCCCAACACGCCGGGAGAGCGGCGCTGCAAGGAGTGGTATGGCGAGGCCAAATCGCCGTGGGACGGCAGCTCAGCCTCGGCGCCGATCGAAGGTTTCATCGCCAAGGGATTGGAGCGCGAACTGCCGGACGTGGAATTGACCTCCATCGCCATCGAATACGGCACGTTCCCGCCGGGCGTGGTGCTGGATTCGCTTCGCGGCGACAACTGGCTGCACCTGAAGGGGAACCCGGCGTCGGAGCAGGGTCGCAAGATCAAGGCGGAGATCCGCCGCGCCTTCTATCCCGATACCGACGTCTGGAAGGAACAGGTGTGGACGCGCGCCGAAGACGTCAGCCGCATGGCGCTTGCCCGACTGAAATCATGAGTGCTCGGCGATGAGCGCGCTCGGCGAGATGTTCAGCGCCGACTTTGCGGAGGCCCGCGCCCGGTTCCTGACCGCCGCCAAGGCCGCTTCCGCCGAAGTCGTGACCGTCGACAATCCGGCGCGCGGACCCGGCGGGCTGCTGCTGAGCACGGATGTCGTGCGCATCGGACCGCGCGATGCGACGCGCATCGTAATGGCTGTTTCCGGCACCCACGGCGTCGAAGGCTTCGCCGGTTCCGCCGCCCAAGTCGCCTGGCTTCGCGGCCGGCGGTCCTTGCCGGATGGCGTTGCCGTGGTCCTGGTGCACGCCATCAATCCGTTCGGCTTCGCCTGGCTCCGTCGCGTCAGCGAAGACAATGTGGACGTCAACCGCAACTTCGTGGACCACGCGCGGTCCCATCCCGCCAACGCGCTCTACGACGAAATCGCCGAGGTCATGCTGCCGGCGCGCTGGAACGAGAACAGCTTGGCCAAGCTTCGCATGGCGCTGGAAAAGCTGGTGCAGAAGCACGGGCCGGGCGCCGACCTGCGGGTCGGCAGCGGCCAGTACGCCCACCCGAAGGGGCTGTTCTACGGCGGCCGAGAGCCGGTGTGGTCGAACAAGACCTTGACGGCGATTGCGCGAAAGTTCCTGGCCGGGGCGCGGCACGTCGCCTACGTCGATTTCCACACCGGTCTCGGTCCGTACGGGCACGGAGAGGCGATCTGCTACCACGCGCCGCGCACGCCGGCCTTCGAAGCGGCGCGGCGCTGGTACGGCGCGGGGATCACGTCGCCACATGCCGGCAACTCGGCGTCCCCGATGAACGCCGGAAAGACCGGCTACGGGGTCATGTCGTCGCTGCCCAAGGCGCAGGTCGTGTGCGTGACGCTGGAATTCGGCACCTACCAGGGCTCGCGCGTGCTCGGCGCCATCGTCGCCGACGGCTGGCTGCATACGTTCGGCGACCTCGACACCGACAAGGGCCGGCAAATCAAGGCCGAGATGCGCGAGGCCTTCTATCCGGACAAGGACGATTGGAAGGATATGGTGGCGCGGCGCTCGGACGAGATCCTGCGCCAGGCGGTCGAAGGCGTCGCGCGCGAGACGTGAGCGGGGTCAGGCGCGGCGGACTAGGTCCCACGCCTGCTCGGCGAGGAGCCGAGGCACCGCCGCGTAGCTCGTCGCAGCTTCGCGATTGCTGGCATTGCCCATGAGGCCGCGCTTGTAGACGCCCTGCACGATGCCCGCGGAACGGAACAGCGAGAACGCCAGATAGAAGCTCCAGTCGGGAATGCCGCTTCGCCCGGTACGCCGGCAATAGGCGGCCAGGTATTCCGCCTCGCTCGGAATGCCGAGCGCGGGATCGAGATTGCGCAACGGCCCACGGCCTTCTCCCGCCATGCGATAGGGGAGGCAGTTGTAGGCGAGGTCGCCCAGCGGATGGCCGAGGGTGGAGAGTTCCCAGTCGATGACCGCCAACACGCGCGGCTCGCTCGCGTGAAAGATCATGTTCTCGAGCCGGTAGTCGCCGTGCACCACGGACGCCTCGTCACCGGCGGGAACATGCGCCGGCAGCCATCGCGCGAGCTCGTCCATGGCGTCGATCTGGTCGGTCTTGGCCGCTTCGTATTGCTGCGCCCACCGCGAAATCTGCCGCGAATAGTAATTCCCGGGCTTGCCGAAATCGGCGAGTTCGGCCGCCTGCCAATTGACCATGTGCAGTCGGGCCAGCACGTCGTTCATGGCGTCGTAGATGGCGCTCCGCTCCTTCGGCTCTATGCCCGGCAGCAGCGGGTCGCGGAACACGCGGCCCCGCACATAGTCCATGATGTAGAACGCCGTGCCGATCACGCTCGCGTCTTCGCAGAGCAGATGCGCTGTCGCGACCGGAATCCCCTCGGGCTTCAATGCCGAGATGACGCGAAACTCGCGATCGACCGCATGCGCCGAGGGCAGCAGCTTGCCCGGCGGTTTCTTGCGCATGACGTATTCGCGCGATGCGGTCGACAAATGGAACGTCGGATTGGATTGCCCGCCCTGGAACTGCCGGACGGTCAGCGGGCCTTCGAACCCGGCGATGTGCCGGGCGAGATGCGCTCCGAGCGCCGCTTCGTCGAAGCGATGCGCCGGCCGGATCGGAATGGTTTCCGGCGCCGCATCCGGCGCGCTCATGCCCGGCCCAGCATCTTTTCGACCTGGCGCCAGCCGGCTTCCGCCATGGGCCGCGCCCTTTTGCCGGATTCGATCGCGCGCGGGTTCGACGCGGTGCCGTCGACCACGCGGCCCATGATGCCCTGGAGAATGCCGGCCAGGCGGAACATGTTGTAGGCGAGGTAATAGTCCCAGTTGGGGATCGACTTGCGTCCGGTGCGCCGGCAATAGGCGGCGACATACTCGCTCTCCGTCGGAATGCCGAGTGTCGCATAGTCAATGCCCGCGATGCCGCGGTATTCGGCGCCGCCGAGCCGCCAGGTCATGCAGTGATAGGCGAAGTCGGCGAGCGGATGGCCGAGCGTGGATAGCTCCCAATCGAGCACCGCGAGCACGCGCGGCTCACTCGGGTGAAAGATCATGTTGTCGAGGCGATAGTCGCCGTGCACGACGGACGTCTCGTCGCCGTCCGGAATATGCGCCGGCAGCCACTCGATCAGGCGCTCCATGGACTCGATCTTCTCGGTTTCCGACGCGCGATACTGCTTGGTCCAGCGCGAGATCTGACGCTCCAGATAACTGCCTTCGCGGCCGAAATCGCCGAGGCCGACAGCCTTGTAGTCGATCTTGTGGAGCGCGGAGATGATGCGGTTCATCTCGTCGTAGTGCGCGGCGCGCTGCAGCTTGGTCATGCCGGGCAGCGTCTGGTCCCAAAGCACGCGGCCCTCGACGTAGTCCATGATGTAGAACGCGGTGCCGATGACCGCATCGTCCTGGCAGAGCGCATACGTGCGCGCCACCGGAACGTCGCTGCCCTTTAGCGCCGAAATGACGCGATATTCGCGATCGACCGCGTGCGCCGACGGCAGCAACTTGCCGGGCGGCTTGCGGCGCAGCACATACCGCTTGCCGCCCGCCGAGAGCCGGAACGTCGGGTTGGACTGCCCGCCCTTGAATTGCTCGACCTCGAGTTTACCGGAAAATCCCTCGACATTGCCGCGCATGAAGCGCTCGAGCGATTGCACGTCGAAGCGGTGCCGATCCTGCACCGGCATGGTGCCAACGAACTCATCGCTCATGCCGCGTTTTCCTCCCCGGGTACTGGCACGAGGCATAGCATTGCCGAGGCGCCAGTGGCAACCGGCGGCGCCTGCCGCTATATCAGGCCCGGCCGCAGGCGATCGGCACCACGTGGCCGGCGACGAAACCGCACTCGCCGGAGCAAAGAAACGCGATCAGCGCCGCGACCAGGTCGGCACGCGACTGTTCCGCCGAAGCAATAGACGTAGTGCAGGACGTTGGTCAAAATGACGACACGATCCTTCAGCATGGTGCAATGCACTCGGACCGGCGCCCAAAGCGGTCCGTGTATGTGAGTTGCAATTTGTCTATTGTGGACAAAGATTGCGCGTAGGCGCCAGACAAGCTTTCGCTTGGCCTGGGGTATTGGAGCCTGCACAATCGCGCCATTCGTGGCTGAAACAAAAAACGAGGTACAACAATGACCAAGCACATCCTGGCTCTCTTGCTGTTCGGCGCGGCGCTCAGCGGCTGCGCAAGCGACAAAGCCAAGTTCGTGGGCTTCAACTCCTGCGCCAAGGACGGCTCGGTCGTCTATTACATCTACCCGAACAGCCAGGGCGTCTACGACGACACGATGGTCAGCCCGAACTATTGCCGCAAATAGCCGCTCAACCTGGGCTTCGATGCGCGGCGGGAACTTGGCCTCGCCGCGTCAGCGCTTGAGCGCCCGCCAACCGATATCACGCCGGCAAAACCCTTGCGGCCAGTCGATGACGTCGACGGCTTCGTAGGCGTGCGATTGCGCCTCAGCGATGCTCGCTCCGACCGCGGTCACGCCGAGCACTCGGCCGCCGTTTGCCAGCACCTGTTTCCCCAACCGCTTGGTGCCGGAGTGAAAGATGACCACGCCAGGCAGTTCGCCCGCCGGTTCGAGGTTGCCGATCACGCTGCCCTTCGCGTAGTCGCCAGGATAACCCTTGGTCGCGAGGATCACGCATAGCGCCGCTTCCTCGCGCCAACGCAAATCGAAGGTGCGCAGCACGCCGTCGCGCGCCGCCATGAGCGCCGGCAGCAAATCGCTCTTCAAGCGCGGCATCAGCACCTGCGTTTCCGGGTCGCCGAAACGGACGTTGTATTCATAAATCTTCGGACCCGCGGCCGTCAGCATGATCCCCGCGTAAAGGACGCCCTTGTACGGGCGCCCTTCGGCCGCCATCGCCGCGACGGTTGGCCGGATGATTCGCGCCAGCACCTCCGCCTCCAACGCCGGCGTCATGGCCGGCGCCGGCGAGTAGGCGCCCATGCCGCCGGTGTTGGGCCCCTTGTCGCCGTCGAAGGCGCGCTTGTGGTCCTGGGCCGATGCCAGCGGCAGCACATGCGAGCCATCCACCAGCGCGAATACGCTGACCTCTTCGCCGTCCAGGAATTCCTCGATGACGATTTGCGCTCCGGCCTTGCCGAATTGCCCGCCGAGCATGTTGTCGACGGCCGCGTTGGCTTCGCTAAGGCTGCGCGCCACCACGACGCCCTTCCCGGCGGCCAGTCCGTCCGCCTTGACCACGATCGGCGCGCCGTTGGCGCGAATGAAATCCTTGGCGGCCTTGGCGTCGGTGAAGCGGCTGTAAGCCGCGGTGGGAATGCCGTGCCGTGCGCAGAGGTCCTTCATGAAGCCCTTCGAGCCTTCCAGCTCGGCGGCGGCCTTGCTCGGGCCGAAGGTCTTGATCCCGGCAGCCTCCATCACGTCGACGATGCCAGCGCACAGCGGCGACTCGGGGCCGACCACCACGAAATCGATCGATTCCGAGCGGCAGAAGCCAATCAGCCCGTCGAAGTCGAGCGCATCGATGTCGATGCAGCGGGCGACCGCCTCGATGCCGCCGTTGCCCGGCGCGCAATAGAGCTGATCGACCAGCGGCGAGGCGGCGATGGCCCAGCAGAGCGCATGCTCGCGGCCACCCGATCCCACCACCAGCACGTTCATGGTTCGCTCGTCCCGTCTTCGCGGATATGCTTGCGCGGCCCCCTTGTATCATAGGGCGGGAGTAAGACAATTGGCCCCATGAGCGACTCCGAAAGCGCCGCCGTTTCCGCCTCGAACATTCCGGAATGGACCGTGAGCGAATTGTCCGCGCGCCTGAAGCGCACGGTCGAGGAAAGCTACGGCCTGGTGCGGGTGCGGGGCGAAATATCCGGCCTGAAGCGCGCCGCGTCCGGTCACCTCTATCTCACGCTCAAGGATGCCGAGGCCAATCTCGACGGCGTGTGCTGGCGCGGCACGGCCGCAAAATTGCCGTTCCGCCCGGAAGACGGGCTGGAAGTGGTCTGCACGGGGCGCCTGACCACGTATCCGGGCCGCTCGCGCTACCAGATCGTGGTCGAGCGCATGGAGCCGGCCGGCGTCGGCGCGCTCATGGCACTGCTCGAGGAACGGCGGCGAAAGCTTGCCGCCGAAGGGCTGTTCGATGCCGCGAGAAAAAAGCCATTGCCGTATCTGCCGGCGGTGATCGGGGTCGTGACCTCGCCCACGGGAGCGGTGATCCGCGACATCCTGCACCGGCTGCGCGAGCGTTTCCCGCGCCGCGTGCTGGTCTGGCCCGTGCTGGTGCAGGGCGAGGGCGCTGCAGCGCAGATCGCGGCGGCGATCGCGGGCTTCAACCGTCTGACGCCGGGCGGCGCCGTGCCGCGTCCCGACCTGCTCATCGTCGCGCGCGGCGGCGGCAGTCTGGAAGATCTTTGGGCCTTCAACGAGGAAATCGTGGTCCGCGCCGCGGCGGCGTCGAAAATCCCGCTAATTTCGGCCGTCGGCCACGAGACCGACACCACGTTGATCGACTTCGCCTCGGATCGCCGCGCACCGACCCCGACGGCCGCGGCGGAAATCGCCGTGCCGGTACGGACGGAACTGCTCGACGGTTTGCTCGACCGGGGCCGCAGGCTCGACGGTGCGGCGCTTCGCGCCGTCGCCGAGCGGCGGGAGCGCGTCCGGGCACTAGCGCGTGCTCTGCCGGATCCGAAGCGGCTGCTCGAGGCGGCCGCGCAGCGCCTGGACGATTTGGCGGAGCATTTGCGCCGCTCCCTGCAAGTCGGGCTGGAGCGGCAGCGCACGCGTTTCGTGGCAATCAAGAGCCGCCTCCGGGTGGAACCCTTGCGCCAGCAGGTCGCCCGCGGCCGGCGCGACCTGGGCCGTGCGGCGCAATCGCTGCTCCGCGCCTATGGAGCGCACCTTGAAGCGGCTCGGCAGAGGCTCGGCGGCGCGACAGCGCTGCTCGAAAGTTTGTCGTACGCGCGCGTGCTGGATCGCGGCTATGCCGTGGTGCGCGCGGATCGCCGCGTCGTATCGTCGGCCACGCAAATGACCCCCGCACTCCCCATCGACATCGAGCTGCGCGACGGCCATGTTTCGGCCACGGTCGCAGGCAAGCCTTCGGCGGTGGCGCCAGCTTCGGGCCGCCGGCGCGATCCCGGCAGGACCGGCGGTCAAGGGAGTTTGTTGTGAGGCATTTCGGTTGGCTGGCGGCGGTTTTGACGATTTGGGTCGCGCCTGCGCTCGCCGACGTCACGCTCGCAGGACACCAGCAGCAGGGCGGTCTCATGATGGGCCGGGCGGCGCCCGGCGCGACGGTGCTGGTGGATGGACGCGCCGCCCGTGTCGCCGGCGACGGCCAATTCGTATTCGGCTTCGGTCGGGATCACCCGGCCGATTCCGTCATCGAAGTGCGGTTCGCCGACGGCCGCTCCGAACGCCGCATTCTAAGCGTCGCGTCGCACCCATATGATATTCAGCGCGTCGACGGCTTGCCTCAGAACATGGTCACGCCCAATCCGGAGGAACTGGAGCGCATCAAGCGCGACAATGCGGAAGTGGCCAAGGTGCGCGAAATCGATTCCGCCGAGCCCTTGTTCCGCAGCGGCTGGATCTGGCCGGTCATCGGCACGATCACCAGCATCTATGGCAGCCAACGCATCCTGAACGGCGAGCCGCGGCAGCCGCACTACGGGATCGACATCGCGGCGCCCGAGGGCACCCCGGTCAAAGCTTCGACCGATGGGGTCGTGCTTATGGCCGAGCCCGATATGCTGCTCACCGGCGGCACCATCATCGTCGACCACGGCTTCGGCCTGTCGGGCGCCTATTCGCACCTGAGCAAGCTGCTGGTGAAGGTCGGCGACCGCGTGCGCCAGGGCGACACCATCGGCCTGGTCGGCCACACCGGCCGCGTCACGGCGTCGCACCTCGATTGGCGCGTCAACTGGTTCGACCAACGGCTCGATCCGGCGCTGCTCGTCGGCCCGATGCCGGACCATTGACCGCGGGCTTGCGCGGCCTCAATCCGGCCAGCGCCGGTGCAACCAGAGCCAATGGTCGGGGCGCTCCCTGATCCATCCCTCCATGATCGCGTTTACCCGGGTCATGGCCGCCAGCGTGTCGGCGCGCGCATCGCCCGTATCGTCAAAATGCATCGGCGGGTAGACGGTGAGACGGAAACGCGCCGGGCCGGTTCGTTCCACGCGCGCCGGCACCACGGGACATCCGTAACGCAGGGCCAGCCGTGCCATGGCCGGCGCCGTCATCGCGTCGCGGCCGAAAAACGGCACCGGAATGCCGTCGTTCATTTTCTGATCCAGGAGCATTCCGAGGTGCTCGCCGTTGGCGATGGCGCTCACCAAGTCGCGCGCCCCCGCGGCACCCTTCGCCAAATGCCTGCTGAGCGCGCCAGCCCGCGCCCGCTGTATGATCTCTTCCACTGCGGGGTTGTTCGCTTCGCGATAAACAAGGGTCAAAGGGACGCCGCGGCGGCTGGCGGCGATTGGTAGAATCTCCCAATTGCCGAAGTGGCCGGAAAAAAAGATGCCGCCGATCCCATCGTCGCGCAGCGCGTCGATGTGCTCGGCTCCGACGACTTCCACGCGTTTGCCGCCGTCGTCGCGATCGATGCGGTCGAGATGCGCATATTCGCCTGCGACGCGGCCGAGGTTGTCCCACATGCGCCGGACGATTTTCTCGGCTTCCGCGGCGCCGATATCCGGAATTGCCCGCCGCAACCGCGTTTCCGCCTCGCGGCTTATGGGCAAAAGCGGGCCGATCGTGCGCGCGATCGCACCGCCGATGGCTGATGCCGCCTCGACCGGCAGGGCGCGAAACAGCACATACGCGACGCGAACGAATGCGGCTTCGATGCGGTATTTCAAGCGCATCGGCCTAGCCACGGATCACCCTTGCGAGCAACTCGTCGAGCCGTCCGTCGTCTTCAAACCGCAGAGCCACGTCGAGCTTGTGAATCATGGCGCGTGCTTCATCCGAAAGGCGCACCCAATCCTTTGCGGTGGTAACCGGTATCGCGCCGGCGCCTTGGGCGGCTTCCACCAGGCGCATAATCTCGTCGGGCGCATACACGTGATGATCCGGAAAACCATGCGCAAGAGCCAAGGTGCAGCCGAGTTCCTTCAGGGTCCGGAAGAATTTCTCCGGCTGTCCGATGCCGGCGAAGGCGAGAACGCGGCGGCCGGCCAGGGATGAACCGTTCGCGCCCGCGGCCAGGCGCGCGCGCAGGATCGGCAAGTCGCGGCGCGCGGGCAGCAGACCGTCTTCCGGCGGGCCGTCGCCGATCAGCACCACGCCGTCGGCGCGCGCAAGGCCATCCGCCGCCGGCTCGCGCAGCGGTCCTGCCGGAATGACGCGGCCGTTGCCATGACCGTACGCCGCGTCGATCACGACAAGGGAAAGGTCCTTTTGCACAGTGAAATTCTGGTGGCCGTCGTCGAGCACCACCGCATCCGCGCCCGCTTCCGCCGCGGCCCTGACGCCGCTCGCGCGGTCGCGCGCCACCCATGTCGGCGCGACTTCGGCCAGCAGCAGCGTTTCGTCGCCGACGAGACGCGCCGTGTGCCGCTGCGGCTCGACGCGGAGCGGGCCGTGGAGCTTGCCGCCATAGCCGCGCGTCACCAAATGCGGCTGCCGGCCGTGCCGCAACAGCCGTCGCGCGACTTCGATCGCCGTCGGCGTCTTGCCGGCACCGCCAGCGACCAGGTTGCCGACGCAGACGACGGGCACCGGCGACCGGTACGGATGGGCGTGGCGCTGCCGCCAATGTCCGGCGGCGATCCAGACATGGGAAACGGGCTCCAGCAAGCCCGGCCAGAGACTTTGCGTCCCGCTGTGCCAGAATTCAGGCGCGCGCATCGTCGGGCGGAACCGGCGTTTGGCCGCATTGGCGGTCGGCTTCGTCGGTGATGCGATTGAGCGCGGCTTCGACCGCTGCGCGCGCTGCCTCGATTGCGGCCGCGTCGGCGTCCTCCGCGACCTTGATCGGCGCTCCCCAGACGATGACGCCGCGGCTGAACGGTAGCGCGATGACGAAGCGATCCCAGCTCGACAGCAACCGCCTCCGGCTGACGCCGAAGGTGGCAGGCAGAATCGGGATGCCGGCGAGCCGCGCGAGGCTGACGATGCCGTCGGCGGCCCGCATGCGCGGCCCGCGTGGACCATCGGGTGTCACGCCGACGCATTCGCCCGCGCGCAGCGCGCGCAACATGGCGCGAAGCGCCTGCGTGCCGCCCTTGCGCGACGAACCGCGCAGCGCGCAAAGCCCGAAATGCCCGATAGTGCGGGCGATGAGCTCGCCGTCGCGATGTTGCGAAATCAGCATGTTCATGCGCCGGTTCGTGGACCAGGCGCAAGGCATCATCAGGATGCGCCCGTGCCAGAATGCGCCGATAAAGGGCTTGTCCGCACGCCAAAACGATTCCGGATGCTCGCCTCCGATCACGCGCCAGCGGCCCGTCGCCCAAACCAGGCGGATGTAGCGCGCCGTGAGCCAACAGAACAGGCCGCGCAAGGCGTTGCCGTGAATGACGCGCTTGCCGAGGCGCACGGAGCGATCCTGGATCAGGCTCGGGCGACTGCCGCTGCTTCGCCGCGCGCGACGCCGGCCGGCGCGGCGGGCTCCTCGTCGGCGAATTGCTGGGCATAAAGCCGTGCGTAGGTGCCGCCGCGGGCCAACAGCTCGGCATGGCGACCGCTCTCCACCACGCGGCCCTGATCGATGACCTGGATTTCGTCGGCATCGATCACGGTGGAAAGCCGATGCGCGATGACCAGGGTCGTGCGCCCTTGCATGAGCCGCCTGAGCGCGGCCTGTACCAGGCGTTCGGCTTCCGTGTCGAGCGCCGACGTCGCCTCGTCCAGCAGCAGGATCGGCGCGTTCTTCAGCATGGCGCGCGCGATGGCGATGCGCTGGCGCTGTCCGCCGGAAAGCTTCACGCCGTTTTCGCCCACGACCGTGTCATACCCTTGCGGCAAGGCGAGGATGAATTCGTGCGCCGCGGCGGCCTCGGCGGCGGCCACCACGTCCGCGTCGCTGGCGCCGGGGCGGCCATAGAGAATGTTGGCGCGCACCGTATCGTCGAACAGCCGCGATTCCTGGCTCACCAGGGCCATCAACGAACGGAGCGATGCCAGCGTCACGTCGCGCACGTCCTGGCCGGCGATGCTGACCGAGCCCTCGTCCACGTCGTAGAAGCGCGGGATCAGGTTCAGGATCGTGCTCTTGCCCGCGCCGGAGGGTCCGACCAGCGCGACCTTGCGGCCGGCCTGCACGGTGAAGCTTACGCCATGCAAGGCAGGCGTATCCTCGGCGTAGGCGAAGCGCACGTTGTCGAAACGGATATCGCCGCCGGATGGGGCAAGCGTCGCCGCCCCGTCGCGATCCTTGATCGAGGGTTCGATATCCATCAGCGCGAACAACCGCTCCGCGGCGGCCAAGCCTTCCTGCAACGCAGGCCCGAGCGTCGAGATGCTCTTCAGCGGCTGATAGGCGAGCAGGAGGGCGGTGATGAACGAGCCGAAGTCGCCGAGCGTCATCTGGCCGATGGACGATTGCCAGCCGCCGTAAAGAATTGCAAGCGCCACGGCTATGCCGCCGAGCGCCTCGGTCGTCGGCGTCGATGCGGCGCGGGCACGGATCACTTTCATGATATGGGCGAGGCGGCGCTCCACCGACGATCGCGTCCGCTCGATCTCGTGGTCCTCCATGCCGTAGGCCTTGACCAGGCGGGCGCCCTCGAAGGCTTCGTTGAGGATGGTGGTGAGGCGGCCGGTCTCTTCCTGCGTCGCGGTGGAGCCTTTGCGCGTCCGCTTGCCGAAGTTGCGCACCAGGATGCCGGCGGCCGGAAAGACGAACACCACCACGATGGAAAGCTTCCAATCGCGCAGGAACATCACGCCGGTCAGGAAGACGAGGCTGAGCGCGTCCTTGATGATGCCGGTGAGCGCCCGGCTAACTGCGTCGCGCAGCAGCGTGACGTCGAACAGAAAGTTCGACACCAGCTTTCCGGTGTGCATGGTGTGCAGCCAGCCGAGATCGGCGCGCATGAGGTGCGCGAACAAATCGACCTGGGTGTCGACGATGATGCGCTGGCCCACCTTGTTCATCGTGATGGTTTCGGCGTAGGACGCGAAACCCTTCACGGCGGCGACGGCGATGACGGCCAGCGGGATCAGCCACATCATGCGCCGGTCGTGGTCGATGAAGACGTAGTCGAGCGCCGGCTGCATCAGCCAGGCGTTGGCGCCGGTGCTGGCTGCGGCCACGCCCATGAACAGGGTCGTCAGGGCCAAGGTCCAAATGTGCGGACGCACCCGGTCGCTCACCAGCCGCCGGATCAGGGCAAAGCTGGACGCGGGCCGGCGGCGATTCGGGTTCGCGGCGCTCACTCTGGTGTCGAATAGCCCGGATTCACGGGGCGGACCATAGCACGCCGGGGGAGCCGGCAACAGCCGCGCCGGGTTGCCGCAAATCCCCGTCGCGGCTACCATCTTTCCAATTCACGACGAGTCTGCCCGATGAATGCGCTGAAGCCGAAGCCGCAAGTCCTGCATTCGACCTGTCCGCACGATTGCCCCTCCACCTGCGCGCTGGAGGTCGAGCGGCTGGATGCGCATACCATCGGCCGCGTGCGCGGCGCGGCGGACAATTCCTACACGCTCGGCGTCGTCTGCGCCAAGGTGGCCCGCTACGCCGAGCGCGTGCATCACCCGGACCGCCTGCGTCAGCCGTTGCAGCGCGTAGGGGGCAAGGGATCGGGCGAATTCCGGCCCATCACCTGGGACCAGGCGCTCGACGAGGTCGCGGCCGCGTTCGAGGCCGCGACGAGGCGTTACGGCAGCGAGGCGGTCTGGCCCTATTACTATGCGGGCACCATGGGCCTGGTGCAGCGCGATGGCATCAACCGGCTCCGCCACGTGATGCGCTATTCCGGCCAGAAGACCACCATTTGCGTCAATCTGGCCCATGCCGGTTGGGTCGCGGGGACGGGCGCGCTCCGCGGCGCCGATCCGCGCGAAATGGCGGACAGCGATCTCATCGTCATCTGGGGCACGAATGCGGTCGCGACCCAGGTGAACGTCATGGCGCATGTCACCCGCGCGCGGAAGGAGCGCGGCGCCAAGTTGGTGGTGATCGATCCCTATCGCAACGGCACCGCCGAGACGGCCGACGTGCACATCGCGCTCAGACCCGGCACCGACGGCGCCTTCGCCTGCGCGGTGATGCACGTCCTGTTCAAGGAAGGCTTCGCGGATCGCGACTACCTCGCCGAATACACCGACGTTCCCGCCGAGTTCGAACAGCACCTGCAGAGCCGCACGCCAGAATGGGCGGCGCGGATCACCGGCCTCGACGTGCAGCAAATTCTCGACTTCGCGCGCCTTTACGGCGGCACTAAGCGAAGCTTCCTGCGGCTCGGCTACGGATTTTCGCGCTCGCGCAACGGTTCGGCCAACATGCACGCCGCGTCGTGCCTGGCGGCGGTGACGGGCGCATGGAAATACCGCGGCGGCGGCGCCTTCTACAACAACGGCGCCATCTACCACTGGAACAAGACCATGATCGAGGGCCTGGACGCGGTGGACCGCGGCGTCCGCATCCTCGACATGACGCGGATCGGGCCTGTGCTCACCGGCGACAAACAGGATCTCGGCAAAGGTCCGCCGGTCACCGCCATGCTGATCCAGAACACCAACCCGGCCACCGTGGCGCCCGATCAGACGCTCGTGCACAAGGGCTTCGCCCGCGACGACCTTTTCGTCTGCGTGCACGAGCAGTTCATGACCGAGACGGCGAAGTTCGCCGACATCGTGCTGCCGGCGACGACATTCCTCGAGCACGACGACCTTTACCAGGGCGGCCGCCATCAGTTCATCCAGATCGGCCCGAAGCTGATCGAGGCCTATGCGGAGTCCCGCTCCAATCATCAGGTGCTGTGCGGCCTGGCCGCGCGGCTCGGCGCCGAGCATCCGGGCTTCGCCATGACTGAATTGGAATTGGTGGACTGGACGCTCAAGTCCTCCGGCTGGCCGGATGCGCGCACGCTCATGGAGAAGCGCTGGCACGATTGCCAGCCGGATTTCGAGACCGCGCACTATCTCAACGGCTTCGCCTATCCGGACAAGAAGTTCCACTTCGCGCCCGATTGGTCGCGGGTCGGACCGGATCATGCGAGAATGCCGCGGCTGCCGGATCATTTCGCGGTGATCGAGGAAGCGACCGACGAGCATCCGTTCCGTTTGATGACGTCCCCGGCGCGGAGCTTCCTCAACACGTCCTTCAACGAGACGCCGACCTCGATCGCCCGCGAGGGACGGCCGCAGGCGAAAATGCATCCCGACGATCTGGCGCGGCTCGGCCTCCGGCATGGCGAACTGGTGCGGCTCGGCAATCGCCGCAGCAACGTGGTGGTGCATGCCGAGGAATTCGACGGCTTGCAGCCCGGCGTGATCGTCGTGGAAGGCATTTGGCCGAACGCGGCTTTCGTCGAGGGCCGCGGCATCAACTATCTGACCGGCGCCGACGCGCCGGCGCCGAACGGCGGCGGCGCTTTCCACGACAACGCCGTATGGGCGCGGCGGGCGTAGTTCGCCGCCGTCCCGTCTCACGCCGCCGTTAGCAGCTTGACCAGGATCGGATGGACGCCGGGCGCGGCAGCGAGCACGCTCGGATGGCGCGCCACGGCTTCGTTGTAGCGAAGCGGCTTGCCGTCGCAAGTGGTGCAGTGCGCGCCCGCTTCGGTCAGGATCAGGTCTGCGGCGGCGACGTCCCAATCGCTCTTTTCGCTGAAGGTGACGGCCGCGTCGAAGTCGCCGCTCGCCACCTTGGCCATGCGGTATGCGATCGAATTCATGTAGGCGAAGTTGGCGCCGGGCGTCAGGTGCAGCCAGTCGTTGCGCTCGAAGGTCCGCTTGCTGGCCAGCAATTGCGCGCCGGCGAGGCTCGCCCGGTCGCTGGCGCGAATGCCGGCACCGTTCAGCCGGGCGCCACCGCCGGCGAACGCCTCGTAGAATTCATCGCGCGCCGGATTGAACACCACGCCTGATACGGGCCGTCCGTCTTCGACCAATGCCACCGAGACGGCGAATTCCGGCTGGCGCTTCAGGAACGCGCGCGTGCCGTCGATGGGATCGACGATCCAGATCCGCCGCGCCTCGCGCCGCGAGCCGTCGTCGGCCGTCTCCTCGGAAAGCCAGCCATAATGCGGCCGCACGGCGAAAAGGCGTTGGCGCAAATGCTCGTTCACGGCGATGTCGGCCTCGCTGACCGGATCGTCGTGACGCTTTTCCCAACTCTTCGCGCCCTTGACGAAAAAGTCGCGGGCGATGGCCCCGGCCTCGCGCACCACTTCCATCAGCAATGCGTGGTCGTCGGATTGGCCGGCCGCGTTCATGTGCCGGCGACGGTCATGCCATCGATCCGAACCGTCGGGCTATCGGTGCCGTATTTGAACACCAGATCGTTGGCCGGCGTGAGCGCGCGGAACATGTCCTTGAGGTTGCCGGCGATCGTAAGCTCGGAGACGGGGAACGTGATCTTGCCGTTCTCGATCCAGAAGCCGGCGGCGCCGCGGCTGTAGTCGCCGGTGACGCCGTTGATGCCGAAGCCGATAAGTTCCGTGACGTAGAAGCCTTGCGCGATGTCTTTCATGAGCGCCTCGGGCGTCAGCGACCCGGGCTCCAGATAGAGGTTTGTCGTGCTCGGCGAAGGCGGCGAGGCGGTGCCGCGGCTGGCGTGGCCGGTGGAGGTCAGGCCGAGCTGGCGGGCGGAAGCGCTGTCGAGCAGCCAAGTGTTGAGGCGGCCGTCGGTGACCAGGTCCATGCGGCGATTGGCGACGCCTTCGCCGTCGAACGGCCTCGAGCGAAGTCCGCGCAGGCGATGCGGATCGTCGACAATGCGAATGCCCTTGGCGAACACGTCCTGGCCGAGGCGATCCTTCAGGAAACTGGTGCCGCGGGCGATCGCCGGACCGGATATGGCGCCTGCCAAATGGCCGAGCAGCCCGTTGGCCACACGCGGATCGAACACGATAGGCACCTTGCCGCTTGCGACTTTGCGCGGGCGCAGCCGGCGCACCGCAAGCTCCCCGGCATGGCGGCCGACGCTTTCCGCCGATGTCAGGTCGGAAAGATGGCGTGCGGAAGCGAAATCGTAGTCGCGCTCCATACCGCTGGCCTGGTCGCCGGCGATGGGGCTGACCGCAACGCCGTGGCGGCTTGTCGCGTAGGCCTTGGCGAACCCGTCCGAAGTCGCAAGCGCGACGGAACTCCGGCCCCAATCCGCGCCGGCCCCTTCCGAATTGGTGACGCCTGGAACCGCCAATGCGGCTTCTTCCGCGATGCGGGCGCGCGCGATCAGTTCGTCGATGCTCGGCTCGGCATCGTCCGCCAGATCGAGCGCAGGCTGCGAGCGCGCCAGCAGCGCCGGGTCCGCGAGGCCGCAATAGGGATCCTCGGGGGCATTGCGCGCCATCACGAGCGTACGCTCGACCAGCGCCGCGAGCGCCGCCGGCGCCACGTCGGTTGATGAAACGAAGGCTTGCCGCTTGCCGATCAGCACGCGCAAGCCCAGATCGCGCCCTTCCGAGCGTTCGATGTCTTCGGGTTTGCCGAGCCGGTAGGACGCGCTTTGGCTGACGCCTTCGATGATCACGGCATCGGCCGCGTCCGCGCCGCCGGAGCGCGCCTTGGCGATCAGATCGGTGAGCAAATTCAACGCGGCCTGGCCGCCTTTGCCGGTGGTCATGAGCGGGGACACCAAATTTCGCGGGATGGCATGATTCAATATATGGTGCGCGCCCCGTCCTGCAACAGTGCCGATGCCGGCGTTTGAAGCGGGGTTGGAAAGCGGGCGCTGGACGAGTCTTCAGGCCGCGCGCTTCAGCCGCCCGTCGGCCACCATCCAGTCGTAGCAATCCTGCAGCATGGTCCTGAGCGGCACCACCCGGTACCCGAGCTCGGCCTGGGCCTTGCGGCTCGGGCACAGATTGCTCTTGGCGAGCGTCGCCGCCATTTCCGGCGTGAGCTGCGGTGGCTTGCCCGTGATCGCGGCCAGAGCGGCCTGCGCTTGCGCCATGATCCGCAGCATCGGTGCGGGAAGCAGCCGCTTTGGCACCGGCTTACCGACAAGCTCGCCGATGATGCCGAACATTTCGGCGTAGCTCGCCCCGGTTCCGGCCAGCAGATAGTTCTCCCCGATCTTGCCGCGCTCCACCGCGGCGATATGGGCCCGGACCACCTCGCGCACGTGGCCGCAGGAGATGCCGCCCGGCGGCACCCCCGGCAGCTTGCCCTCCGCGATGATCTGAAAGATCCGGGACCAGCCTCCGAAGTCATAGGGCCCGACGATGGCGCCGGGATTCATGATGACCGCCGGAAGCCCGGCTTTGATGCCCTTGCGCGCCTCTTCCTCGGCGAGCCACTTGGTGCGCTGATAGTTGATCCACGACTGCGCCGCGTTGGATGGCGTTGCTTCGGTGATTTCGCCCTTTTGAATACCGTAAGCCGAGATCGACGACGTCACGATCAATCGCTTTGCGCGCTTTTCCAGGGCGGCCGCGACGACGTTGCGCGTACCCTCGACGTTTTCGCGGGTTTGCTCGGCATTGCGCCGCGACCAAAAATTGGTGTTGCCCGCCACATGGAACACCGCGTCCACGTTCGCCGGCATCGCGCGTGCGAGCGAAACGGCATCGGTGATGCTGCCTTCCACAAGGTCGGCGGTGAAACGCTTGATATAGGTCAGATCGGACGACTGCCGGTGCAGCGCCGTTACCTTCCACCCCTGGCGGTTCAGCTCGTCGATAAGGTTGATGCCGACGAAGCCGGTTCCGCCGGTCACGAACGCGGTTTTCATGGCGCCAAGGCTCCGGATTTCAACACGCTTCAGCCCTGAGTGATGGGGATATGGCGCGGCTCGGCGGCGACGCGTCCGATCCATGCGCGGACGACCGGGTAAGCGTCGAGCTCGATGCCGCCCTCCGGCGCCACATGGGAATAGGCGTAGAGCGCGATATCGGCGATGGAATAGCGATCGCCCACGAAATAGCGCCGCGTACTCAAATGCCGCTCCATCACCGCCAGCGCGGCGCGGCCGCGCTCTTGCTTGCGCCCAAGCTCAACGCGCAAATGCGAGTCCATCAGCTCGGGGTGGTGCAGCCAGAAGCGAGGGGTCGCCACGTTCGGCTCGTGGTTGTACTGCTCGAAGAACATCCACTGCAGCACCTCGGCGCGCAAACCGCGGTCGTTGGGCACGAGCGGCGTACCCTCGGCCAGGAACCAGATGATGGCGTTGGACTCCGCCAGAAACTTGCCGGGCGCCAGTTCCAATACGGGGACGCGGCCGTTGAGGTTCATGGCGAGAAACTCCGGCGTGCGGGTCGCGCCGCGCAGAAAATCAACCTCGATGCGCTCGAAGGGAATGCCGAGTTGATGCAGCACAAGCCGCACCTTGTAGGCGTTGCCGGATTCAAGCGCGTCGTAGAGGCGATACATGGCGTTCACTTCCAGATGGGCTTGCCGGTCCCGGGCAGCCCGAGGCGCGGCCATTTCTCGGTCACGGTCGCAACGATGTCGTCGCGCATGCGGATCTTCTCGCCCCAATCGCGCTTGGTTTCCGGCGGCAGCTTGTTGGTTGCGTCGAGGCCGATCTTCGAGCCGAGGCCGCTTTCCGGCGAGGCGAAATCCAGATAGTCGATCGGCGTGTTCTCCATCAGCGTGATGTCGCGCGCCGGGTCCATGCGCGTCGACACGGCCCACATCACGTCCTTCCAGTCGCGCACGTCGATGTCGTCGTCCACCACGATGACCCACTTGGTGTACATGAACTGCCGCAGGTACGACCACACGCCCATCATCACCCGCTTGGCGTGGCCGGGATACGCTTTGCGCATGGAGACCACGGCGATGCGGTAGCTGCAACCTTCGGGCGGCAACCAGAAGTCGACGATCTCCGGAAATTGCTGGATCAGCAGCGGTACGAAGACCTCGTTGAGAGCGGCGCCGAGCACCGAGGGTTCGTCCGGCGGCCGGCCGGTGAATGTCGAGAGATAGATCGGCTTCTGCCGCATGGTGATGGCGCTGACCGTGAAGACCGGAAACTTCTCCACGGCGTTGTAATAGCCGGTGTGGTCGCCGAACGGTCCCTCGTCGCCGTAAGTGTCGAGCGAGACATGGCCTTCCAGCACGATTTCCGCTTCGGCCGGCACCTTGAGCGGCACCGTGCGGCAATCCACCAGCTCCACTTTCTTGCCGCGGAGCAGGCCGGCGAACTGGTATTCGGACATGGTGTCGGGGACCGGCGTCACGGCGGCCAAAATCGTGCCGGGATCGGCGCCGATCACGGCCGCCGCGGGCAGCGGCTCGCGCTTTTGGGCCGACCAGCGCGCATGGTGCTGCGCGCCGCCGCGATGCTTGAGCCAGCGCATAAGCGTCGTGTTGCGTCCCGTGACCTGCATGCGGTAGATGCCGAGGTTGAATGCATCCTGCTTGGCGTTGCCCGGACCTTTGGTGACCACCAGCGGCCAGGTGATGAGCGGCGCGACATCGTCCGGCCAGCAAGTCTGCACCGGCAGCATGGCGAGATCGATATCCGATCCGGTGAGCACCACCTCATGGCATGGTGCGCCGCTGACGGTCTTGGGCTGCATGGCCATGACCGTCTTCAGCATCGGGAACATGTCCAGCGCCTCGCGCCAGCCGCCGGGCGGCTCCGGCTGTTTCAGAAATGCCAAGGTCTCGCCGAGCTGGCGCAGTTCGCTGGGCTGCCGGTCCATGCCCCAGGCGACCCGCTCGACCGTGCCGAAAAGGTTGACCAGCACCGGCATGGCGAAGCGCTTGCCGCCGGCGCCGACAGCGTTCTCGAAAATGACCGCCGGTCCGCCCTCGGCCAAGAGCCGCGTCTGAATCTCCGTCATTTCGAGCACCGTCGACACGGGCTCGCTGACGCGAACCAGCCGGCGTTCGCGTTCGAGCCGCGCGGTGAAATCGCGAAGGGATGCGTACGGCATGACCGGCGGATTATAGCGGCGATCTAACCGAGCGCGCGGGCGATCACGATGGCGGCGAATACCAGCAGGCCGGCGTCGCGGTTGCTGCGGAATTTGGCCAGGCAATCGGCCGGCTCGTCGATCCGTAGGCTCACGACCTGCCAGATGAAATGTGCCAGCACGGCCGAGAGCATCGCGGCAAATGTCCAACGCATCCCCGACAACAACCCGGCGACGAGAATGCCGCCCAATGCCGCGTCATAGAATATCGCCAGCCAAACCTGGGTGCGCGTACCGAACAGGCGGGCGGTGGATTTCACGCCGATCAGCGCGTCGTCTTCCTTGTCCTGGTGGGCATAGATGGTGTCGTAGCCGAGGGTCCAGGCGATGCCTGCGCCATAAAGCACCAGCGGCGCCAGCGCCAACCCGTCGCGCGCCGCGGCCCAGCCGAGGATGGCGCCCCAATTGAAGGCGAGGCCGAGGAAGAATTGCGGCCACCAGGTGAGGCGCTTCATGAACGGATAGACGGCAACAAGGAGGAGCGAGGCCACGCCGAGGCCGATGGCCAGTGGGTTCAGGCACAGGAGCACGCCGAGCCCGACAAGGCACTGCGCAACCAGCCAGACGATTGCCGCTGCCACTCCGACTTGCCCTGACGGCAGCGGCCGGCCGCGGGTCCGTTCGACCTTGGCGTCGAGATCGCGGTCCACCAGATCGTTGAAGGTGCAGCCGGCGCCGCGCATGGCCATGGCGCCGATGGCGAACAGCGCGAGGAGGCGCAGGTCGGGCCAGGCGCCGGGCGGGGCGGCGAGCGCAATGCTCCACCATCCGGGCAGCAGCAACAGCCAGGTGCCGATGGGCCGGTCGATGCGCGAGAGCCGGAAATAGGGTCGCGCCGCCGCCGGCGCGAAGCGGTCCACCCAATTGCCCGGGCGGGCATCGACAAGGGTCGAGGGCAGGAATTCGCTCATGAGCTGATGCGTGTGGCGTTCGGATCGATGCTCCGCAACCTTACTCCGCCAAAGGCTTGAGCCGCGAGGCCATTTGCCCCAGGCTTCCGCCATGCTCCGCGACAAGCCGCGCCATCGCCTCTACGTCGCCGCCGACCTGGCGCAGGGCGCCGCCGTTCCGCTCGACGCCGCCCAGGCGCATTATCTCGGCACGGTGCTGCGGTATATCGCCGGCGACGAGGTTGCCGTGTTCAACGGGCGCGACGGCGAGTGGCAGGCGATCATTTCCGGCATCGGCCGAAAGTCCGCGACGCTCACGCTCGGCTCGTGCTTGCGAAATCAAAGCGCCGAACCCGACCTGTGGCTCTGCTTCGCGCCGATCAAGCATGCACGGGTGGATCTGGTGGCGGAGAAGGCGGGCGAGCTCGGCGTCAGCGTGCTGCAGCCCGTGCTGACCCGGCGCACCAATGCCGCGCGCGTGAACGTGGAGCGGCTGGCGGCGAACGCCCGCGAAGCGGCCGAGCAGTGCGAGCGGTTGACCGTGCCCGAGGTGCGGGCGCCGGTCCGCCTTGATGCCCTCCTGTCCGCCTGGCCGGCGGATCGGCGGCTGCTGTTCTGCGACGAGGCGGGCGGGCGGCCGATTGCAGATGCGCTGGCGGCGGAGCAGCCGCGCGGCGCGGCGTCGCCTTGGGCGGTTCTGGTGGGGCCAGAAGGGGGTTTCGATGACGGCGAGCGGGCGATGTTGCGGGCCAACGCGGCTGCGCTGCCGGTCTCGCTCGGGCCGCGTCTGCTTCGCGCCGATACCGCCGCGATCGCGGCCTTGGCCCTGTGGCAGGCGCATCTCGGCGACTGGCGGGCGGGGCATTAGCGCAAATGGCAGGAAAAGCAAGCCTTTGCTCACGAAAATCCCGCTTGCACCAATTCAGGCAGTGCGCTTGATACGCCTGAGGTAAGTCATTACTTCAAAGGTACCGGTGCGGCGGGGCAACGTCGACCGACATAGCGATGCGGGGAGAGCATGTCCGGACCGGCGCAAGCACCGGAAACGCCGATCACATCCAAGTCCGACCTGATTGCGCATATCGCCGAGGGCGCCAAGCCCGATCCGGCGCAATGGCGCATCGGCGTCGAACACGAAAAATTCGGTTTCGACCGCGAAAGCTTGAAGCCGCTGCCTTACGCGGGACCGGCCGGCATCCGCGCCATGCTCGAAGGGCTGCAGCGCTTCGGCTGGCAGCCGGTGAAAGAAGGCGACAATGTCATTGCGCTGTCGCTCGGCGAGCAGTCGATCACCTTGGAACCGGGTGGACAATTCGAGCTGTCAGGCGCGCCGCTCGAAACCCTGCATCAGACTTGCCATGAGCTGAATACGCATCTGGCCCAGGTGAAGCTGGTCGCGGAGGAGATCGGCGTCGGTTTCATGGGGCTCGGCTTCCAGCCGAAATGGCGGCGGGATGACATTCCGGTGATGCCCAAGGGCCGCTACGACATCATGCGCGCCTATATGCCGAAGAAGGGCAAACTCGGCCTCGACATGATGCTTCGGACCTGTACCGTGCAGGTCAATCTCGACTTCGCGTCGGAAGCCGACATGGTGAAGAAGCTCCGGGTGGGCATCGCGCTGCAGCCGGTCGCCACGGCGCTGTTCGCCAATTCCCCTTTTGTCGAAGGCAAGCCCAACGGATTCTTGAGCTACCGCAGCCAGATCTGGACCGATACCGACAACGAACGCTCAGGCATGATCCCGTTCACGTTCGATCAGGACTTCGGCTACGAGCGCTACGTGGACTGGGCACTTGATGTGCCGATGTATTTCGTCTACCGCGACGGCCGCTATATCGACGCTTCCGGTCAATCGTTCCGCGATTTCCTGCGTGCAAAACTGCCAGCGCTGCCGGGCCAGATGCCCACGCTCCGCGATTGGGCCGATCATCTGACGACGCTGTTCCCGGAAGCACGGCTGAAGCGCTACATCGAGATGCGGGGCGCCGACGGGGGCCCGTGGTGGCGCATCTGCGCGCTGCCGGCGCTTTGGGTCGGCTTGCTCTACGATCAAGGCGCACTCGATGCGGCATGGGCCCTCGTGCGCGACTGGAGCACAGAAGAACGCCAGCGCCTGCGGAACGAGGTGCCCGTCTCGGCGCTGCACACGCGGTTCCGCAATCGCACCGTGCGCGAAGTCGCGGGCGATGTCCTCGCCATCGCGGCCGATGGCTTGAACCGCCGCGGTCGCATCAACGCGTCCGGCGACAGCGAAGCGCATTTTCTCGATCCGTTGCGCGCCATCGTCGAGCGCGGCCGCACGCCGGCGGAGGACTTGCTCGAGCTCTACCGCGGCCCCTGGCGGGGCTCGGTGGACCCGGCCTTCACCGAATTGGCCTACTGACGGCGCAGCGATGCCTAAGGCGGCCAAGCAACTCGAGCGCTGGGCGAAGTCGCTCATTCCCAACGGGCTGCGGCGCGCCATCAAGGCGAGCTACAACCTGGAGCGCCGCTATGGCCATTGGAATTCGGCGGCGCGCCGCGAAGCCGTCGACGGCCAGGGCAAGCCCGTGCCCTGGTACACCTATCCGGCCATCGAATATCTGAAGCAGCTCGATTTCTCCGATTGCGACGTGTTCGAATTCGGCTCCGGAAACTCCACGTTGTTCTGGGGGCCGCGCTGCCGCAGCCTGGTGTCGGTTGAAGACGACGCGGTTTGGTACGAGCGCGTCAAGCCGCGCCTCGGCGCCAACACCACGTACCTGCTTGAAGCCGACCGCGACAAGTATCCCGAGGCTATCGGCCGTTTCGGCCGGCAATTCGACGTGATCGTCGTCGACGGGAGCGTACGCAAGCGCTGCGGCGAGGCGGCGGTCAAGCATCTGAAACCAGGCGGATTGATCGTCCTCGACAATTCCGATTGGTTCCCAAACACGGCCGCGATCCTTCGCCGCGCCGGATTGCTGCAGGTCGACATGCACGGCTTCGGACCGATCAATTCCTACACCTCGACCACGTCGTTGTTCTTCCACCGGGCGTTCGACCGCAAGACGACGAGCGGCCGCCAGCCGGACTACTCGATCTGCGGCGTGCGCGCCGTCAACGACGGAAGCTGAAGCCGAGACGGTTGTCTTAGTTCTCCGGCTGCTTCGCCAAGGCTGCCTTGAGCGATTCGGCATTGTAGAGCGACGCGGCTTCCGCCACGGCGAGCGGCCCGGCCTC